>CAYRIW010000018.1:11458-30200 GCA_964424595.1 uncultured Erysipelotrichaceae bacterium | reverse complement strand
ATTGATGGAGCAGAGCTTCCTGAGATGAGTGCGGTTACAACCAGTATCAGTAAACGTATCGATGTCTTGGGTGTCAATGAACCTGAAATCAGTATAGAAGGTGAGAACCGTGTTCGTATCCAATTGGCGGGTGTCACAGATCAAGAGGAAGCACGTAAGATCATTTCGACGACAGCGAATCTAACGTTCCGCGATGTCAATGACAACTTATTGGCAGATGCGACCATCTTGGTTGAAGGTGGAGCTTCGTTGGCGTATGAGAATGGTTTTGTCGTAGTCAGTTTGAAGATTGCCGATCAAGATAAGTTCTTTGAACTTACGAAAAATGTATCTGAAATGTTGAGTGGCAACAACCTGATCATCACATGGTTGGATTTTGAAGAAGGTGTGGATTCTTATTTGGCAGAAGCTCAAAAAGAGAGTCCTAAATATATTTCAGCTGCGAGTGTCAATCAAGGCATCAATGGCGATGCGATCATCAAAGGTTCATTTACCGATGAGGAAGCACGTCAGTTGGCAAGCTTGATCAATTCAGGTTCATTACCGGTCAAAATGACAGAGATTTATGCGAATGTGGTCAGTGCTGAATTTGGTTTGAATGCATTTTCACAAACAAGTTTTGCGGGTCTGCTTGGTGTTTTAGGCGTCATGATTTTCATGATTGCGGTTTACCGTTTACCTGGAATCATCTCTGCCTTGATGTTGGTTCTCTATGTGTTTGTGACTTTATCCATTTATAATGCAATGGGTGGCGTATTCACATTGCCAGGAATTGCGGCTTTGGTGCTTGGGGTTGGGATGACGGTCGATGCGAATGTCATTACCTTTGAGCGCATCAAGGATGAACTATTAAAAGGAAGATCACTCATAACCGCATATAAAGAAGGTCATCATTTAGCTTGGCGTACGATCTTTGATTCACAATTCACAACGTTCATTGCGGCGTTCTTGATGTATATGTATGGGACTGGAGCTGTCAAAGGGTTTGCGACGATGCTTATGGTCACGATCTTTTCAACTTTGATGATCAATGTGTTCTTCACGAAATTCCTATTGGGCTTACTTATCAAATCAGGTAAGTTTGATGATAAAAAGACTTGGTTCGGTGTGCGCAATCAGGATGTTCCAGATTTGAGCAAAGGTGAAGAAAAACGTTATTTTGGTCCGTTCAATCGATTTGATTTCGTTAAGTTGTCGAAACCGTTCGTAACAGCGAGTGTTGTTATTTTGACTGCAGGGGCTTTGCTTGGAATATTCAATCTCGCTCAAGGCAATGGTGCGTTGAATATGGGCATTGATTTTACCTCAGGAACCAAGATTACGGTGAATTCTGATGTTGCTGTTTCTGAAGATGCTATCATCGCAGATTTTAATGGCTTTGGCTTGGATCAATTCAAAGTTCAGTTATCGGGCGATAAAATTGCTCATGTGACGACGAATCAAATTTTGGATCGTACAAAGCTGGATGAAATCAACAATGTGATTGAGGCGAAGTATGGCCAAGAGATCAATGACAGTGTGGTGACACCTGTTGTTGGGCAAGAATTGATTCGCAATGCCTTGTTGCTTTCATTTCTAGCTTGGGTTCTAATCATGATCTTTATCACAGTTCGTTTTGAGTTTGATTATGCTTTATCGACGATCTTGGCTTTGGCCCATGACGTTTTGATCGTATTTGCAGTCTTTGCAATCTTCAGACTTGAAGTCAACACAGAACTGATTGCGGTTATCTTGGCGATCATTGGGTACTCTGTGGATGACTCAATTGTTATCTTTGACCGTATCCGCGAAAATGTAAAAGGTTGGTCAAAACCCCATATCTCCAAAGAAGATTACAGGGCAATCGTAAATAATTCGTTGCGTGAAACAGCACAACGTTCATTGTATAATACATTGACAACGTTGATTCCAATCGTCTTCTTGATCAGTTTGGGATCTGGTGCGATATTTACATTTAATTTTGCGATGTTGATTGGTTTGATTGCCGGTGCATATTCTTCGATTTTCATTGCTGCTCAGTTCTGGTATTGGATGCGTGTTCATCGTAAACCAAGAGTAGTTAAAGTAAAACCTAAATCAAAAAATAATGAGCCTGAAGAATTAACGATCTTCGGAATCAACGACTAAGAGCAGAATACCTGCTCTTTTTTTTGGTATACTTAATTTATGATAAACAATACATTACTTGACGCTTTGATTGTGTTTAATCAGCTCAATGAACACCAAATTCATGAATTACACACACCACCTAAGCTGGTGTTTTCTGAGCATCACTTATTTTCTAAAGCAAATGAACTCATTCGCGAAGCCATCGTTAAGAAACGTAAAATGATCGTCTGTGGGGATTATGATGCGGATGGCATCATTGCGACGACCATCATGGTTCAGACCTTACGTAAGTTAGGTGCAGATGTGGGTTACTATATTCCCAATCGTTTTACTGAAGGCTATGGATTGAATGTTGCGACGGTTGAGAAAGCATTGGATAAAGGTTATTCATTTTTTATTTGTGTCGATAATGGGGTCAGTGCACATGCAGCACTGAAATTATTAAACGAACACAGTGCGATCAGCTTGATTCTCGATCACCATCAAATTGAGCAAGAAGTCGATTGCACACATTTGATTCATCCTGATATGTTGGATGGATTCGATCAAAATATGTGTGGTTCGGGTCTCAGCTTTCAATTAAGTCATCATCTGATTGGCTTTGATGCCTATTTGTGCAGTCTAGCAGCAATTGCGACGATTGCGGATGTCATGCCTTTATGGGGTTTTAACCGTGCTTGTGTGATGGCTGGCATTGAATTGATCAATCAGAATGGCTATGAAACATTGAAGCCACTTTTCAATAAAACTGGGCTTATCAATGAGCAAGACATTGCTTTTCAGTTGGTTCCGAAAATCAATGCCTTTGGTCGTTTAGCGGATCAAGTCAATGTCAATCAATTGGTAGAATATCTTTCCTTGGAACATCCCTATACGATTCAAACCTTTGCGAAAGAGATGTTGCGGATCAATGATCGACGTAAAGAAATCAATCAAACGATGTATATTGAGGCCTTATCTTTGATTGATGAAGCAGAAGTGCAGGTTTTATCCAGTCCACAGTTCCATGAAGGCATCGTGGGGATCACAGCAGGTCGTTTGGCGAGTGAGTTGCGTAAACCGGTTTTTGTATTGAATGAGCACCAAGGACGATTGAAGGGGAGTGCACGGTCTTATGGTGGCATCGATCTGCGATCTTTGATTGAACCTGCTGCACATTTGTTGTTGCGGTATGGTGGGCATGCGGCTGCGGCCGGCATCGAGTTGAAGAAGGAAAATGAGAATGAATTTAAGTTTCTGATCAATGAAAATGTGCTTAACTTAAATGCTTCTGAAGTTCGTGATGATAGCTTACTTATGCGAATGGAGTGGTTTGATATTGATGTGATCGAAGATTGTATGCGTTTTAGGCCATTTGGACATGGTTTCGTGTGGCCGGAGTTCTATTTCAAAGATGTTGAGATTCGTGATGTACAACGCATGCGGATGGGCTTGCGTTTCAAATTGATGATCTTTGGACGTATGGTGGATGCGGTATCTTTTGATGACACAATGAATGAGACACATTTGCCTGTTTTTAACTCAATCAAGGCTCAAGTCAGCATTGATGATTATCGCTCAAGACGGCAATTGAAGCTATTGATCAAATCCTTTGAGGAACGCTAGTTTTCTTGTAATTTATTTGTGTTTTGCTATAATAGTTGTGTTACAGGAGATAGGTATGGACTATAAAAAATATATAGCAGACATTCAAGATTTTCCGATTGAAGGCATTTTATTTAGAGACATCACACCTTTGATGGGTGATGGGGAAGCATTTCATAGTGCAACTCAAGAAGTCGTCCAATTTGCGCGTGAAGTCAATGCGGAAATCGTTGTTGGACCTGAATCCCGTGGCTTTATTTTTGGTTGTCCCGTTGCGTTTGAACTGGGGATCGGTTTTGTGCCTGTTCGCAAACCTGGCAAATTGCCACGTGAAACGGTTAGTTACAGTTATGCTTTGGAATATGGAAAGAATGAACTCCATGTTCATAAAGACAGCATCAAGCCTGGTCAACGCGTTTTGATTGTCGACGATTTGTTAGCGACAGGTGGAACCGTTGAAGCGACGATTCGTTTGATTGAACAATTGGGTGGCATCGTTGTGGGTTGTGCCTTCTTGATCGAATTGGATGCGCTCAAAGGCCGTGATGTTCTTAAGGGCTATCCAATCTTCACTTTAGTTAATTATGATTAATCGAAGACTTGTCTTCGATTTTTAAAAGATAGGTTTCCATGCAAAGAAAACAACAAGAGGTCACAATTGAAGCGATTCTCGATCTCGTTAGAGCGGTGAATCCAGACAAAGAAGCTTTGGATTTGATTCAAAGAGCTTTTCTTTATGCATCAGAGAAACACAAGACTCAATTAAGAAAAAGTGGTGAACCGTATATCGTTCACCTTTTGAATGTGGCCTACATCTTAGCGGATTTGAAGGTTGGACCGAAGGCGATTGTGGCGGGTTTGCTGCATGATGTGATTGAAGATTGTGATATTTCTAAGGATCAATTAGCTGCTGAGTTTGATGATGAGATTGCGACCTTGGTCGAATCCGTGACCAAGATTGGTAATATCGAATTCAAAGATGAAAAAGAATACATGGCGGTCAATCATCGTAAGATCTTCATTGCGATGGCAAAAGATATCCGTGTCATTCTAATCAAACTGGTGGACCGTTTGCATAACATGCGTACATTGCAGTTCATGAGTGAAATCAAACAGAAGAAGATTGCGGCAGAAACTTTGGATGTCTATGCGCCAATCGCACATCGTTTGGGGATCAGTGAAATCAAGAATGAACTTGAGGATTTAAGCTTCTATTACCTCTATCCAGATAAATACTATGAAGTTGCGCATCTTGTCGAAATGCGAAAAGCGGAGCGTGATCTTCAAGTCAGTACGATGATCAAAGACATCAGTGCGCTTTTGACTGAAAACAAAATCAAATTTAGAATCTTTGGTCGCTCGAAACATCTTTATAGCATCTATAAGAAGATGACGACGAAGAATAAGCGTTTTGATGAGATCTTGGATCTACATGCAATTCGCATCGTTACGACGGATAAGGTCTCATGCTATGAAATCCTGGGTTACATTCATGCGGAATATCGTCCCATTCCAGGACGTCTAAAAGATTATATCGCAATGCCGAAGATGAACATGTATCAATCCCTGCACACCACGATTGTTGGTGAGGGTGGAAGCATCTATGAAGTTCAAATACGGACGGAAGAGATGGATTCGATTGCTGAGAAAGGGATTGCGGCACATTGGCATTATAAAGAAGGTTCCAAGTTCACACCTGAAAAGAATCAGAAAGAGATTGAAGATCGACTTTCTTGGTTCAAAGACTTTGGTAATCTAACGCAAGAGAGTAAAGATGCGGATGAATACATGGATATTCTGACGCATGACGTTTTTGAAGCCAATGTTTATGTCATGTCTCCAAAGGGACGGGTCATTGATTTACCGAATGGTGCGACGCCATTGGATTTTGCGTATCGTATCCATACTGAAATTGGGCATGCGACAGTCGGTGCGATTGTAAACAATGTCTTGGTTCCATTGAACACAGCTTTGAAGACAGGGGATGTGGTTTCAATCAAGACGTCTAAGCAATCCAATGGACCTTCTGAAGACTGGTTGAAGATTGTTAAAACAACCCATGCGAAGTCGAAGATTCGAAATTATCTTCAGAAGAAGGAAATGGATGATCGTTCGATTTACATTGAAAAAGGTGAGCATCTCTTTAAAGAAGAATGCAAGAAACGCAATATTGATGATAAAGAACTCATCACTAGTAAACGTCTGGAAAATGTCTTCCAACATTTCACGGTGGGCAATCTAAATGACTTTTATTATGCCATTGCGGTCAAATCGCTGTCCTTGGCTGCTGTTTTTGAACGTTTGAATGTTCAAAAGCGAGGCTTGTTAGATGGCTTCAATTTGGATCGCGTCTTTAGAAACACGCAGGTCAAAAAGACCGTTTCAAAATCAGGCATTCGTGTCTCGGGTGTCGAATCGATGATGATCAGTTTGGCTGGCTGTTGCGCACCCGTACCTGGCGATGACATTGTTGGTTTCATAACCAAAGGTCAAGGGGTCAAGGTCCATCGTAAGGATTGCATCAACATCAAAAATGAAACCAAACGTTTGATCCATGTGGAATGGGATGAAGAACGAAAAGAAGGAAAATATGAGGTCAGGCTCTATATTTTGGCTCAGGATCGTTCGTTCTTGATTTCAGATTTGGTCACCATCATCAGTCAATGCAAAGCGGGTTTGGTTGCGGTCAATTCAACGGTCAATGAAGATAAAGTGACGGCAACGACGTACATGAATGTCGTTGTCAGTGATGCGGAACACCTCAAAGTCGTCATGGCAAATCTTAAAAAGATTGAAAATGTATTTGAAGTGCATCGTGCTCAGAATTAGTTGTCGGACTTTTTAAACTGTGCTATTATAGGATAAATTCAATGATTAGGAAGTTTGATGGTTTGATTATTAAGAGATGGAATGCAGGGTGCAAGTTCCAAGTCAACCATTGAATCGACACCTAGGAGAAGCTACTTTGAACTTAGTAGAAGTAGACGGTCATCCCGTTATCGACTTGAGTGTGTATTTTTAATACAAATTAAGGTGGTACCACGTGAAAGCGTCCTTAACTGGAGGCTTTTTTTATTCAAGGAGGCAAATATGTCAAAGTATCAAGTTCCAAGAGGAACACAAGATGTGTATGGGAAGGAAATCAAGAAGTGGCATAAGATTGAGCAATTGATCCGCGAGATGATGCAGGTTTATGGGTATGATGAAGTTCGTACTCCAGAATTCGAACATACGGAAGTCTTTGCACGTGCCAATGACTCCAGTGATGTGATCAATAAGGAAATGTATACGTTTATGGATCGTGGTGAGCGTTCTTTAAGTCTCAAACCTGAAGGAACTGCTGGCTTGATTCGTAGTTTTGTAGAGAACAAATGGTATACGCAACCCGATTCACCGTTCAAATACTACTATGTGAGTCCATGTTTCCGATATGAACGTCCCCAGAAAGGACGCATGCGGATCCATCATCAATTCGGGATCGAGGTTTTGGGTGACAAGACACCTTACATCGATGCGGAAGTGATCGGCTTAGGTTTGACCTTTGTTAGAACACTTGGCTTGAATGATTTGAAAGTCTTGGTCAATACCTTAGGCGATCAAGAAAGTCGACAATCGTATAAAGACGCTTTGAAGAAACACTTTGAAGCAGATATTCAAACGATGTGTGGGGATTGTCAACGTCGATTTGAACAGAATCCATTGCGTATTTTGGATTGCAAAGTGGATGCGGAACATGCGAGCATGCTGAGTGCACCACGTCTTCAAGATTACTTGAACGATGAATCAAAAAGCTATTTTAATCAATTGGTAAGTGTTTTAAAGGATAGTGGCGTGGAAGTTGAAATTTCCGATCGCTTGGTTCGTGGTTTGGATTACTACACACATACGGTCTTTGAAGTCGTCAGTGTCAATAAAGACATGGGCTCACAAGCAACGGTCTTTGGCGGGGGTCGTTATGATCAACTCGTTGAAGAATTGGGTGGTCCCAAGATGAGTGGCATCGGTTTTGGGATGGGCATTGAGCGCTTATTGGTCGCATTGGATGCGGAAGGTGTTGAATTGGTTCAAGACGAGGGCATTGATGTCTATTGTGTCACCTTGGATGATGAAGCCTTGGATTATGCCTATCATTTGAGTAATTACTTGCGTTTAAATGGGTATAAAGCAGATTATGATTATTACCGTCGCTCGTTTAAAGCTCAGTTCAAAACGGTTGAACGCAAGGGTGCTAAAGTTGCGATTCTATTGGGCCAGAATGAAATGGCAAAAGGTCAGTTGGTTTTAAAGAACATTGAGACGCAGGAACAAGTCACCTTAGGTGAGAACGAAATCTTGCATCAGTTGGATCATTGGTTGAATGAAGATCATGTCTGTGATCATGATCATGGAGGAGAACATGCTTAAAACACATCATTGTGGGGAATTGAATACAAGCCATCTCAATCAGAAGGTTACTTTAGTGGGTTGGGTTAGCAAACATCGTAATTTTGGATCGATCGTTTTCATCGATTTACGTGACCGTGAAGGCATCACGCAGTGTGTTTTCGATGAATCCATCAGTGAACAAATCAAAGATGTTCGTAATGAATACATCGTGCAAATAACTGGTGAGGTCATTCAACGTAAGGATGCAAATCCTAAGTTGGCAACGGGTGAAATCGAAGTCAAAGTCAGTGATTTTAAGATCATCAATCAAGCGGAACTAACACCGATGATCATTCAAGATGAAACCGATGCCTTGGAAGATACACGTTTGAAATATCGCTATTTGGACTTACGGCGTCCTGAAATGCAGAAGAAATTGATCCAACGGGCAAAGATCGTTCGTACGATGCGCAACTACTTGGATGACAATGGTTTCATTGATGTGGAAACACCGATGCTTACCAAGTCGACACCAGAAGGATCGCGTGAATACTTAGTTCCTTCACGTGTGCATGCAGGAGAATTCTATGCGTTGGCACAGTCACCTCAAATCTTTAAACAATTGCTTATGATTTCTGGAATTGAGCGTTATTATCAGATCGCACGTTGTTTCAGAGATGAAGATTTGCGTGCAGATCGTCAATTGGACTTTACGCAGGTGGATATTGAAACATCGTTCTTGGATGAACATGAGTTCCAGGATTTGATCGAGTTGATGGTCAAAGATGTGATGAAGGCTGTCTTGAATCTAGAGGTTAAAACGCCTTTCTTGAAATTATCCTATCAAGATGCGATGGATCAGTTTGGTAGTGACAAACCGGATAATCGTTTTGGTTTGAAATTAAATGAAGTTAAAGATGTCTTTGTAGGAACGGAGTTCCCGATCTTCCAAAATGCCTTAAGTCTTAAAGATGGATCCATCAAAGCGATTGTTGTACATGAAGGTGCTCATTTCACGCGTAAGGAAGTGGATGCGCTCACCGATGTGGCTAAGAAGAACGGAACGAAAGCTTTGGTCACTTTGAAATATGTCAATGCTCAACTAGAGGGTAGTGCCGTTAAATTCTTCAGTGATGAACAATGCAAGTCATTGATTGAACTACTCAGTTTGAAAGAGCAGGATTTAGTTTTACTTACAGCGGATCGTTGGGAAAGAGCTGCCAATGCTTTAGGTGCTGTTCGCTTGGCGCTTCGTGATAAATTGAATCTTACATCCAAAGCAGATTTCTCCTATCTTTGGGTCGTGGATTTCCCACTCTTTGAATATGATGATGAGAATGGGCGCTATGTAGCAAAGCATCATCCGTTCACACGTCCGAAAGTTAGTTCTGTGGAAGAACTCAAAGCACATCCAGAGTTAGCAAAGGCGCATGCCTATGACTTGGTTTTGAATGGATTTGAGATTGCGGGTGGATCGATGCGGATCTATGATCAAACAATGCAAAGAACCATGTTTGAGTTGATTGGCTTTACACAAGAACAGATTCAAGAACGTTTTGGCTTCTTCGTTGATGCGTTCAAATACGGTACGCCTCCACATGGTGGCATTGCCTTTGGTTTGGATCGTTTCGCGATGGTTTTGACACAATCCGACTCATTACGAGATGTCATTGCATTCCCTAAGAATGCGTCTGCACGTTGTCCTTTAACGGAAGCCCCAAGCCCAGTAGAGTTGAAACAATTGGAAGAATTGCATCTCTTGATTGCAAAAGAATAATTTATGGTATAATTTAATTACCCAAAAGGATCACGTTATTTCCGACACTTCGATATAAGGGAAACGGAAGTTGCTAAGTTGTGTGAATGCCGGGCATTGCTTGGAATCCTAAGATTAAGCACATGTTACCCACCTGATAAACCAGGGAATATATCACCTTTTGGGACTCTATTTAAACCCGTTATTACGGGTTTTATATTGTTATGATAAAAAAATTCATCACTTACTACAAACCGTATAAGCATCTCTTTTTGTTGGATATTCTTTCAGCAATTTTAATCGCATCCATTGATTTGATCACACCTCGTTTTACGAATTATCTGATTTCAAGCATCATACCTGAGCAGAAATTCCAACGTTTGATCGGTTGGTTGTTGATTTTGGGGATGTTTTTTATTGTGCGTGTGTTACTACAGTATGTTGTGGAGTATTGGGGCCATGTCTTAGGTGTTCGCATGGAACGGGATATGCGAAATGATCTCTTCAATCATATTCAAGGTTTACCCATTCAGTATTTCGATCGTATGAAAGTGGGTAAGTTGATGTCGCGCTTGGTCAATGACTTGAACGATATCTCGGAAGTGGCGCATCATGGTCCTGAAGATCTACTCATATCAATTGTTTTGTTGGTGGGAAGCTTCTACATGATGTACACGAGCAATCTGGAGTTGGCGATCGTCATGACGATCTTGGTTCCTTTGATGATTTTCATCGGTGTTCGTCAAAATCTCAAGTTTCGTAAGGCATTTCGTGTCATGCGTGAACGTTTGGCTGAAATCAATGCACGTGTTGAAAGCAATTTCTCAGGCATACGTGTCGTCAAGGCGTTTACAGCTGAAGAGAATGAGAGTGAGGATTTTGCCTTAGGCAATGCTCGTTTCTTGGTTTCGCGTCAGGGTGCTTTGAAGGTCATGGCGGAGTTTGGTGTCACAGTGAAGTTCTTTGTCATGTTGATCACATGGATGGTCCTCTTTGTTGGGGGCTATCTTGTCATTCAAGAGCGAATGACAGTGGGTTCATTGGTTGAGTTCATCCTTTACGTTCAATTGTTCCAACAACCGATCACAAAGATCTCCGCGTTCATCATGATGTACAATCAGGCAATGGCAGGTTTTGAGCGTTTTATTGAGATCATGGAGATTCCAAAGCAGAAAGACCATGAGAATGCCACTATATTATCTGATGTTAAGGGTGAAATCATTTTTGATCATGTTAGTTTCCAATATGATGAAGAAGGAGATAGGCATGTTTTAAAGGATCTCTCCTTAACCATCAAGGCAGGTACGAAAGTTGCTTTTGTTGGACCTAGTGGTGGTGGTAAATCGACTCTTTGCAGTTTGATACCTCGTTTCTATGAACTAAGTGATGGACGAATTTTCATTGATAGCAAGGATATTCAAGAGATCCAATTAAACAGTTTAAGACAACACATTGGCATCGTCCAACAAGATGTCTTCATTTTTGGAGGCACGATCCTTCAGAACATTCGATATGGAAAGTTTGATGCGAGTGAGGAAGAAGTCATGGAAGCCGCTAAACAAGCGCAAGCATGGGATTTCATTGAGCAGCTGGATGAAGGCATCCATACGCAAATCGGCGAGCGTGGCGTGACGCTTTCGGGTGGTCAAAGACAACGGATCGCATTGGCTCGAGTATTTTTAAAGAATCCAAAGATTCTGATCTTTGATGAGGCTACAAGTGCCTTGGACAATCAAACCGAAAAAGAGATTCAAAAGACTTTGAATGAGTTAAGTAAAGATCGAACAAGTTTGATTGTGGCACATCGCTTATCAACGATTAAAGACGCGGATTGGATTTATGTTTTGACACCTCATGGGATCGTGGAAGAGGGTCGTCACGAAGACTTAATGTCTATGGAGGGGGTTTATTATCAACTCTACACTAAAGAAAGTATCTATCATGAATCAAAAGGAAATATTTTTTAGACTAAACCAATACATCTCAATCAACAGACGATTGCGATTGAAAGAAGATGCACTTGGTCACTTCAAACAAGCAGAATTTGTGAAAGTGTATCCTCATGAAAAGAACTATGGGGAAATCCCTAATAATAGGATTTGTGCGCCAAGCACCCTATCAAGATTAGAACAAAACAAGATAACTGCTAAGACACATGTATATGATCTGTTGCTAGCAAAACTTGATGCGGAATTCGTACTTCGTGAATCTAATAATAAGACTCAAGATTATCTATGCCAACGTGTAGTGAATCTTTTTTTTTGCTCGAGTAAAGATGTTGACGCAGTACGATTAGAAATCAACAGCTATTCAGTATTGTTCAAGCGTAATTGTTTATGGATTACAGATCTACAAGCAATCGAAAGCTTACTGAATTGGTTTGAATCCGATGTGGTCTTAGGTAGAAGAAGATTTGATGAACTCATTAATCAGTTCGAGATTTTCCATCCAAAATTAAGACATCTGTTATTATATTACTTTGCATATTCAAGCTACTTCAATCCAACGTTGTGGCCATCGATTAAGATCGTAAAAGAGTTGATTATCAAACATGATTTTAATGATGAAGTATTGTTTGCCTTTCAGAATTTTAATGAAAGACAACAGTTTAAGCTCATAGAAGTTTATTTTAAAAATGAAGCACGAGTGCATAAAGAGAGTTACTTGCATCAAGTATTCATGAAATTTAAGAAAGTTGTCATCGAAGCGAGTTTACATGAACTCATCGGTGATGATGTTTATCTTGAAATCTTGTTGAATGAGTTCATCACCAACAGCAGCCAATTTAAGAAATTGATTCATCGCGTCTATTCAGCCAAGAAATACAATCGTAATGAGACTCGTTACTTGTATTTGAACTTTCTTATCTATGAACCATTTCCATATTCAATTAGAAAGATTTTGCATAATCGAATTTATCATAAAATCAAAAGAGAAGACTACAGAAAAGAATTTCTTGGGTGGAAAAAAGCAAATTAATGTTAAAAAGTGTACGCTGTAATGTTTTTCGCTTCAATTTGCTCATTTTAGTAACACTTTGGCCAGTTTGATAAAGTTGTTGCAAGGAGGTAAAATAGCTCATCCTTGCCATTGGATGGCTTCAACTTAATTTGTTGTTTAAATAGTAACTCGTACTTGCTGGTATGGTATATCCATCGTAATTTATGTTAGTCTTGAATTATCGATAAAAAAAAGGTATTCTATACCAGTAAGGATGGTTAAATTATGGAATTCTTAACTTCGATTTTAAGCTTGATATTTGGGATTCTTATTGGTGGTGGTTTAGGCTTCTATTTCACGCGTAAAACATTTTTAAAACAACTGAAAGACAATCCTCCGATCAATGAGAAAATGATTCGTGCGATGTACATGCAAATGGGACGCAAACCGTCCGAGGCGCAAATCAAACAAATCATGAAATCCATGAATCAGTATCAATAAAAAAGGACATCGGTCCTTTTTTTATATCCAAGTTACTTTTGTTTCAGTACCATTCAAGAGACGTTTGATATTGGCTCGATGACGATAGAAAATCAATATGTCGATAAGAATAAAGTTGAGCGTGAATATCCAATCTCCACCTGTCGCGAAAAATGCGATGAAGATGGAAATCGTTGCGGCGACCATTGAAGCAAGGGAAGCATACTTTGTCAATTTCAAGATAATGAAGAACAGTGATGCAGGAACGATGAACAACAGAATCACTTGATTGACGATGATGGCTGCCCCTAATAAATAACCTGCAGCAGTTGATACGGCTTTACCACCCTTGAACTGTGCAAATATCGGATAACTATGTCCAATTGCCGCAAAAACGCCTGCGAGTGCTGCATATTGGGGCGCAAATTGATAGACGATCAAAATTGCGATGGTCGCTTTAAGCACATCAAATACAGTAACGCTGATGCCTGCTGTCTTACCTAAGACACGACCTGCGTTTGTCCCGCCAAGATTTCCGCTTCCTTTGGTCCGAATATCGGTTTTATAGAAGACTTTACCGATGATTAGTGCAAAAGGGATGGACCCAAACAAATAACCAAAAACGATTGCCAAAATTAGTTTAGGATCAATCATAATTTACCTCTCTTTACGGTCTCATTATAGCAAATCACAACACATCGGTCATTTAAAAAAAACGTTGATATTGTATAATAGATGGGTAGATAGGAGTTTTTATGGCAACAAAACAATACGATGAGCAAAGTATTCAAATATTAGAAGGTTTGGATGCTGTTCGCAAACGTCCGGGGATGTACATCGGATCGACCGATAGTCGTGGCTTACATCATTGTGTATGGGAAATTCTCGATAATGCGATCGATGAAGCAATGAATGGTTTTGGCAAACACATCGTCATCACCATTGGTAAAGACAATACAATCAAAATCGAAGATGAAGGTCGTGGGATGCCGGTTGGTAAACACAGCTCAGGCGTTTCTACCTTGCAAGTCATATTCACAGTTCTCCATGCAGGGGGAAAATTTTCGACGGAAGGTGGGTATAAACGTTCCGGTGGTTTACACGGTGTTGGGGCGAGTGTCGTCAATGCCTTGAGTGAATGGATGGAAGTCGTGGTACATTACCAAGGTTCAATCCATCGCATGGTTTTCAGTAAAGGGGGATCAAAAGTATCCGCCCTTGAAACCCTTGGAAAGACCAATAAGACGGGGAGTACCGTCACCTTCAAGCCAGATGAAAAGATCTTTGGTAAGATCAGCTTTGATGCGGAATTGATTCGTGAGCGTGCTCAGGAAAGTGCTTTTCTTTTAAAGGGCATCAAACTTACCGTAAAGGATGATCGTAATGGACAGGTGGATGTCTTTCAATACAGCAATGGTTTGATCAATTTCATCGAATTCTTGAATGAAGATCGGACAGCGATGCATGAACCGGTATCGTTTGAGGGCAATGTTGGTGAAATCTCCGTTCAATGTGCTTTGCAATATACGGATGATTATCAAGAGAACACCTATTCGTTTGTCAACTTGGTTCGAACCGTCGATGGGGGAACCCATGAAGTGGGGTATAAGTCAGCCTTGACGAAAGTCATGAATGATTTTGCACGTAAAATTGGTGTACTTAAAGATAAAGATAAGAACTTTGAAGGCAATGATGTCAGAGAAGGCTGTACTTCAGTTATCTCTGTAAGTATTCCTGAGAATCTTCTTCAATTTGAAGGACAAACCAAAGGGAAATTAGGAACCAATGAAGCACGATCCGCAATGGAAGCCATCGTGCAGGAACAATTAACCTACTTTCTCGAAGAGCATCGTGAGTTGGCGAATGCGATTCTAAAGAAGATTCAAAAAGCTTCAACAGTACGTGAAGCCGCTCGACGTGCGCGTGAAGAGGCGCGTAAGGGTAAGAAGAACGGTAAGAGTGAACGTTTGCTTTCGGGTAAATTAGCCCCTGCGCAGTCAAAAGATGTGCGTAAAGCAGAGTTGTTTCTCGTGGAAGGGGATTCTGCGGGAGGAAGTGCTAAACAAGGACGTGACAGTAAGATTCAAGCCATCTTGCCATTACGTGGAAAGGTTTTGAATACGGAAAAAGCAAGTGTAGCGGATATTGAGAAAAATGAAGAGTTGAATACGATCATCCATGCTTTAGGGGCGGGTGTGGGGAGTGAGTTCGACATCAAGGATATCAACTACAATAAAGTCATCATCATGACCGATGCCGATACGGATGGGGCGCATATCCAAGTTTTATTACTCACATTCTTTTATCGTTATATGCGACCTTTGATTGAACATGGACATGTTTATCTTGCTCAACCACCTCTGTATCGTGTTTCAAAGGGTAAGCAATTCAAGTATCTTTACACCGATGAAGAACTTAAAGCATTGATGCAAGAGTGGGGTAAGGTCGAGATTCAGCGTTATAAGGGTTTGGGTGAAATGAATGCCTCGCAATTATGGGAGACGACCATGGATCCGGCACATCGTACTTTGATTCAATTGAATCTTGGGGATGCCTTGATCGCACAACGTGTCGTGTCAGTTTTAATGGGAGATAAGGCCGATCTCAGACGGGATTGGATCGAGAAACATGTTTCCTTTACCTTAGAAGATGATTTTGCAAAGGAGACGGCTAAGAATGGATAAATTGGACTTAAATCAGAATTCGCTTGAAACGATCATGTCCGATCGTTTTGGACGTTATTCTAAATATATTATTCAAGAACGTGCACTGCCAGATGTGCGCGATGGTTTGAAACCCGTTCAACGTCGTATTTTATATGCGATGTTCAGTGATGGGAATACGATGGATAAACCGTATCGTAAATCTGCTAAAACTGTGGGATTAGTTATTGGTAATTTCCATCCCCATGGCGATTCCAGTGTTTATGAAGCTATGGTTCGTTTGAGCCAGTCTTGGAAGATGAATCTGCCTTTGGTGGACATGCAAGGAAACAACGGTTCGATCGATGATGATCCAGCCGCTGCGATGCGTTATACGGAAGCGCGTTTGGCTCCTTTTGGTCAAGCATTGCTTAAAGATATCGATCAAGATACGGTGAATTTCACATCGAACTTTGATGACACAACCTTAGAACCATCTGTCTTACCTGCCTTGGTTCCAGAACTTTTAGTCAATGGGACCAGTGGGATTGCAGCGGGTTATGCGACCAACATTCCACCTCACAATCTACGTGAGGTCGTGGAAGCAAGCATGTATCGCTTGAATCATCCTGAAGCGACGATCAAAGAGATTGCTGGCATCATGTTAGGTCCTGATTTTCCGACAGGTGGAATCGTACAAGGACGCAAGGGGATCATGGATGCGTTTGAGACGGGTAAGGGAAGAGTGGTCATTCGTGCGAAGGCTGAAATCGTTCAAGTTAAAAATATCCAGCAAATTGTAATCACTGAAATCCCTTTTGAAGTCATTAAAAGCAATCTTGTTAAAAAGATGGATGAAATTCGCATCAATAAGAGCATCGATGGTATTTTAGATGTTCGGGATGAGTCTGACCGTACAGGCTTGCGCATCGTTCTTGATATTCGTAAAGAGAATGATGCACAGATGATTTTGAATTATTTGTATAAAAATACGGATTGCCAGATCTATTTCAACTACAACATGGTTTCGATCATTAAACAAAGACCGGTATTGAGTGGCGTCATGACTGTTTTAGATGCCTTCATCGATTTCAGAAAAGAAGTTGTACTAAGAAGGTCTAAATATCAATTGGCTGAAATTGAAAAGCGCATGCATATCTTAGAAGGTTTGGTCAAAGCAATATCGGTTTTAGATGAAGTCATCATGATCATTCGCTCATCCAAAGATAAAGCCGATGCGAAGAACAATCTCATTGTTCGATTCAGTTTTACGGAAGCCCAAGCGGAGGCGATTGTAAGTCTACGTCTGTATCGATTGACGAACACGGATATCCTTGAACTCAAGAATGAATTGGCTGAACTAAGCGTGGAGATGCAACGCCTAAAAGGTATCATTGAAAATGAGAGCCTGTTAAGAAATGTCATCTTGAAAGAATTTCAAGAAATCTTAAAGCGTTTTGATACACCACGTCGCTCAAAAATCGAAGCGGAAGTAGAAGAAATCGTCATTGATAAGATGAGCATGATTACCAATGAGAAGACCGTTGTGACGGTGAGTCGTGATGGCTATATCAAGCGTGTTTCGATACGCTCCTATCAATCCAGTGAAGGGGTCCTTCCAGCACTTAAAGACAAAGATGAATTGATTGGGGTGATTGAGGCTGAAACCTATGACCATTTACTGCTCGTAAATGATCTTGGTACCTATGCTTTGATTCCTTTGCATACGCTTGAAGAAAGTAAATGGAAGGATTTAGGGAATCATTATGGTCATTACTTGAAAGCGGATGATCATACCAAACTCATCTCAGCCCATTTGATCAAGAGCTTTGAGACAGAAGCGTATATTGTAACCGTTTCGCAAAATGGCAATATCAAGCGCTCACTGATCAAAGATTATCTGGTTTCCAGACTATCGAAGACCTATGATGCGATGGTATTGTCTAAGGGGGATAAACTTGTTGCAAATTTCGTCGCCTATGCAGATGAAGAATTGGTGCTGGTATCCCAAGAAGGCTATTGTGTCCGTTATCGCATTGATATGGTGCCGACTTCACAACCAAAAGCGAAGGGTGTCAAGGCCATGAACCTACAGGCACACGATAAAATCGCCTATGCTTGTGCATTATCCAATCAAAACAACCTTGTCTTTGTATGTGAGAGTGGTTTGATGAAGCGCATCAAGACAAGTGAGATCACATCGTTCAATCGACCAGCAAAGGGCGAATTGATCGCGAAAAAGGTCAAGTCGAATCCACAGATGTTGGCGTATGTACAAGCAGTGCAAGTCTATGATGACATTCGCATCACACATGACGACAAACGTTGGATCCAAGCCAAAGACATCAGTTTGATGGATAAAGCCCAAACCTTCAGTCAAGTGAGTGATGTCAAGGATTTCTACATCGTCAAACGCATTGAAGATGTGCGTATCGTTGATTTCAAACCTGAAGAAAAAGATCCTCAAGTGATTGAGGATCCTAAGGTGGAGGAACATCATGAAGTTGAGTTCATCCATTTTGATTTAGAGTAATTCTTTTAAATAAGCATCTACTTCATCAAGTGTATTGAAATATGCAAATGCAAAATCTTTGATCACTTGATTAGGACGCATGTATTGGGCTAGAAATAGCCCTTTCGCATTTGCGAGGTGTGAAGCTTGAACGCCATTGATGGTTGCGTCTAAGATAATCATCGTATTTGGCTTAATCTTCTGTAAACGTGCTATTTTCAAATAGACATCCGCTTCAGGTTTGGCATTGAGCACCTGTTTGGAACTACTAATGTGATCAACATTGATCTCGATCTTTGCTTTTTCAAGTAAGTTCTTGATGTCCATAAGCAATAAGTTGCTGACTTCCTGGCC
>CAYRIW010000018.1:0-11448 GCA_964424595.1 uncultured Erysipelotrichaceae bacterium | reverse complement strand
TCATTCGCCCAATGATAGAGTTTTTCAAGATGATCAGCCTTGACCGCGGGTTCTAAGAGTGTGCTTGACACGACTTTTTGATAGCGTGCTTCAACTTCACTGACATAGGGTGCGATCAATCGATACTCACGTTCGAGCTTCTCACGTTTATCGAGATGTGCATCATAATGCCCCATCAAGAAGGTATCGGTCAATTTAAGTTTTTGCTCTTTGGCGATGTTTTTCCAGATGTTCTGCTTGATTTTGTAATGCTCAAAGATAAAGTCGTCAAGGGTAATTACCAGTGTTTTTTTTTTCGTCATGAAAGTATTTTGCCATAAATCAGGAATAAATGGTATTGATTTACACCATAAATCGATGCAATGTTATAATGATTCTATGCTAAAAGCCTACTTCAAGCCCGATGCGATCAAAAAAAGGATTCACGAGATCGATTTAGTTGATTTAGTGAAACGATTTGACTTGGTCGTCTTGGATGTGGATAATACATTAGCAATCAAAGGGACGATTCAGATCGATCTAGAAACAGATCGTTGGTTGAGAGCGTTGAGTGAGCTTGATGTAAATGTCTTGATTTGTTCAAACAATCCGACACGTGCAGCGAAAACAATCGCAGAGGTTTATCATTTTGATTGGTTGAATCTAGCACTCAAACCCTTTAAATTTCGTTTCCAACGAAAATTGATGCAGATGGGGATTCATTATCAGAAAGGTGTTTGGTTGGGTGATCAGTTGTTTACGGATATTTGGTTGGGTAAACGATTAGGGTTTCATACGATTTTGATTGAACCTTTAAGTACGAATGATTATTTGTCCACGCGCATCTTGCGCTCTATCGAAAAGAAAGTAATTGGTTAATATGGAAAAACATAGTTGTGTCGGTTGTGGCATCAAACTCCAATTAAGTGATCCCAAGGCATTGGGATATACGACACGTGAGGATGCTCAGTATTGTCAGCGTTGTTATCGGATCAAACATTATGGTGATTTTGCACCGTTAAAGAAACACAGTGTCCCTTCGGATGAAGTCTTTCAAGCGATTGCAAAACTTGAGGGCACCATTTTATTGGTCATTGATGTGACGGACATCGATAGTGGTTTGTTTACAGGCATCCAAAGACATTGTATGAATCGTGATTTCATCATTGTATTGACGAAGTTCGATTTATTGCCAAAGACAGTGACGAAACAACGGATCGTCGGTTATCTGATGAGCAAGTTAAGGGATGTTCCAATCAATGTGCTTGGGGTCGCAACAACTTCACATCAGGCTAAAATAGGGGCAAAAGCACTTGTCCAAGAAATCAAGAAGCTCAAGATCAAGCGTCTGATTACCCTTGGTTATGCGAATATGGGTAAGAGTACCTTGATCAATGCGATGTTGGAGAAAGATGACTATCTAACGATTTCGCCGTATCCACATACGACTCTGGAAATCAATCAGATCGAATGGGCACAGGGGATCATTTTCGATACACCGGGCATCAAGATCGAACATAGTTTTACGGATTTGTTTCCGTTTGATGAATTGGAGAAAGTTCAGATTCGTAAGGCGTTCAAACCTAAGACCTATCAATTGGATTCGGCTCAGTCCTTTGTCTTGCCGAATGTTGGGATTGTGAGTGTGAAGCCTAAAGATAAGGCGTCGATCACGCTTTACTTCTCAGATCAATATCCAATCCATCGGACGAAGTTTGATCGTTTGGAGGCTTATTGTGCGAAGCATGAAGCGGATGAACTCTATGCGATCAAAGCAAGACGAATCATACAAGACCAACCCATCTTTGATATTGTATTCAAACAGTTGGGATGGTTCTATTGTGTAGGTGATTATGAATGGATTGAAATCAAAGCCGTTTATTTCGATCAAGTCATGCAAAGAAAGGCACTTATTTAATGTTAAACAGCAAACAAAAGAAACAATTGAGAAGCTTGGGGAATCCTTTGAAGCCACTTTTCAATGTCGGTAAGGAAGGTTTGAGTTTGAATCTGATCAGCAGCTTGGAAGATTCACTTAAAGCACATGAATTGGTTAAGATCTCAGTGCTGAAAACAGCGCCGAATCCAGTCATGGAATTAGCATTGGACTTGGCTTCGTCAACACACAGCGAGTTGATTCAAGTAGTCGGTCGCAGCATTCTTTTATACAAACAAAGCGAGAAGCGTAAGATTCACCTGACATGAGTCGCATCGTTCTTTTCGGGGGAAGCTTCAATCCCATTCACAATGGTCATTTAGCAATCGCAAAGGCGGCGCTTAAACAAGTTCATGCGCATGAGCTATGGTTTTTACCGACTTTGCTTTCACCACTGAAAGATGTGGAATTGGCTTCATTTGAACATCGTTGTCAAATGATCGAGCTGATGATCAAGCCATTCCAGAAATTGAAACTATCACGCATCGAAGCCGAGCGTGAAGGCTTAAGCTATACCTATGACACTGTCAAGCAATTGATTGAACGCTATCCAGAACACCAATTCATTTGGTTGATGGGATCGGATCAGATGATGAAGTTCAATCAATGGTACAAGTACAATGAGTTGATTGAACTTATCCGATTTGCGGTTTATCCACGCGATGAAAAGCACTCGATCACGCCACCTTTTATCAAAATCGAGGCGTCTGGTATCTATCCCAACGCAAGTGAGGCGATTCGTCAAGGCGAGGTTCATTATACTCAAGCTGAGGTTATCCGTTATTTCATGGAAAATGCTCTGTATGTAGACGGTATTGTTAAACACTCCTTGAGTGACGATCGTTATAAACATGTTCAGGCAATGACTGAATTGGCGTTGCGTTTAGCAGACGCACATCAGTTGAATCGCAAACAGGTATATTTGGCTGCGATGTTGCATGACATTGCGAAAGAGTGGCCGAGAGAGAAGTTGAAACAATGGCTTAGATTCGTCTATCCAAATTACTTAGATAAAGCGCCTGCGATTTGGCATCAGAAGGTTGGGGCGGCTTATGCATCGCGCATCTTGCAGATTCGTGATCCAAAGGTTCTTAATGCAATCGCACACCATGTGGAAGGGAACTCAGATCCTTTATCCAAAGTCATCTATATTGCAGATAAGTGTGATGCGACACGTAGCTTTGACGCAAGTGAACTTATTGAGTTAGCTTTACATGATTTGGACCGAGCCTATCAAGCTGTAAGAAAAACACAAATGGAATATCTAGATAAGGAGAAACACATTTGAATGCATTAAAAGCTTTTGTGGAATTTTTAGAAGATAAAAAGGCGGAGAAGATAACGGTTCTCGATTTGCGATCGACATCGTCGATTCAAGATTATGCCATTATTGCGGAAGTAAGCAATCCTCGTTTATTAAATGCCATTAAGGATTATTGCATTGAGTTTGGTGAATCACTGGGATATCGTGTTCATCATGTGGAAGGACAAAATGAGAGTGAATGGGTGCTTATTGATTTCGATACCTTGGTACTGCATTTGTTCATAAGTCAATCCCGTCAATTCTATCGCTTGGAAGACTTATGGTTGGACAAGATCATCGAGCTATGACATCGTTTGCGGATTATTATCATGCCTTGACGTTTAATCATGAAGGCTATGCGCGTTATATGCAATGGCTTAAAGATGAAACAAGAGGCTTACGTTTACTTGAATGTGCCTGTGGTACAGGCTACTTCAGCAAGCTTTGTGTATCGAATGGCTTTCTTGTGGATGCTTTGGATCTTGATCCAAACATGATCGAGCATGCCAAACTTAACAACAGTCATCAAAATGTGCGTTACTTTTGTCATGATATGCTAAATTTGAGTGACTTTGGTAAGTATGATGCGATTGTGGTTTTTCTCGATAGCCTTAATTATCTCGAAAGCATGCATCAACTTGCATCATTCTTTAAAGAAGCTCATCAACATCTGAACCCAGAAGGGTGTTTATTGTTCGATGTACATCAAGAGCTAAGAATCGAAGAGTTTCAAGATGAGTTCATTGAAGAAGACTTTGTGTTGGGGGTTCCATATCAATGGACGATCCAAACAATCGATACCAATAAGATTCAACACCAACTTGTCTTTTATGAAGACATCCTTAGGAAACACGTTTTCACACAGACGATTTTTTCGCTTCAAGACATTATCAAGATACTTGAGGAATTGAACTTCCATGTGAATGTTCAAACGAATCTTGACGATTCAACCACAGATGAGAAATATTACATCAAAGCAAGAAAGGACTAATATGTACGCAATCATTGGCGCAATGGATGAAGAGGTCAGCGCACTTCGTCGTCGCATGCAGGACGTAGAATCAAAATCGATTGGACCTGTAGATTTCATGTTTGGGAAATTGAGCAATAAAGATGTTGTCCTGTTTAAGAGTGGAATTGGTTTAAGCATGGCGGCCATGAGCACAAGCATCTGTCTCAGTCACTTTGAGATCGATGCTGTTATCAATATTGGGACAGCAGGTGGCTTGAAGCCTGAGCAGAATGTTTTGGATATCGTTGTCAGTGATAAGATCACTTATCATGATTTTGATATCACACCTTTTGGAAATGAACGGAATTTCAGTAATCGCAATCGTTTTGTCTTCAAAGGGGATAAACATTTAATGGATGTTTTCAAGCAACTCGAGTTGGATCATCCAGTATGGACAGGTCCTTTGGTTTCAGGCAATCAATTCATCCATTCCGATGAACAGCTTGCGACCATAGAGAAGTACTATCCTGAAGCGATTGCGGCTGAAATGGAAGGGGCTGCCATTGCACATGTTTGTTCAAGTTTCAAATGTCCCTTCATCGTAATTCGATCGTTATCGGATATAGCGCATAATCCTAAAAATGACTTAACCTTTGATGCGTATCTTCATCAAGCAAGTGAGCGAAGTGCTGGCTTTACAGAGGCATTCGTCGAATTACTCAATAAATAGACAAATGGACAGTTCAATTGAACTGTCCATTAGTTTGTGTATTCATCCAACCATAATTGGTTTTGTATCATCCAATTTTTAAGGTCGTATTGCGTGAAATTCATCGCATCGTTCCATTCCAATACCGAAAGAATGTTAAGTTTACCTTCGACTTTGCTCAAGAGGACGAAAGCTGGGTAGTGGGAGAAACCCAAACGCTCTTTGATTGCGGAAGGGAGGACGTTTTGATTGAGTTCTTTCACATCGACGAAGTAAATCTGGTCAAATCGAGAAGTACTTGCACTTTTCAATAAGGGTTCTATGATTTCATTTTCAGTGTAGGTGCAATTCTGATTGTCCAAGGCGCAAAAGAAAAATGCTTTAGGTTTTTCGTCGACTTGGTTTAATAAATCGATATAGTCGATTTTAACGACATTCAAACTATCATAAGGTTCCAACACTTGTTCGTTCGGCTTAAAATAGTTGAAGAGTATGACTCCAACTAAAGTGGTTAAAACAAGTAATAAGATGATAAGACGTATAAGTTTTGTCATGGTTTTCGTTACAAATTTTAGCATGGGACGGTTTTTTTAGCAAACCTTGTAAGGCTTTGTTATAATTAGAGACATGAACGAATACAAACGAAGTTTAACAGTTTATTTATTCCTAGTGATCATTGCGGTTTTAAGCTTTAATTTCGTGGTGTTCGTCTTGAGCCCAGCAAATCAGCTGTCGAATTCACAAGCGAAAATCATGGAGAAGTTGTTTGAGCGCTATCAGATCGAGCGATGTCAAACGATTCAGCGGTATCAATATTCACGTGTGATGTATGTTTCGAATTGTCGCATCAAGGAAGTGGATACGTTCCTGTTTTTTGATCACAATGGCATCACACATTATAAATTGACTGTGGATCCTACGAAAATCAGTTTGGATTATGAAAGTTTGATGCGTAAGTTGGATCTGGATGAGGCAAAGATGACGCTCATTTATGAAGAAGGCAAGGTTCTTTATCGGATTCAGTCACAAACGATGGAATACCTTTTTGATTACAGTGATTTGGAATTGGTTAAGAAAGTGAGATTGAGCTATGTTTGAGCGGGTTTGGGAGAAGCGATATTTTGATCGTAAAACATTTCTGTTAGAAGAGAATGATCGTCTTAAGTTGAATCCTTTTGAACTTGTCATCTTGCTTTATATCGAACATTACAACATCACTCAGAAAGCGATTGATTTGAATTTGCTCGCAAAGATGATGCAGGTGAGCACAACGCAGATCGACCAATATTTAACAGGCTTGATCCAGCGTGGCTTCGTAAGTTTGGATATCAGTGAAACAGGTGTCCATTATCGCTTGGATGGTGTGTATCAATTTGAAGATAAAGCGGAATCAACAGAACTTAAATCGTTGGTAGATATGTTTGCGGATGAATTCAAGCGCCCTCTCACCAGTAATGAAACTGAAAAATTGGATTATTGGCTGATAAAGTGTGGTTATGATTATGTCGTTCATGCATTGCGTGAAGCAGTCATCTATCGTCAGTTGAAATTTCCATATATTGATCGAATCCTCAATCAGTGGTTGAAAGATGGGCTCAGCTTAGAAGACCTGAATGCTGGTAAGCGGAATGCAAAGTAAATTGCGTCTGGCTTTGGATACGATGTATGCGATGTATCCCGATGCGTGTTGTGAACTGAATTTCAAGACCAACGAGCAATTGGCGATTGCGGTTATCTTAAGTGCACAAACCACCGATATCTCGGTTAACAAAGTCACACCGAACTTGTTTCAAACATTTCCAACAATGCAGGCCTTAGCTGAAGCGGAGCTTGGACAAGTGGAAGATACCATTAGAACGATTGGTCTTTATCGCAATAAAGCCAAACACATCATACAATTTGCGAAACAGCTTGTTGAGGATCATGATGGAATATTACCAAGCGATGAACATGCATTGACAGCACTTGCGGGTGTGGGTCGCAAGACTGCAAATGTCATCATGGCTGTCGCTTTCCAACAACCAGCATTGGCAGTCGATACACATGTGTTTCGTGTGGCACATCGCTTAGCTTTGGTTACACAAAAAGCGAATGTCTTACAGACGGAGCTTCAACTCAAACGAAAGATACCGAAAGAAGAATGGATCGATGCTCATCATGCGATGCTCTTCTTTGGGCGATATCATTGTTTAGCACGACAACCAAAATGCGATGTGTGTTCATTGCAATCTATCTGTACTTACTATAAACAACAAAAAACAACTCAGTCTTAATTAGACTGAGTTGTTTTTCTACTTAAGGTGTAGGGGTTGTTGGAGGTGTTACGACACCTTCAAGGGTATACTGAATTCCGCCTGCATTCTTGATGGCACTAAGTTTAGGTGCCGTTGTCGGCGCGGTTGTATAGGTTGTTCCACCAATCGCTACACTAATGACTTTACCACTTGTGGCTGTGCCAGTACGTGTACACAGATTATAGGTTGTACAGTAACTTGGTAGAATTTCCTTACCGAGAATTTCATTTAAATTGATATCCTTGTCTTTGATAACGGTGACTGTAAATGTCAGTCGATCTTTATTACTGGTTTCATAGGAAGTGTTTTGAAGATTTGGATTAAGTTCCGCAATCTTACCAATGAGTGCGATTTCATCCGCACTGCGTGGTTCAACTTCCGTGATTGGGAATTTCGACGCACTTAACTGATTGTCTGAGATCCATTGGTTGAGTGTGCTGATGGGTTGTCCGATGAGTTCAGGGATATTAATGAACATGTCTTTCATGCTATAGCTCGTACAGAGCTCTGAGCTGTTGATTTCAACATAATCATAGCCATAATACCCACAGGCGTTAACAACGGAATTAGGGCCTACTGCGATGGTTGTGCTCAATGTACTTGAGGATGATTTCAAGACATCTACCACATTGCCGTCGATGCTTACACGAACTTTATAGACAATCGGTCCATAGAGCCAAGAATAATCAAAGAGTCGACGCCCAGTTGCTTGAACCACCTTGCCATTGACTTCAAGATAGAGTTCTTTTGTATCCGGTGCCAAAACCATTGCATTCGCATCGGGATAATCGTTTAACTTAAATGTAAATGTCCGATTGTTGCCTGAACTTGTAGCCGTACCATTGAACGATGAAGGCGCATAAACGCTAGGGGTAGGAAGACTTGCTAGATTGGCATATTCAGATTTGATTAAACCCGTTACGACCAAACTTGGATTCGTATTTGCATTTGGAGCAACATAGGGATAAACACCAACGACATGTGTGACATCGATGACATCTCTAGGACGTTGAACCGCACTAGGATTTGGGCGTTCAAGGTAGAGGGAATTCAATACTTGATTACTTACTTTACCCGGAAGGTTCATGTTTATTTGAGCCTGGTTCATGTACGAAATCTGATCTTTCACCGCTTTGTCATAACCAACCCAAACCGCAGTTGTAAATTCACTGGTGGAACTCAACATCCATTTGTCCTTTGCGGCACCCGCTGGGATACCAAACTCAACACCGGTATTGCCCCAATCTGAAGTACCTGTCTTAGCATAGACAGGGAAGTTACGCTTTAAAATCTGCATGAAATTGAAATAAGGACCAGAAACGTTTTGTTCCATAAGCGTAGCGGTCATATAAGCTGCTTCAGCAGAAAGGCTGGTCGTTGAAGTGTAACTCGGGGTAATCGGCTCTTTGCCGTCCAAGAATTCAATTCGTGTGACCGTATGTGGTTGAATGTAGGTGCCACCACCCACGATGCTGGCTTGAGCCCCCGCTAACTGAAGCGGAGAAGCTTCAAAGCTCGATCCACCTATTCCATAACCGATATCGAAACTGCCGGTTGTGACTTGGGTGAAACCGATGCTGTTCAAATAACTGACGACTTTCTTAGCCCCAATGGTATCCACAACGCTTTGCAGTGTTTGAATCGCAGGAATGTTCAAAGAGTTTCCAATTGCTTGAGGCACGAGAACGTCACCACGATAGACATTATCAAAGTTCTTAACGATGACATCCGTTCCAACATATTGAATCGGCTTATCTTCCAGCATGTGCTGAGTCGACCAACCAAGATGTTCAAAGGCTAGGGGATATGTGAGGAATGTTTTAACGGATGAACCCGGTTGACGCCGCATATCAATGGCTCGATTCAACAAGCGTTCTCCATTATAGAAACGACCACCGCCGATACCAATGATTTCACCTGTTTTATTGTTCATGGTCACAATTGCGGTTTGGATAACCTCATTAGGCCATTCGACACTCTTATTCTCACCATTTTGAATGGCTTCAATCGTTTCTTGAAGGTCACGATCCATTGTTGTATAAATACGCATCGGGACATCGACAGGGTCTAAGCCTGTTAAAGTTTTGACTTCTGCCACAGCCGCATCCACATAGGCTTGATACGGATAAGCATTGGCACTGTTCTTCGTGTTTCCAACCAAAAGGTTCTCTAAAGGTGTATCCGATGCAAGTTTATATTCGCTGGGAGTAATGTATCCATGGTATTCCATTAAATCCAAAACGATGTTCGTACGCTTTTCAGCGTTTTCAAGGTTATAGAGGGGATTGTATAGATTCGGCGCATTGATGATCCCGGCAAGCATGGCAGCTTCCAGTAAATTCACATCTTCAATGTTTTTGCCAAAATAGAATTGAGCAGCGGTCTGGATACCACGCTTGTTTCCAGGAACGCCATAATTAATACGATTCAAATAAAGCTCCAAGATGCGTTTCTTACTGATAATTTTCTCAGCTTGAATCGCGACATAGATTTCACGGATCTTACGGTTGACACCGGCTAAACCAGATCGAACCGCAGTTGCCTCTTCGGTCTCAAAATATGTCCCTTTGACCAACTGCATCGTAAACGTAGAGCCACCTTGTCCAAAACTTAAAGTTCGTATGTTTTCAAACATGGCTTTGGTGAAACGAGGGATATCAAATCCATTGTGTTCAAAGAAACGTGAGTCTTCAACAGCGACGAAAGCATCGATGACAACTTGTGGAAGTTCATCATAACTGATGTTCTCACGGATTTGAAAGCCGATATCCGCGATTTGATTGCCGTCCGCATCAAAGACCTTGGAACTATCTGAAGTCACGAAATCTGAGCTATTAAGCGTAGGCGCACCTTTTAAGACAGTGGCAATGTAAATGATGCCAGTCGTAGAACCAAGGATCGCTAAGACTAAAAAAGCGGAAACGAGGATCGCAAGTTTATTCTTAAGGGATGTCTTTTTCTGCGTTTTATCCGTTTTGTTCTTATTCAACGGTTTGAAGAGTTTGAGTTTTCTCATTTGGAAGCTCCTTTAAAGAAGGTGGTATCAATCACATTGAGATAATTGACAGGGGGGGTCAAAGAAAAGGGGATGGGACACGCATTATCTTTGATCCAAGCGTAAGGAATGGATTTACGATCGTTTTCGCTTAAGAATCGATCGAAATCCTTTAAATATAAGAGATAGGTTTCATCGTAAGCGACGAAACGAAGAATCAAGAAACTCAAGCCTCCATGATGCTCGACACTTCGCATGTGTTGCAACTGATGGGGATGGATATTCTTAAGTGGGAAAGCGGTTAAAGACTTGGTTTCCTTAGCTTCGAAGTCAATCGCAATGCCACGATAAACACCATTGTAATCCGTTGTGCTGGGAATCTTGTAATAAGCTTCGCGGATACAGGCTTTGTTGCGGGATGGATAGTCCACTTTGACAACGGTGATGGGTGTTGGCTTTTTGTGGATGTTGGCTCGATTCAAATCAAGATAATATTGATTGGTTTGATTCAAGTCATCTTCAAGGTTCGCACCACGTTGAAAATGAGGTTCCTTGATGCCTTGTTTGACCGTTGTTTTTTTACCGTTTGGATAGTTAACCATATTTTTAACAGTCTTATTATAGCTAAAAGGACAAAACAATACTAGTTGATGAAAGAGGAGTGACCTTGTATTCGAAGTGCAAATTTGTTTTAATTAAGATGTTAGGTGTAAAAATGGCAAAATTAACAGATCAGATTATTTTTAATAAAAGCTTCAATGTGGAGTTCAAAGGGTATTCAACCTTAGAAGTGGATACATTTTTGGATCAGGTGATTCTGGATTATCAGTATTTTCAATTTGAAATAAAGAAGATGCAGGAAAGTCTGCAATCTTTGCAACAACAGAACGCTGTGCTTCAAGCACGTTTGATTGAAGCGGAGGGTCGACTGGATCTGTACCAAAACAATCAGGAAAACGTACCTTTGAGTCAATCCGATCTCCTGAAAAGACTTGCTAAATTGGAACAAGAAGTTTATCATAAGTAATTGCATCGAAGGCAATCGCTGGTCGCAAGATTAGAGGAAAGTCCATGCTCGCACCTTCTGCGATGAAGGTAGTGTTTATGCTAAATGAAAAAATAAATTTAGGCAGGCAACTGACGGCAGAGTCAATCCTAAGGCGCAAGCTATGGAAGCGCTCTTGAAAGTGCCACAGTGACGTAGTCTTTCGGGAAACGGAAAGAGTGGAACGCGGTAAACCCCATAAGCGAGAAACCCAAATTTGGTAGGGGAACTTCAA
>CAYRIW010000017.1:17056-30867 GCA_964424595.1 uncultured Erysipelotrichaceae bacterium | reverse complement strand
ATGATGTGGGGAAAATTGTTGTGCCATCTGAAATACTCTCCAAACCGGGTCGTATCTCCGATGTCGAGATGGCGCTCATCAAAGAGCACGCCCAAGCAGGCTATGAGATGCTCATGGAAGCAGGCTTACCAAAAGAATTCGCATTGGCGGTTGGTCAGCACCATGAACGCTATAATGGTTCGGGGTATCCGAATAAACTCAGTCACAAGGATGTCTTGCTTGAAGCTAAGATTTTGGTTGTGGCAGATGTGGTGGAAGCGATGATCTCCCACCGACCCTATCGACCAGCACGCACTTTGGAAACAGCCATTCAAGAAATTGAGCAAAATAAAGGGATCCTTTATGATCCCGAAGTGGTGGATGCATGCATGCGACTGCTTAGACAAAAAGATTATGTTGTGGATGATACGTCACATAAGGTGCAGATCACACGTGAAGAATACAACTAAACAAGCTTCGGCTTGTTTTAATTTTCAAGCATCGCACCAGCTGTATAACCCGTCGAGAAGGCAACGGTCATGTTGTAGCCACCGGTAAGTGAGTTGACATCCAAGGCTTCACCACAGACGGATAACCAAGGAACCAATTTGGAACGCATTGTTCTTGGGTCGATTTCTTTAAGTGAAACACCACCACTGGTCACAAAGGCGGTCGTGAAACCGCGTGTCCCGTGAAGTTCAAGCTTGAATTGTTTGATGGAGACGATATCTAAAGATGCACGTGTCTTGAGTACTTGCAGGAGTCGTTTAGGGATGCCATAAAAGAGTAAAACATCTTCGATTGGTTTTGATTTTATTTGTGCTTCAAGCGCTTCACGTTTTACCTGTGGGAGAAAATCAATCGATACAGTAACCTTATTCCCCTCTTTGAACGCATCATTCAGATAACTGCTGGTTTGGAGTGCTGCAGGACCCGAAAGACCGAAATGTGTAAACAAAAGGTCATGCGTCACTTGAATGATTTTTTTATCATTCACATACGCTGTTATTGAAATGTCCTTGAAGGACAAGCCTTGAAGTTCTTTCGTTTGGATGATGGACGCATTACTAACCAAAGGCACTTCAGATGGCTTTAATGGCGTGATGGTGTGCCCACATTGCTTTAAAAGTTCAAAGCTTTGACCATTGGATCCAGTTTGGGGATAGGTGGCACCCCCTGTCGCAAAGATCAGATGATCGAAAGCGAAAGCACCCTTGTTTGTTTTTACCTGTTTCTTCTTCACATCGATGGAGCTGACCAGTGTGGATAATTGAACTTGTACTCCCAATTGTCTAAGTTCATTCTCCAGAACATTCACGACATCCTCAGCTTTATCACTGGTGGGGAAGATGCGTTGATGGTCCTCTTCTTTAAGTTTAAGCTTACGATCCGTAAAGAAACGCATGATGGCATGCGGATCCAAGTTATTCAAACTACTGAAAAGGAAACGTCCGTTACGTGGCGTGTGTTTGATGATTTCTTCTGGAGTGACATTGGCAGTCAAGTTACAGCGTCCGCCCCCAGTCAAGCGTAGTTTCTCACCCAGGCGAGGATTGCCTTCAATGAGCATGACGGTGTAGCTGGGATTGAATGTCTTGCATGCGATGGCAGCCATACATCCGGCTGGGCCACCTCCGATGATGAGGATTTGTTTCATGGTTTGCTTTCTATGATTTTATCAGTTTGATAGAGTATTTCGATCTGACCGCGGGTGATTTCTTGAAGATGGGGTATAAAGTCCATGTTTTGTGTTAAGAGTGTCAAGGTCACATCGGTATCGAATTGTTTACGAAGGATTTCTTTAGGGTTGAACAAATAAAGGATGGTATCAGCGTATTGGATGGGAAAGCAGACTTGACTTTCCACCCTCTGAACAAGCGGATTCAATTGCGCATTTGCCAGTGCTTCCGCAACGGAACTGTTGTAGGCACGCGTCAACCCGCCTGCCCCAAGCTGTATGCCGCCATAATAGCGGATGACCAAAGCCAAGACATCAATCACATCTTGCTTGCGTAAGACCTCCAACATGGGGAGTCCAGCTGTTCCACTGGGTTCGCCATCGTCGTTGGAGCGTTCATGGTTTTCAATGCGAAAAGCTGTACAAATGTGCGTTGCTTTGGGATGACGTTTATGTGCATCCTTAAGAACAACTTGAATCTCTTCAAGCGTGAAGACACGATGGAGCTCGGTAATGAACTCGGATTTCTTCAAGATTATCGTATGGCTTATGTTACAATTTAGGCGTACAGGCATAGCCTTAGTTTAGCCTAAAAAACCATTTAATAAAAGTGAGGACTTTATGATCAAACGATACGCCAGACCCCAAATGACTCAATACTGGAGTGATCAAGCCAAATATGAGGCATGGTTGGCTGTAGAGCTCGCAGTTTGTGAAGTATACCATGAAGAAGGCATGATTACAGATGAAGAGATGCAGGCTTTACGTAAAGCCAACTTTGAGATCAATCGCATTGAAGCCATCGAACAGGAAACACGGCATGATGTGGTCGCATTCACACGAGCTGTCAGTGAAAGCTTAGGGGATGAGAAACGTTGGATCCACTATGGTTTGACGTCAACGGATGTGGTGGATACCGCTTTAGGTGTTGTGTTTAAACAGGTCAATGCTTTACTGAAGGAAGATATCTTGAGATTGAGAGCAGTCTTAGTCAAGAAAGCACTCCAATACAAATATACGGTATGCATGGGAAGAACCCATGGTGTACATGCGGAAATCACCAGCTTCGGCTTGAAATATGCGTTGTGGGTGGATGAGTTGGATCGTCAACTTCACCGTTTCGAAGACGCCTGCCTAGGGATTGAAGTGGGTAAGATCAGTGGTGCGGTTGGGAACTGTTTGATTACAGGGACGACCTTGCAAGACAAGCTTACAGAACGTTTAGGTCTTCAAACCTCTAAAATATCGACACAGGTCTTACAACGCGATCGTCATGCTTATTATTTAAGTATCCTTGCGTTGATTGGTTCTACCTTAGAGAAGATCAGTGTTGAGTTCAGACACCTTCAAAGAACAGAAGTACGTGAAGTGGAAGAAGGCTTTGGGTCTAAACAAAAAGGATCCAGTGCGATGCCGCATAAGCGTAATCCCATCTCGTTTGAAAACATCAGTGGCTTATCACGTGTCTTAAGAGGCTTTATGATGACGTCCTTTGAAGACATTGCATTATGGCATGAACGCGATATCTCACATTCATCGGTGGAACGCATCATTTTTCCAGATGCGACGGTTCTTTTGGACTATATGCTCAATCGGATGACGGGTTTGATTGAGAATCTACAGGTCTTTGAAGAAAACATGTTAAGGAACATCGAGCTCACGCACGGGGTCATCTATGCACAACGCGTCATGAGTTTCTTAATTGAACATAAAGCCTTTAGTCGTGAAGTGGCCTATGATCTGGTTCAACCTTTGGCGATGCAGGCATGGCAGAAGAGCCAAGACTTTAAACCTCTTTTAATGGATAATGAAGCCATTCGTAAGGTCATGAGTTTAGCTGAAATCGATCAGTGTTTTACCTTGGATTACTATCTTAAGGAAGTCGATGCGATCTACGCAAGAGTAGGTCTATAGGAGGACGTATGCAAGATGTCCTGATCCTCGCTGCTGGGGAAGGTTCAAAGTTTTGGCCTTACCAATCCACACGCAATAAGGTCATGTTTCCACTGGGGAATAAAGCTTTGATTCAACACTCGGTTGAGACGTGTTTAGCTGCAGGGGTAAACAAGATTGTTATTGTGGTGAAACATCATGTGGAACCTTTGATTGCCTTATTTCGAAATATTCCGAACGTTGAATTCGTTCAAGTCAACGAGACAAAGGGTACTGCGCATTCTTTTGTCTTGGGGATGGAGGCGTGTCAGGATGATGTGACGGTTTTATATGGGGATGTCTTTATACCTAAGGAAGAGTTGCTAAAGTTCTTACAAAATTATGAAGCCAACACCATCGCACTCAGTCCGTTAAAGGAAGATCCACGTAATGTGATTGCCTGTGAAGTAAAAGAAAAATCCATTGTAAGCTTTGGTGCGCATCAACGTGGGAATGCGATGACACATGTGGCCTTTGGTTTTCATGCTCATCGGAGTTGGGTTTTCTATGCGAAGACCAATCCGAATCGTTTCAGTGATTTGAAGGTAGGGGTGGGCTCACCATTTGAGTCCTATCTAGAAGAATCGATCAATGAGATGATCAAACAAAAGATTGTATTCAAACCATTTAATATTATTGGTGAGGTTTATGACTTTGACAAACCTTGGCATGCGTTGCATGCGAATGCTCAGTATGCCTTAGAACAATGCTCAGCTTTAACAGAGAACAGCTTAGGTGAAAATGCGAGTATCCACGAAAGTGCACGTATTGAAGGCTTTGTGCAATTGGGTAAGAATAGTCGTATTGGACACAATGTTTGGGTTCGAGGGAATGTGATCATTGGTGAGAATACGATTATTGATCAAGGCGTCATTCTTGAAGGAAACCTCATGATTGGCGACCATTGTACTGTGTTGAATCATGCTAAGGTTCATGGTGGTTCAATCATTGGGCCTAATAATAAACTGGACCAAGGGTTTGAGTTCTTAGGTGGTGTCACACTCAATCATGTGTATATGGTGCATTATGGTGAGTACTACGGCTGTATCGGTGAACACAGTGATTTAGGTGCGGGAACGACTTGTGGGACCTTACGCTTTGATGATGGTTTGACAACACACAGTGTAAAGGGACGTAAAGAAATCCCGCTCCAATTTTCCAATGCGAGCTATATGGGCGACTATACCCGTACCGGTGTGGGAGCGATCTTTATGCCTGGGGTTAAAATAGGTGCGTATAGTGTTGTGGGCAGTGGTGTCATCTTGAGTAAGGATGTGCCGGATAAACGTTTGATTTATGTCAAACAAGAGTTGGTAGAAACGGAATGGGGTCCGGATAAATATGGGTGGTAGGAAAGGAGCAGTATGCGTAAAGTAGAAATTGGTCTAAGTGTCTATCCTGATTTTTATCGCTTTGAAGTGATTGAGAAACAGCTGCGTTTAGCAAAGGAATTGGGTTATACACGTGTTTTCACCTCAATTCAATTGGGTAATCTTGGTTTTGAGAATGCGGTTGAAAGTACGAATACGGATTTCATCAAACTCTTTAAACTGTGTCGTGAATTGGGCATCAAGAGTCATGTGGATCTGAATGCGGAAGTGTTTGAACAAGTCGGAGCGAAGTTGGATGATTTGAAGCCTTTGGTCGATATGAACATCGATGTCATTCGTTTGGATGGGGGTTTCGTGGATGAGGAAATCGTTCAATTGACTAACAATCCTTATGGTTTGATCATTGAAGACAATGCGTCCTATCCAGATGTTTTGTGGAATCGTGTCGATCAAATCAAAGCGAAGGGGAATATTGCGAATTATCGTGCTTGTCATAATTTTTATCCACGCAATGAAACCGGCTTGGATTTTGATGATGCGGTTGGGACAGCTGAGATCTTTGATGATTTGGATGTGGGTTGCGGTGCGTTCATCACATCACAGAGTTCACCGCGTGACTTGAATCCAAGTGGACAAGGCATTCCTACCATTGAGGAACATCGCTTTCTTCCACCTGAGATCGCCTTTAGTGAATTACGCAATACGGGTGTCTTTGACATGATTCTCTTTGGGGATGGGTTACCCAGTGAAGCCGATTTAAGAGCCGTAAGTGCGATCGCAATGAAGGATTATGTGGAAATCGAAGCGTGGTTGGACAAAGATCTCCCAGCAGACCAACACAAACTCCTCTCAGAGACGATTCTCTGGTCGCGTCCAGATCAACCTAAGCTTTTATTACGTGCGACCCAGACCCGTAAAAAGGTTTCTGTGCCCGTCAATCGATGCTTGGCAAGACCTTATTTAGCCATTACTTTGGATAATGTTTTATCCAATCGCTATGAGGCTGAAGTGCAGATCATGTTGGAGGAACTAGGTCCTTCACAGGTCGCCAATGTGGTGGGACAGGTCAAGCCTACTTGTAAACGCCTATTGAATCAAGTAAAATATAAACAGTATCCATTCAAAATAAAGGAGCAAACATGGAAGGTCTAGAACTCGTAAGTTTTCAAATCATAGCAGCAGCAGGATCTGCTCGTTCATCATATGTCGAAGCGTTACAAGCTGCCAAAGCTGGTAATTATGAAGAAGCAGAAGAAATGATCAAGCAAGGGGATGACGCTTTCGTTGAAGCTCACCATGTTCATGCGGAACTCATTCAAAAGTTCGCAATGGGAGAAGAAATCGGTGCAAACATCTTGTTGATTCATGCGGAAGACCAAGTCATGAGTGCTGAAGTCTTGAAGATCATGGCAACAGAATTCATCGAATTGTATAAGAAATTGGATAAATAAAAGGCGAGAGCCTTTTTGTTTTGGTGTACAATAAAACTATGAAAGAACACATGGAACAATTGCTTACAGAGAAGCCGAATTCAAACAGTTTGCATCTCGATCAGAAAAACGCCCTAGAAATCGTTCAATTGATGAACGAAGAAGACAAGAAAGTTGCACTAGCGGTTGAGGCTCAACTCCCCAACATTGCCAAAGCTGTGGACTTGATTGTTGGGCAACTGGAGATGAAAGGAAGAGTCATCTATTTTGGAGCTGGGACCAGTGGTCGTTTAGGTTTCTTGGATGCCTCGGAGTGTCCGCCGACCTTCTCCACAACCGATGAATTCATCGCGTTGATTGCTGGAGGCGAACGTGCCATCAAGAGTGCAGTTGAAGGGGCAGAAGATTCAGAAGATTTGATCGTGGAAGAACTTAAGGCATTGCAGTTCAGTGATCGCGATGTGGCGGTAGGGATTGCGGCCAGTGGTCGTACCCCGTATGTCGTCAGTGGTTTGACTTATGCACGCTCACTCGGGGCAAAAACCATTGCGATATCCTGTAATCCAGATTCGATGATCTCGCAATACAGTGATGTGGGTATTGATGTGGAAGTGGGACCTGAAGTTTTGACGGGCTCAACACGTTTAAAAGCAGGGACAGCCACCAAGATGGTCTTGAATATGTTGTCAACCGCATCCATGGTTCGTATGGGAAAAGTCTATGGCAATCTCATGGTGGATTTGAACCCAAGCAATATCAAACTAATTGATCGAGCTAAGCGTATCATCATGCAGGCAACCGGTGTTAATGAAAAAACAGCCCATCAAGTGCTGTATGACGCAAATCTTAAAGTCAAAGTTGCGATTGTGATGATTAAGAAGAAATGCAGTGCGACGGATGCCATCCTAAAACTTGAAAAAGCGAATGGCTTTGTCCATAAAGCAATCCAATAATAAATTTGAAGGCTTATTCAATGAATAGGCCTTTTAAATTGATAAGTTGCGGTCACAACCGCATAAATCGTTATAATTACACATTTATGCGGTCACAACCGCATAAATGTGTACAAACCTAAAAAAATAGCTTATACTTTTGATATGGAAAAAGATAAGCAAATCATAAGAGAATTCTATTTAAATAAATTGATTGAATTCAAAGACACAGAATTTGTAAAAGTTATTACTGGAGTTCGTCGGTCTGGGAAGTCGAGCCTATTAAAAATGCTTCACCATCACTTACTATCCAATTCTGTAATGGATAATCAGATTATATCAATAAACTTTGAACACCCAGATTTCCAAAATGTTCTGACGAATCAGTCTCTTTATACTTATATTCTTGAAAAGACTCAACTTGATCATAAATACTATTTTTTGTTTGATGAGATTCAAGAAGTTGATGCTTGGCAAAAACTAATTAATGGACTTCGTGTTAAGTATGATTGCGATATCTATATTACGGGATCAAATGCGAATCTTCTATCTGGAGAACTTGCGACATACTTATCTGGACGATATGTTGAAATCAAAGTATTACCTTTATCATTTAAAGAGTTTTTAAAGTTTAAAGGAGACAATGATAAAACAATGATAGAAGAGTATTATGAAGAGTATATTAAAAACGGTGCATTTCCTTCTATTGCATTGCTAAAAAACGAACAAATTGTGGATGATGTTATTAAAGGGATATATAATAGTATACTTTTGAAAGATGTGATGCTGCGTGGCAACATAAAAGATGGGTTCTTGCTAGAGCGACTTGTTTCATTTATTTTTGACAACATAGGGAATGCAGTAACAAGCAACTCAATAGCGAATACATTTCAATCCTATGGAATTAAAACAAGAAATGAAACGATTGATTCATATTTAGACTTACTTGAGAATGCACATATAATTTATAAAGCAAATCGCTTCAATATTCGTGGAAAAGAGCATTTAAGAGGTCAGTCTAAATATTATTGTGTTGATATCGGGCTAAGAAATGTTTCTGTTGGTAGAAACAGAGGTAATTATGGCTCAATTCTAGAAAACATCGTCTATTTAGAACTAATAAGAAGAGGTTATGAGGTATCGGTTGGAAAGCTTGATGGTATCGAGATTGACTTTGTTTGTACAAAAGCAAACAATACACATTATTATCAAGTGGCCTATGATATCCCTAAAGAGAGTAAGCGTGAAACGGATAACTTGCTAAAAATCCCTGATGTGTATAAAAAAACAATAATTACAGCAAATCGTATGGCTAAGGGAAATATTGACGGAATTGAAGTGAAATACATCACTGACTTCTTATTAGAAAAAGAAGAGTTTTAATGGGCAGACTGAATCTACGCTGAAATGATTATTTTTTCAACTCAATCACTTGATCCGCAATCGCATATGCTTCTTCAATGTCGTGGGTCACCCAAATCAAGGTGATATCCTCTTGTTTAGCCCAATCAATGAATTGAGAACGTAATCTGATCTTGAGTTCTTGATCAAGATTGGAAAAAGGTTCATCCAATAAGAGTAATTTTGGTTGATTGGCGATGGCTCTTGCGAGTGCGATACGTTGTTGCATACCACCAGAGCACTCATAAGGATATTTCTTAGTGTCTTCTTCGAGTTCGACCATTTTAAGGATGGCCTGAATGCGATCCTTTTTGTTTTTTTGACGCATGCCAAAGGCAATATTCTGATAGACCGTTAAATGTGGAAAAAGGGTGTAGTCTTGAAAGACGAGTCCGATTTTACGCTTATGTGTATCAACGGATGACTTATCATTAAAAATGATTTGATTATCCAATCTAAAAACACCGTGATTTGCATTCTGAAGCCCTGCGAGAATTCTAAGCAAAGTGCTTTTACCTGAACCACTCTCGCCAATGATGGCAGTGATGGAACCTTTATCTGCACTGAGATCAAAGTTCTCGATGATGCTTGTTTGATCGTACTTGAAACTTAACTCTTTTAGTTCGAGATACATCAGTGATGCTCCTTTCGCATGGGATTGACTAAGAGGGTGATCATTAAGAAAGATAAGATTAGAATGATCAAGGTCGGGAAGGCAGATTCAACCAACATCTCATCACTGGCGTATTGATGAACTTGCGTGGCTAGGGTGTTGAAGTTGAAGGGTCTAAGCAATAAACTCAAGGGAAGCTCTTTGATAATGTCTAGAAAGACCATCGTGAAAGCTGAATATAAAGCAGGTTTAAGTAGAATCAAGTCTACGTTTATCAATGCTTTGAAATAGCTTTTACCCAAGACTTGGGCTGCCTCATTGAACTTCATACCCAATTTGTTAAAGCCTTGTTCAATACTCTGAAACGCCAGACCAGCATAACGAATGATCAAAGCAAAGATGAGAAGAACGATGCTTTGGTTTAGTTTAAATGGGAAAATGTTTCTAAGATTCAGAAAGAGAACCAAACTTAAGATCCCAATGACCGAGCCAGGAATTGAATAGCCCAACAATGTGAGTTTTCCACTGATGAAGCTGATGAATCCTTTTTGTATTCGACCATGATTGGCCAAGACAAAGGCAATGACGAGGATGATCAAGCTGACCCCGATGCTTAAGCCCAAGGCGTTCATTAAATTACTCATGAATTGATCTAAGCGTATTGAGGGTAGACTTTGAACACTCCAGTAAATAAGTTGGATTAGAGGGATGCCAAAACTTAGGAATAAGAAGAGCGTTAACAAACTCACTAAAAAGTAGGCGTGAAGAGGTTTTAATGCTGTGGGTTGAAGTGGTTTCCCTTTACTAGGTACAAGATTCCGTATTCTTCGACCGATGAATGCAAATAAAGCGAGTAATACCAAAGTTAGAACCATCAATAACGCGGCTAAACGTAAAGCTGTATCGAAATCTTGGAAACGCAACCAACTGCGAACAATGGCAGTGGAGAAACTGGGAATGCCCAAATAGGACACAACCCCATAGTCACTTAAGACTTCGAGTGCGACCAACAAACCACCACTTAAGAGAGCGGGCAAACTGAGTGGAAGAATCAACTTGGAGAAGATGCGTGGATAGGAGTAACCTAAGACCCGTGCATTCTCAATGTAATTCCCAAGACTTCGATTGATGATGGCTTTCGTACTGATGTATACATAAGGGAAAAGACTTAAGGTGTAGACAAAGATAGCCATGAACTTAGGATCCACGACAAACCAAGTTGTTTGATAAGCTATATTCAGACTCCTTAAAAAAGTCTGTAGTGTTCCAGTGTAACTGATGAAATAGGTCCAGAAATAAGCCAAGACATAGGGTGGAAACGCAAGGGGGAGATAAAAAAGAAAACTAAAAAGTTTTCGTCCTTTGAAATTGAAAAGTGTTACCGTACTTGCCAACGATATCCCCAACAGACTTGCAAAGAAGGTTGAGAAACCAACAATGATCAAGGTGTTCGCACTGACATCCCCAAGCACATAACGAACACTGTGTTGCCAATTCTCATTGGTTGGCTTGAAGAGAAGTGTGAGGGTTTCACTAAACAGAATAAAGATAAGCAGAATCCAGAGGATACTACTTATCTTTGTAAAACGTTTCCAGCTAAACATTATTCCCAACCAACTTCATCAAAAAGTTGAATGGTCTCAATACTGTGTTGACCAAGTGTCTCATAGTCCACTTCGGCTTTATTAAAGGCGTCCCAAGGCAAGAGTAGACTTGAAACGGGGATGGAGCTCAAGGCTGGATATTCTCCGTTTTGATCTGCATATTCCTTTTGAGCCGTTTCGCTGAGTAGGAATTCAATCAAACGTTGAGCATTGTCGGGATTTGGACTGCCATTGATCTTAGCAATCCAGCTGATGTTCACATGGGTTTCTTCAGGATAGATTAAACCGAGTTGTTGGGCGACTTTGACTTCTTCCGCATCTGCAGAGCGTTCCATTGCGGCCACATAATAGGTATTCATGATGGCATACTGTCCTAAGCCTGCGATTACCGACTTGGCTTGGTCTCGATCGTTACCGGTTGGTGTACGTGCAAAGTTCTTCACAAGGCCTTGAGCCAATTGTTTGCTTACTTCGTATCCATCCTTTTGAATATGGTTGGCCATTAAGGCAAGGTTGTAGGAAGAAGTGGAACTACGACTTAGAACAGTCCCAAAGTATTGGGGATCCGTTAGATCTTCAAGCTTTTGAACTGTAGGATTCGGATTGTTTACTTTGTCATAAACAATGATACGTGCACGTTTGGTCAATGCGACCCATTTGTCGCCATAGAACTGGGCATCCAAGTTGTCCTTAACGGAATCCAGGTTAAGATCTGCCAACAGTTCATTCTGCAAAGCAGGATAAAGGGTTTCCGCCCCAACGGTCATGAAGATATCGGCAATCGGATCAGATTGTTCGAGTTTGAGACGTTCAATCAGTTCGTCGCCTTTTCCTTCAAAAAGATTCACTTTGATTCCGGTTTCCGATTCAAAGCGTTGTAAAAGGTCTTTATCGACATCGTAATTACGTGCCGAGTAGATGTTGATTTCGTTTGTTGCTTCAGGCTGTACTTGTGTACAAGCAGTAAAGATGAACAAACTTAAGAGTATGAGTGAAAGCTTACGCATGCTTCCTCTTTTCTAAGTGATGTATATCACATTAACAGTTTATCGAAGCATGCTTGAAAATGCAAAGGATGTTATCAAAAAAGCCCTAAATCAGGGCTTTCAGTTCTTTCTCTGTTAATCGATAGCTCGTCCATTCATCCATCGGTTTAGCGCCGAGGTTTTGATAGAATTGGATGCTTGGCGTGTTCCAGTCTAAAACCGACCATTCCATGCGACCACAAGCTCTTTCCAAAGTAAGCTTTGCAAGGTATTTAAAAACCTGTTTTCCATAGCCCTTATGACGATAATCAGGTTTGATGTAGAGATCTTCGAGATATAAGCCTGCTTTGCCTAAGAAGGTTGAGAAATTGTGAAAATACAAGGCAAAACCAATGACAATCTGATCCACTTCTAAGATAAGCGCTTCAGCACGTTCTTTTTCAAACAACCAGTATTTAAGCAAGTCCTCTGTCGCAACGGCCTCTTTACTCAGTTTTTCATAATCCGCTAATTCTTGAATCAAAGCGATAAGGGTGGGGATATCGTTTACCTGTGCATTTCTGATCTGTAGTTCCATGGTTCTCCTTAAAAAGAAGAGCACCCGAGGGTGCTCGATACTATAAACTTTCTGCGTTTTCTTTAATAAGATCTTTATACCAGAAGAAGGATTTCTTCTTCATGCGTGATAAATCTTTGAGATCATCATTATCACGATTGACATAGATGAATCCATAACGTTTTTCAAAACCTTGGTGCGTTGAAATCAAATCGATTGCGGACCATGGGCAATAGCCCATGACATCCACACCCGCCTCAACAGTACGTTTGAGCTCAGTGATATGTTGTTTGAGATAATCGATACGATAATCATCATTGATCGATCCATCTTCTTCGACTTTATCGTAAGCACCTAAGCCGTTTTCAGTAATCAAGAGCGGCAAGTGATAACGGGCATACATTTCCAACATGGTGGTTCTGAAGCCAAGGGGGTCGATTTGCCAACCAAAATCAGTGAAAGGTAGGAATTCATTCTTAACACCCGCATAGAAGGCTTCATCAGAGAGACCGATTTGTTGATCTGCTTCAGGGTTAGGTTTGACATCCGCTCCTGGACCTTCAAAGGTCGCGGTGGAATAGTAGTTGAACGCGATGAAATCGGGCTTACCTGCTTTGAGGATTTCCATTTCTTCATCACTGACATCCAATTGGAAGCCTTTCTTATGAATGTAGTCCAAAGCGACAGGGTTGTATTTACCCCAAACCGCGATGTCGAGATACAACCAGTTACGCACCGCATTGATGTAAAGGACAGCTAAGTTATCTTCAGGTTTGGACGTATGTGGATAGTTCACACTGATGTTTGGCGCAGGTCCAATTTTCGCATCCGGAATCATATCGTGGCAGAGCTTGAAGACCTTGGCTTGAGCCAAAAGCATGTAGTGATTGGATTGATAAAGGAGATGTTCCTGTCCAGGCTTGGTGGTTCCAATGACCGGTCCATAGAGGATCATCATGTTTTGTTCATTGATGGTCAACCAGTATTTGACACGGGATCCGTATTCTTTAAAGAGAATCGTGGCGAATTCGACAAAGGCATCCATGGTTTTAGGATTTGTCCAACCACCGACTTTGTCCAATTCGTTGGGGAGATCGAAGTGATACATCGTAACGATCGGTTCGATGCCATATTTTAGACATTCATCAATTAAGTTACTGTAGAATTCAACACCTTTAGGATTCACTTCACCTGAACCATTGGGCAAGATACGTGTCCAAGCGATGGAGAAACGATAGGCTTTCAAGCCCATTTCAGCGAATAAAGCGACGTCTTCTTTATAATGATGATAATGATCTGAACATACATTGAAGTTAGGGGTTCCAGGAAAAGGTTCCTTAACATCTTGAACGGATAAACCTTTACCGTC
>CAYRIW010000017.1:8382-16956 GCA_964424595.1 uncultured Erysipelotrichaceae bacterium | reverse complement strand
ACCGCAATGTTTTGGCTTTGTGCCAATATTTTCTTAGGATCACGCATTGTACTCACCTCATGCTATCATTGTATCGAAGAAGGATGGCTTTGCATAGTGTTATACAATTGACAAACATGAACAGCTTTCGTTATTATATGTCCAACCTAAAGGAGGTTAATATGGCAAAAATTTGTATCGTTACCGATTCATCTGTTTCTTTGTATCCTAATGAAGCAAAACAGCTCGGCATTGAAATTGCGCCCTTATCGGTCATCATCGATAATGTGGAATTCAAAGATTTATTGAATATCAGCCCTTTGGATGTCGTCGAAGCCATCAAAGCTAAGAAAGATCTAAAGACATCCCAACCGAATATCGGATTCTTAGATGAAATGATGGAGCGTCTCAAAGCAGAAAACTACGATGCGATCTTGGTTTTCTCCATCGCAAGTTATCTTTCAGGGACATACTCGGCATTCCGTTTGGCGGCGGATACGCATGGGTTGACCAATGTTCACCTCGTGGACAGTCGCTCAGCAGCGGCACCGATTCGACACGTTGCCATCAAAGCACGTGAAATGGCAGATCGTGGGGAAAGCGTTGAAACGATCTTAGCATTTGCGGATAAAGTCTTTAAAGACAGTGTGACCTATATCTTACCTGAGAACATTGAGCAGTTGGTTCGTGGGGGTCGTGTCAAAGGTGCGGTCGCAGCTTTGATCAATCTGTTGAAGGTTAAATTGGGTTTACTTATCAACTACAACTCCTCAACGATTGAAAAGTTCGATACGGCTCGCACTGAAGTGAAGTTGTTCGCCAATGTGATTGATACGATGATCAAACACGGTGTGACGGCTAAGTCGCATAAGATTTACTTCCCAGAATGTGAGGCAAAAGAACGGATCGAAGTCTTCAATAAGATCCTTCAAGAGAAGATGCCGGGTATCGATACAGAAGTCATTGTGTTGCCAGCAGGCATTGCCGTGCATGTGGGTATCGGAGCCTTTGGAATTCAAGCAGTTTTAAAGGATTAGCAATTGTTTATTCAACCTCTCAGTGATAACATAAACACAAGATAGGTTTTTTTATGAAAGTTGCGGTTGTGACAGATAGCTCATGTGGAATGAGACAACTCAGTATCGAGATGGAAGGTTTGTACATGCTTCCTTTGCAGATAACCGACGGTGTGAATAACTATTTAGAAGGTGAAACGATTACCAACGACCAGTGCTATCAAATGATGTTTATGGGGAAACACATGAAGTCGGCACAACCTTCATTAGGGCGAATTGAAGAACTTTTCACCAAGCTTAAAGAGGATTACGATCATATCTTGGGGATACCTTTAGGCAGAGGCTTATCAGGGACCTTGGAAATAATGACGACCGTGGCGAGAAGTCTGGATATTCCGTTTAGTGAAGTGGATTGTTATTCGATGGCCAATAATCAATTGGTTTGTGCAATGACGGCACGTCAATTGTTGGATCAGGGCAAAGAACTGGATGAAGTTTTAAGGATTGTTCGTGAGATGGCGGATCAAAGCATCAGTCTGATCTATGCGGAAGATTTGAAACTCTTTGCACGCAATGGTCGCACTACAGCACTTGCCGCAACCATCGGAGGCTTCTTGAACATCAAACCAGTGCTTGTCATTCGTAAAGAAACAGCTGGGAAAATTGATATTCTGTTTAAAGAACGCACCCTTCACAAAGCGTTTGAACGTATCGTTGAGGAAATGGAAAAGTTTGGCGTCGATGAAAACTACGAAATGTGCATCGGGCATGCTTGGAGTAAAGAAAATGCGGAATTATTGGCGTCCATGTTCAATCAGCGCTTTCCCAATACAAAATTGTATGTGACGGATCTGATTTGCAGTGGTGGCGTCAATGCGGGTTTAGGTTGTGTGGCCTCTCAGGCGATACGCAAACCAAAACTCTAGAAAATGAGGGCTTATGCGTCGTTATAATTTTAAAAATGTATTCAATTGTCGTGATATTGGTGGTTATTTTACGGAGAATCATCAGCTTGTTAAGAATCATGTTTTCTTGCGAGCGGATAATTTGACAGGACTTTTAGAATCTGAAATCGCGTTTTTAAAGAAAGAAGGACTGGAGGCTGTCATTGATCTTCGACACCAGAGTGAAATCGATCTGGAACCAGATCCGTTTGTAGAGCGGAATGACGTTCATTATCACAACATTGCCGTTTTGGATCATGCCCAATTTACCTTAGAAGATTTAAATCAAATCAAACTAAGTGACCTCTATATTCAGATCGCCGAGAATGCAAACTTTATCAAACAAGTGTTCGAGACGCTCGCAAGCTATAAGGGTGCTGTGTTATATCATTGTTCAGCGGGAAAGGATCGTACCGGTGTCATCACGGCATTACTGTTCAAGTTGGTTGGGGTAGCGAATGTGGATATCGTTACGAACTATGAAGTGTCGTTTACCTATCTTGTTCCGAAGTATGTGGATGCGGATCGCAATGTCTCCGAAGTTTATGCGGATTTGTTTGCGTCGAAGCCCGAGACCATGTTAACATTCCTTCAGTATCTCGATACAAAGTATCCGAATATCCATGATTATTTCTTATCCAAAGACATCTCGATGGAAACTTTGGATGCCATTAAGCATAAAATGCTGGATTGATAAGGAGTCCTATGAATTTAAGAAAAGTTGTCTTGACCATGGCCTTGGTTTTGTTTCTGATTTTGATGTTTATCGCTGTAACGAACTATGCACAGTACCAAACACTTGTTGAACTCGCATCGCAGGTCAATCCTGAAGTCGGTTCAAACACCTTTGATGCTTTGTTGGTATGGATGCAATTTCCATTGTTGATCTTGATCTCAGTCATGATGTTTTATCTGATCTTTGCGGATGAAAGTTTGACACGTCAAGCAGAGCGTTCACGTAAATAAGCACTTCGGTGCTTTTTCATAAGGGGGATTATGAAAAAGAAAGAACTTAATAAACGACTTAAAGCACTCAAGGATGAAGACAAGAAAGCCATTCATAAAATGATGGCGTATTTAGATGTCTATGCGCTAAGTAAATACGAACGGATGTCTTTTCAATTGGATATGATTGAAAAGTCTGAACGCTTGGATGTGTGGGATAAGTTGGAGGATGGGATCGATCTCAAAGAAAGCTGTGATGCATACCTGCATAAGTTGGAGAAGGATCAATTAAGCATATCGCGTATTCTTGGTTTGGATGAAGGACTGAGCTTTGCTTGGTTGCTTGGCATCGCAAGCATCCTCGTTGAGATAATACCATATAGACAAGAAGAAACCTTTGCAGTGGATGGTTTATCCATTAAGCTATGGTTTGTTGTGTATGTTGGTTTCTTTTATCTCTTCTCGGCTGTAACGCGCTTCGCAGGTCATCGCAACGCCTTTCGATCTGAAAGTGCACGTTTCTTCTCTTCTGTGCTTGTCTTCTTCGCTGGTATTTCAATTCTTGCACTTGAAAAGCCACTTCGTGAAGTTGTGGTACGCATTCCATGGTGGTCTGTGGCAGGGTTCTTTGCCATACTGACCTTGTTATCGATCAAACGCACTATCGATCGTAAAGAAAAAGTAGATGCTCTTTAACAGAGGATCTACTTTTTAATTTAAGATTTAGCGTTTTGGACGGAAATTCTTAGGATAGTCTTTGTGTTTAGGCTTCGCTGTGTTACGAGCAGAGATTTCAAACGCTTTGACTTTATAACTCTTAATGGTGCCTTGGTTCAATGCTTCCAAGATTTCTTTGACGAATTCTTGTGGCACTTCCACATGACTATAACGGTCTTGGATACGGATCTTTCCGATGTCCTTACCGCTGATTCCAGAAGCTTCCGCAATAGCAGAAACAAGGTGAGCGGCTGCGATGCCATGTTTTAAACCGACGTCCAATTCAATCGTGGATGAATTGATGCGTTGAGCACGACGTTGTTTTTCGATTGGTTTTTGAGCTTCGACGAAGATATCTGCCCCAATGACTTTATAAAGCAAGGCTTCAGAAAGTTGGATTGGATTCAAACCTTGATCCACAAGCTTTTCAACCAATGTTTTGATTTCAACAGGGATATCGGCTTTAAGGGTCTTCATGATGTCCGTTGTCATGTGATCAAAACGTACGGCCTGAATATCATTCAAACTCGGCATTTCTTTACGTTCAATGGACGCTTTGGTCAAACGCTCTAATTCGTTGATGACATAACGTTGACGTGGAGTGACTAAGGTTACGGAGATACCGGATTTACCAGCACGGCCTGTACGACCGATACGGTGAACATAGTATTCTGTTTCTTGTGGGACATCGAAGTTGAAGACCATGTCTAAACCGTCGATATCGATACCACGGGCTGCGACGTCGGTACAGATCAAGTGTTGGACTTTTTTGTCTTTGAACTTGGCCATGACCAATGAACGCATTTCTTGTTTCATGTCGCCATGAATGGATGCGGTGCTGTAACCTTTGGAAGCGATCAGACCACTGAGGTCATCTACCATCTTCTTGGTGTTACAGAAAATCATACTGCTTTCTGGGCGGTAGAACTCCATCAATTGAACCAATACTTTGACTTTTTCGCCTTGGTTGACTTCGTAGACAACTTGTTCAACGGAATTGACGGTCATTTCTTTTTGTTTGGTTTTGATGTGTACAGGGTTGTTTTGGTAGTTGTTGGTGATGTCTAAGATCGCCTTAGGCATCGTAGCGGAGAAGAGGAGTGTTTGACGCTCTTCAGGTAGATCTTGAAGGATCTGTTCGATGGCTTCTTTGAAGCCCATCTTTAACATTTCATCGGCCTCATCTAAAACTAAGGCTTTGAGTTGATGGAACTTCAAGGTACGACGATCGATGTGATCTTGAATTCGGCCTGGTGTACCAACGATGATGTCAGCGCCACCCTTCAAGTCACGAATCTGTCCGGTAATAGGATCGCCCCCATAAACCGTGACGATTTTCACGCCTTCTTTATATTTGGCAAACTTACGCAATTCTTGACTAACCTGTAAAGCAAGTTCACGGGTTGGAGTCATGATCAAGATCTGCGGTGTACGCTTGTCTAATACGACCAACTTTTCTAAGAGCGGTAATCCAAAGGCTGCTGTTTTGCCTGTTCCGGTCTGACTTTGACCGATGACATCTCTGCCCTCTAAGACTGGCGGGATGCATTGTGCTTGAACTGGTGTAGCCTCTGTATAGCCGAGTTCTTCGATGGCTCGATTAAGTTCAAACGATAAGTTTAATTCACTAAATTTCATATTTTTCCTAACTGTATGCAGACATACCGGTGCATTATAACACAGATGAGCGTGAATAACCTAATGAATCACGTAAAATAATGAAAGATTTTCATTGGTTTTAGAGTGATATTTAGCTGAGCTGCTTACATCTTTAATGTAAATCAAAACGCTGTGTTGTCAAGTAAGTCTTCAATGATGGAATTTGAGTTTCAAGTCTTGAATTCTAATGAACTCTAGGATACAATATATTAGCACTCACATCATTAAAGTGCTAAAGGAGAGGTATGGCAAAGAAACAGTACAAAGCAGAGACAAAGCGTTTGTTGGATTTGGTCATTCATTCCATCTATACACATAAGGAAATCTTTTTAAGAGAATTGATCTCCAACGCATCGGATGCCTTGGATAAGGCGTATTTCATGTCTTTAAGTGATGATTCAATTCAATTGGATCGTACAAATTTAACGATTAAATTAGAAGTCAATGAAGCAGAGCGAACCTTAACCATTACAGACAATGGGGTTGGGATGACACGTGAAGAGGTTGAAGACAACCTGGGTGTCATTGCGAAGAGTGGTTCATATAATTTCAAACAAAACATTGAAGATAAACAAGAAGAAATCGACATCATCGGACAGTTTGGGGTTGGCTTCTATTCCGCCTTCATGGTTGCGGATAAGGTCGAAGTGTATACCCAAAGCATCAAGGGTGGCGCCAGTGTCCACTTTGAGTCGACGGGTGAAGATGGCTATCGTGTGGATGAATTGGAAGAAAAACTTCCAGTTGGATCCAAAATCGTTCTTCACATCAAGAAGGATGAAGAGGAAGAGAAGTATGGTGAATACTTAGAGAGCTATACGCTGAAGCGTTTGGTGAAGAAGTATTCGGACTACATTCGTTATCCGATTCAAATGGAAGAAGAAGTTAAGGAATACGATGATAAGGGTGAAGTCACAAGCTCCACATTGGAATTAAAGACTTTGAACTCAATGGTTCCGTTATGGAAACGTTCCAAGTCAGACTTAAAAGAAGAAGATTACAATGAATTCTATCAAGGGAAGTTCAATGATTATCAGAACCCTCAAAAGGTGATTCACACCAATCTAGAAGGGTCGATTTCGTTCGATGCCTTGTTGTTTATTCCAAGTCATGTGCCGTACAACTTCTATTCGGCAGAATACCAAGCGGGACTTCAACTCTACAGCCGTGGAGTATTCATCTTGGATAACGCAAAGGAATTGATTCCTGAAGCCTTCCGTTTTGTGAAGGGTTTGGTGGATTCACCGGATCTATCCCTTAATATTTCCAGGGAAATGCTTCAACACGATCGTCAATTGAAGGCCATCGCGTCGCGATTAGAAAAGAAGATCAAATCCGAACTCTTAGGCATGCTTAAGACGGATCGTGAGAACTATGAGAAGTTCTATAAGAACTTTGGTTTACAGTTGAAATATGGAACCTATGCGAACTTTGGGGCTCAACGTGAATTGTTAGAAGACTTGTTGTTATTCACATCAAGTCGTGATAAGAAACTCGTTTCCTTAGAGGAATATGTAGCACGCATGCCTGAAGACCAAAAAGAAATCTATTATGTCTCCGGTGAAAGTGTTGAGAAGTGTGATCGTTTACCGCAGAGTGAATGGGTTAAGGAAAAGGGTTATGAGATTCTGTATCTCGTGGATGATGTGGATGAGTTTGTTTTCTCCATCTTGAATCAATATAAAGAGAAAGCATTCAAAGCCATCAATCAAGGGGACTTGGATCTGAGCAGTGAAGAAGAGAAAGAAGCACTTAAACATAAATCTGAGGAAAAGAAAGATCTGCTTGGCTTATTGAAAGAAGCCTTGAAAGACCAGGTTGTGGATGTTCGTTTGAGCACACGTTTAAAGACCCATCCAGTTTGTTTGGTTGCGGATGAAGGCATCTCACTTGAAATGGAGAAAGTCTTGGCTCAAATGCCCAATGCGGATCAGAATGTTAAGGCGAAACGTATTCTTGAGTTGAACAGTGATCATCCTTTAATGGATGCCTTGAGTAAAGTGGATGCGGACAAAGTTAAGGATTATGCGTCCTTACTCTATGATCAAGCTTTATTGATTGAAGGCTTCAGTTTGGAAGATCCGATTGGATTCTCGAATAAACTTGCCCAATTGATGATTGATGCGTCTAAGTAAGTCGGTGAATACCGACTTTTCTATTTTTATGAACAAATATGAAGTAATTTATTGTTAAAAACGTCTTAATCTTAACTTAATCCTCTTTTTGCTAGGATACAGCTGTAGGAGGGATGAGGCGATGTTACCAAATAACGAAGTATTTGAGATTCTTAGGAATTATCGAATTCATTTATTGATGATTGAATTTGGAATCATCTTCATCTTGTTTATAATGAGTATGAAGAGGAAACGTGTATGAAACTTCTGTTAGTAGAAGATGAACAAGATTTATTGAATGCGTACCAAAAAGGTTTGAAGGCAGAAGGCTATGGCATCGATGCGGCAGCGAGTGCTGAAGATGCTTTAGAACTGCTCTCGTATAATAAATACGATTGTATTGTTTTAGACTTGAATCTACCTAAGATGAGTGGTTTAGAATTATTGGAAAGCATTCGTGAAGAAGATGATCAGACGAAGATCATGATCGTGAGTGCGAATCATACGGTCGATCAACGGATCGCGGGCTTGGATAAAGGTGCAAATGATTACTTGATCAAACCCTTTGATTTCCAGGAATTAAAAGCACGTTTAAGGGCGTTGATGAGACGTGATTTCTCGGTTAAACCCACGATTTTAGTCAGTGGTGATTTTAGTTTGGATTTGGCTTTGCATCACGTGAAGCATAAAGATAAAGTCATTGGTTTGACGGTTAAGGAGTATGCGATTTTCTCTTATCTCTTACAGAATCAGGACCATATCGTGAGTGCAGAAGAATTGTTGGAAAAGTGTTGGAATGAAGAAGCGGATCCTTTTACGGATGTCATGCGTGTTCATATCTATGCGTTGCGTAAGAAGATTCATGCGATTACCGAGCGGGATGATGTGATTTTAACGGTGAAAGGTGTCGGTTACCGACTGAACCCTTAAGATGAAACGCAAGAGTTTACAAACAAAAGTATTTCACTATCTAATTTTATGGGTCCTTGTTTTAGGCACGATTGGGAGTTTTTTTGCGTGGATGAATCGACCCATTGCAAACGATGAACAGGAAATCATGTTTTCAGGAAAAGCAGAGATGGCGATTGCGGAAGATGCACGGATAGTTGAGCCGAGTCTATTGGCGACAGACATCATGCCTTCGAGTCGTACGATTGGATTTTGGGCTTTTCTGGTATTGGCGACAGGATACTTGTTGCA
>CAYRIW010000017.1:0-8282 GCA_964424595.1 uncultured Erysipelotrichaceae bacterium | reverse complement strand
GTGTTGAATGTGGAAGAGTTGATCATGGATGTGGTGGATGATTTGAGTTTGTTGGCAGAAGATAAGGGCGTGAAGTTGAATTATCATACACATTCGGGACCCATTAGTTACGGGAATCAAGTATTGATCTATCGTGCGTTGTATAATTTGGTTGAGAATGCGATTAAATACAATAAGAAGGATGGCATGGTAGAGATTGTGATAGATTTTGAAGAAGATTCCTTTACCATATCGATTAAAGATAATGGGCGTGGTATCGCGCAGAAAGATCTTGCGCACATCTTTGAACCCTTTTATCGAAGTGAGAACCATGCGAAAGATGGTTTGGGCTTAGGTTTAGCTTTGGTTCAAACGGTTGTGAACATGCACAGTGGTCGCATTGAAGTCGTGAGTCGTGAAAATGAAGGAAGTACCTTTATCTTGCATTTTCCTTATTTGCGTCAGGGGGGGCAAGCTTAATGAATGTGTATGATTTTGATAAAACGATTTATCGGGATGATAGTTCGATGGATTTTTATAAGTTCAATCTTAAAAAGGATCCCATTATTCTGATTCATGTGTTTTCACAGGGACTTGCCTTTATTGCCTATTGCATGCACTTAATCCTGAAAACAAAGATGAAAACAATTTTCTATCGTTACTTTAGACACATCAAAAACATGGATCAACGTGTTGAAGAATTCTGGAAGCTCCATGAGCATAAGTTGATGGAATACTATCAATTGCAGAAACATCCTACCGATGTGATCATCTCGGCATCGCCAGAATTCATGTTAAAGCCAATTTGTGATAAGTTGGGCGTCACTTTGATCGCGTCACGTGTCGATCCAAAGACCGGGGTTTCGCAAGCGAATTGTTATGGTGAAGAGAAGGTAAAACGTTTTAGGGAGCTTTATCCTGATGCACAGGTTCATTCGTTCTATTCAGACTCACTGTCGGACACACCGATGGCAAAGCTTGCACAAGAAAGTTTCTTAGTTACACCAGAAGGGATTCATCCTTGGCCGAAAGGCTGAGGATTTTTAATAAAAAAGACTTGGATTATTCCAAGTCTAGGCGGATGTCGCCGGAAATCGTCTTTAATTTGATTTGGGTCTTGGGTTCACCAATTTGAACTTGTCCCAATTGTTTTAGCATCAGATCTTTACCAGATTGATAAGCTTCACATGTGCCATTCAGTGTACTTGAGGAAATTAGGAAATCATTACTATTTTCGATCTTCACATGGATATCAGCACTGACATTGGACACATGCATTTCTTTAATGATTTTAAGCTGTGCGTTGATATCACCACTTACATTGTTTAAATGGATTGTCTCATAGTCACCATCAAGCTTTAGGTCACCACTGGCGTTCTGATACTTGAAGGTGCTGCCTTTTGCATTCTCTATCAGCGTATCACCAGAAGCTGATTTGAGTTCGATATCCCCTTCAACTTTCATGAGTCTCAAGTCGGATGAGGCGGTCTCGAAGATTATTGATTCTGCGTGTATGTCTACAAGCAAGAAGTCTCCACTCGCGGAATTGATTCTTATTTTGTGGATGCTTAGATTCTTAAGTACCCCATCTCCATTGCTTGTGTTCAAGATCAAGTTCGGTAAATCTTGAGGAACTTGAATGGAGAGATTGTATTGACCACTGGATTTATGAGGAAATAAAGGAAGAACTTTGACATAGAAGACAGCTTCTTCTTGATACGCAATCAAAGCATGACTCAAGCGTTCAAGAAGTTGACCTTCTTTATATAAGTCCACATGGAATCCATTATCCTTTGATGTGGTGATCTTCGTATCCGCATGGCGAGCACTGATATCGATGGTTGTGATTTTATTGGTGAATTCTTTCTTTTGATCATGGCCATCAATGAGAATCTTCTCATCGTTTGGTGACTGTAGATTTTCATAGGATTCAAGAATTTCTTCGATTGAACCAAGGGACTCCATCAGTTCTTCATCACTGTGACCGTTTTGTTTGCCTAATGTAAAATGTGTTTCAAAATCATTAAGGATATCTTCTCTGCCTTCAATGTTCAGTTGGTTCAAACGATCGCGTAATGTATTCATGTACTTTTCTTTAGTCATTTGGATTCTCCTTTATCAATTGATCAACTTGTTCGATAAATGTATACCAGTCATTTTTTAAAGATGTGTGGTGTTTCGAGCCCTTATCGGTCAGTCGGTAGTATTTGCGTGCTGGACCGGATTCCGATTCGACGAGATAGCTTGTGAAGTAACCTTCATCATTCAGTCGTTTCAAAACAAGATAGAGGGTTCCTGCTGCTATGGACATTTGCTTGGATATTGCCTCTGTGAGTTCGTAGCCATATTTATCCCCTTGCTTTAATAGGGATAATACACAGAGTTCTAGGACACCTTTTTTAAATTGTGGATTCATAGTGTTCTCCTTCAGCTATACTATATCACTAGCTATTTAGTAATACAATATAGTAGATTGATTTAGGAATAAATCTTTTTACTGCATATAAAGCTGTATGGACCAATGCCCACGCTGTGGAGAAAAAGATCAACGTTATTTCATTGTGAATCAAAGGCGAAGTTTATGTCGCAAGTGTTTGACGTACCAAGGTGATGAGGGGCAAGCGGTTTTTGCGGAAGATTTGGTTGAACCCATCCTGAGTTATGATTTGACGGAAGCGCAATTGGAATGTTCTAAAACAATTGAACAAGCAAGTCGAAAAGGAGACGTCTTGGTCAATGCGATTTGTGGGGCGGGGAAAACAGAGCTTGTGATTGAAACGATACGCTCCGTACTGGATCGAAAGATGACGGTGGGCATAGCGGTCGCAAGAAGACAGGTGGTGCTGCAATTGTTTGAGCGCTTGAAGATCATCTTTCCAGAGTTGGTGGTGAGGGCAGTGTGCGAAGGACATACCGCTGAAATCAATGGGCATTTGATCGTGTGCACGACGCACCAATTGTTTCGCTATCATCAATTTTTCGATGTGTTGATTTTAGATGAACCCGATGCGTATCCGTTTAGTGAGGATAAAACATTGCAGGGTATTGCGAAGATGGCGTGCAAAGGCAGTGTTGTCTATCTAACCGCAACGCCAAGCTTGGAATTGAGAAACAGTGTAAAAGAAGGACAGCTGTACGAAGTGAAACTCTTTGTTCGACCCCATGGGTATCCGTTGAGTGTACCAAAAGTAAAAGCAGGTTTGCATTACGTTCAATTGATTGTCTTACAACGATGGTTGGCAAAGCGTAAAAAACAAGCCCTGATTTTCGTTCCAAGTATTCATTTGGGGAATCAATTGATGAGCTTACTAAAAATTGACTTTGTGTATGCGGGGTATGAATACTTGGATGAACGGATACGGGCATTTAAGTTGGGAGAGATCAAGTTCTTGATTTGTACGACGGTGTTAGAGAGAGGCGTAACCTTCAGTGGCATCGATGTTTGTGTGATGCATGCGGATCATCGTGTGTTCACACATGCCAGTCTTATTCAAATCGCAGGACGTGTTGGAAGAAGTTTTTCAGATCCAGAAGGAGAGGTGTTGTTTCTATGTTCAAGTCCTTCACGAAACATCGAAGCCTGTCTCAGGGACATCCAGCAGGCCAATGCATCGCTTGTTTCAAGTCGCTCGTAGAGGGTTTGAATCTCTATGAGCTGTTTACGACGCATGACATTTTATGCTCGGAGTGTCGTTGTAAGTTGCGTCCTTGTAATAAGACGATTAACGTTGATGGACTCTCCGTTTATGCTTTGTATTGGTATAACGAGGGCATGAGTGAATTAATGCACCGCATCAAGGAGCTTTTCGATGAAAGTTTGGTAAAAGTTTTTCATAATGACTTGCGTTACTCCTTAGCTTGGACGTATCGTAAGAGCTACAAGGTCTGTGTTCCATCTTCAGAAATGAAGACACAGGAGCGTGGATTCCATGCGGTCCAGGGGATGTTTGTACCTTGGAGTGTCCAGGATGCCTTTGTGAAAGAAGATGTCAAGCAGAGTTTGAAGTCTGCATTGGATCGTCGCTTGATTGCGAATGCGATCAAACTGAAGGATCCCAGCATACGCAAACATCGTAAGATCCTCTTGGTGGATGATGTGTGTACGACGGGTTCGAGCTTGAAGGCTTGTCATGATTTGCTTAAGAATGAAGAGAATACGGTATCGATTGTGGTCTTGGCTTTGCATACATCTTGGGATCAAAAAGGTTCTTTGACAATCAAGAAAAAATAGTCAACAGTATTTTGCTTGCAATTTTGAAATGTTATGGTATTATAAGTCCAGTAGTGCATAGTATCATTACGGGAAAGGCATAGGATTTTATTAATGCAAGGAAAAGTTAAGAAGTTTAACAAAGAAAAGGGATTTGGATTCATCAAGTTAGCAGATGACAAAGATGTGTTCTTCCACTATTCAGAGTTGAAGATGGACGGATTCAAAACCATCGAAGAAGGCGCAGACGTCGAGTTCGAAATGGTTGAAACCGATCGCGGTTTACAAGCACGTAACATCACAAAAATTTAACACACAAAAAGGTTGGCTTGCCAACCTTTTTGATTGCCTAATTACATTTTGCCAAATATGATACAATATCGATGGATATGGAGGTTTTTAGATGAATTTTCTAGAAAAACTATTCAATGGAGATAAGAAAAGATTAGAAGAGATTCGCCAGTTGGCTTTGAAGGTAGATGCCTTGAAAGACAATGTGGCTTCATTGGATGATACACAACTTAAACAAAAAACAGAAGAATTTAAAGAACGGATTCGTGTTGGCGAATCTTTAGATGACTTATTACCAGAAGCTTTTGCGGTTGCGCGTGAAGCTGCGAAACGTGTCATTGGTGAATTCCCTTATTTGGTGCAAATCATGGGGGGGATTGTTTTACATCAAGGCGATATTGCTGAAATGAAAACCGGTGAAGGGAAGACCTTGACCTCTGTTTTACCTGTATACTTAAATGCTTTAGGCGGAAAAGGTGTGCATATCGTTACGGTCAATGAATATTTGGCGGGACGTGATGCGAAGTGGATGGGGGCCATCCATGAATTCTTGGGTCTAAGTGTCGGCTTGAATATTCGTGCGTTAACGCCTGCTCAGAAAAGAGCGGCGTATCGCTGTGACATCACCTATACGACCAATGCGGAAACAGGCTTTGACTATTTACGTGACAACATGGTCACAAAAATTGAAGAACGTGTTCTACGTCCTTTGAACATGGCTTTGGTGGATGAAGTGGATTCGATCTTGATCGATGAATCCCGTACACCATTGATTATTTCAGGTGGGCAGAAACAAACAGCTCAACTCTACATTCAAGCCGATCGTTTCGTGAAATCATTGGTTGAAGAAGAAGGTTACATCGTGGATGTGAAATCCAAAACCGTTCAATTGACGGAAGAAGGTGTGCATCAGGCTGAACGTCAGTTCAAGGTCAATAATCTTTATGACATCACACATACACATTTGGTTCATCACCTGCACCAAGCTTTGAAAGCCAACTATACGATGGCCAAAGACGTGGAGTATGTGGTACAAGACAATGAAATCATCATCGTCGATCAGTTTACGGGTCGTTTGATGAAGGGTCGTCAGTATTCAGATGGTTTACACCAAGCGCTTGAAGCCAAAGAAAATGTGCCAATCAAACAAGAAACATCGACGATGGCGACGATTACTTATCAGAATTTCTTCAGATTGTATTCAAAACTCTGCGGGATGACGGGTACGGCGAAGACGGAAGAAGAGGAATTCATGACCATCTATAACATGCGTGTCGTGGAGATTCCGACGAATCGTCCGATTGTGCGTGAAGATTATCCGGATGCGATTTATGGAACACAAAAAGCGAAGTTCCAAGCTTTGATGGAAGAAATCAAGGAGCGTCATGCCTCAGGTCAACCCGTGTTGGTTGGGACCATTGCAGTTGAGACCAGTGAATTCATTTCGAAGATGTTGACGCAGAATAAAATCCGCCATGAAGTCTTGAATGCCAAGAATCATGCGCGTGAAGCTGAAATCATTGCCAAAGCCGGTCAGAAGGGTTCGATCACCATCGCTACCAACATGGCGGGTCGTGGTACCGATATCAAATTGGGTGAGGGCGTTCGTGAATTGGGCGGCTTGGCTGTCTTAGGCAGTGAGCGCCATGAATCACGTCGTATCGATAATCAGTTACGTGGACGTGCAGGTCGTCAAGGCGATCCAGGTTATTCACGCTTTTATGTTTCTGTTCAAGATGAACTGATGGTTCGTTTCGGGAGTGAACGTTATTCAACCTTGTTCAATCAGTTGGGTGATCAAGCGGTTGAATCTAAGATTGTCACGAAGTCCATCACCAGTGCGCAAAAGCGTGTTGAGGGTGTCAACTTTGATGTGCGTAAAACCTTATTGGAATACGATGATGTCCTACGCCAACAACGTGAAACGATCTACAATCAACGTGATTACATTTTGGAACACCAAGATGTGCATGAATTGATTAAAGAAATGTTTGGGCGTGTCATTGAGAATTTGGTGCGTACGCATGTGGAAGTGAAAAATCATGCGGAAGAAGTGAATGTCGAAGGTTTCTTGAATGCTTTAACAGCGATGCAATTTACGGATATCAGCTTGGATGAAGCGAGTTTAAAAGGTAAGTCGGTAGCGGAAGTCATTGAAATGGCGAAAGACTTGGCTTGGAACAGTTATGAAGCGAAAATTGAACCGTTCAAACAACACAGTTTGAGTTTGGAAAAGAATATTGTGTTGTCCATTGTGGACCGCTCTTGGCAAGAACACATCGATACGATGTCGAAGCTCAGAGAAGGGATTCATTTACGTTCTTATGCACAAAATAAACCTTTGCAGGCGTATGTCGCAGAGGGTTATGAGTTGTTTGAAGACATGTTGAATCGTATCTCGCAAGAAGTCGTTGGCTTCTGTTTAAGAATGCGTGTGGAAGTGAGGAAAAAATAATGGAAGTCTATGAAATGAAACAATCGGTCACTGAGATCAAAGCCAAGTTGAAGCAACTTGGCGACTCTCTTTGACTTAGCTGGTAAACAGAGTCGTATTGAAGAAATCGATCATTTGATGATGGATGAGCATTTTTGGGATGATCGCAAAAAAGCTCAAGCTGTAATCAATGAGAAGAATGGTTTGGTAAGCATCATTGAATCCTATCAATCCCTTGATAAGCGTTATGCCTCAATGGATGAGACCGTAGATATGTTGAAGTCTGAGTTTGATGAAGAGATGATGGCGATGATTGAGGATGAAGTGGTGGAAGCGCAGCGTGAGTTTGAAGAATTCGAAATCAAGATCCTCTTATCCCATCCCTATGACCACAGTAATGCTATTTTAGAACTTCATCCTGGAGCCGGTGGTACCGAATCTCAGGACTGGGCTGAAATGCTCTATCGCATGTATACCCGATATGCAGAAAACAAAGGCTTTAAAGTCAAAGTTTTGGATTATCAAGAAGGGGATGAGGCTGGCATCAAGTCGGTTTCAATCTTAATTGAAGGCGATATGGCCTTTGGCTTCTTAAAGGCTGAGAAAGGTGTACATCGTTTGGTGCGTGTCTCCCCTTTTGACTCTTCAGGAAGACGTCATACCTCCTTCTGTTCTTTGGATGTCATGCCGGAGTTCAATGAAGAGATCGAAATCAACATCGATCCCAATGACATTGTTCTCGAGACGCGTCATGCGAGTGGAGCGGGTGGTCAGAACGTCAATAAGGTTTCTTCAGCGGTACGCTTGATTCATAAACCAACAGGGATCGTGGTGAACTGTCAAACGGAACGTTCGCAGTTGAACAATCGTGAGACAGCCATGAATATGTTAAAGAGTAAATTGTATCAATTGGAAATTGAAAGACAAGAAGCGAAACTTGCATCCATCAAGGGTGAGCAAAAAGCCATTGAATGGGGGTCGCAGATTCGTTCGTATACCTTCATGCCGTATACTTTGGTTAAAGATCATCGTACCGGTGCTGAAGATGGGAATGTACAGAAGGTCATGGATGGAAACATTGATGAATTCATCTATGCGTATCTTAAGGCTCAAATCAAATAGAATCCTCTTGTGGGGTTCTACTAAGAGAATTAAAAATTTCTACAAAAGAGGTTTAAATAGCCTCTTTTTCATTATTTATGACACTCAATTTAGTACAATATAATAAATAAGCCAAAGTAGTCATATAGACTTTCCAAGGGGGACAAATGGGTAAAATAACGAGAAGTGTTTTAGTTGGATTTATAATTATCTTGGTGTTATTCGGCAGATGAGGACTTGAATTTGGACAGGTAACTTTCATTACAT
>CAYRIW010000016.1:0-31657 GCA_964424595.1 uncultured Erysipelotrichaceae bacterium | reverse complement strand
CCTGTTTTTGCTTGCAGTGACGGATGTTTGTGAGTATGCTAAAATAGCTATGGAGAATCAACTATGGAAGAAGTCATCAAAATTGAAGGTGGTCGGAAATTAAAGGGAAGTGTGCGCATCAGTGGTTCAAAGAATGCGACCGTTGCCTTGATTCCTGCCAGTATTCTAGCAACAAAAGGTAAAGTCAATATTTTCGGTGTTCCGAACATTTCGGATGTGGGACATTTGAGTCAACTCTTAAGAAGTTTGAATGTGGATGTCATCCAATACGACAATGAACATTTGGAGATTGATCCAAGTGCCATGGTAAATATCGCTTTGGATCATCCAGCCGTTACGAAATTACGTGCTTCCTATTATTTTATGGGCGCACTTTTAGGTCGCTATAAACAAGTGAATATGAAAATGCCTGGGGGCTGTTACTTGGGTCCTAGACCGATTGATCTACATCTCAAGGGGTTTGAAGCCTTGGGTGCTCAAATTGAGTATTCACAAGGGAGTTATAAGATTTTTGCGAAGGAATTGATTGGGGCGAAGATTTATTTGGATATTCCCTCTGTTGGGGCAACCATCAATATCATGATGGCGGCTGTTTTTGCCAAGGGTCGTACCTCGATTGAGAATGCGGCTAAGGAACCTGAAATCATTGATGTTGCGACCATGCTTAATAAAATGGGTGCACAGATTCGTGGAGCTGGGACCAACATCATCACCATTGATGGGGTTGAAGAACTTGTCGGTTGTACGCATGAAATCATTCCTGATCGTATTGAAGCGGGAACGTTCATTGTCATTGCGGCTGCAGCAGCTGACGAAATGGTGATTGAGAATGTCATTCCACATCACTTAGAAGCTTTATTATCGAAGTTAGAGGAAATGGGTGTACCCATGACCATTGAGATCGATAAGGTTACGGTTCGTGGTTCCGATCATCTAAAGGATGTGGATATTCAAACCATGCCGTATCCAGGTTTTCCGACCGATCTCCAACAACCTTTAACACCTTTGCTCACACGTGCGAATGGTGAGTCGACTGTGAAGGAAACGATTTACATCGAACGTTTCAAGCACTGTATTGAACTGCAACGCATGGGTGCCAACATCAACATCATCCCAGCTTCTGCCATCATTCATGGACCATCACGTTTGTATGGGGACAAGGTTACGGCAACGGATCTCCGTTGTGGGGCAAGCTTGGTTGTGGCGGGTTTAATGGCGGAAGGAGTGACCGAGATTCATGATATCTATCACATCGATCGCGGTTATGAGAATTTAGACGGAAAACTGCGTGATTTAGGAGCCAATATCTGGCGTGAGATTGTAGAATAGCACCAGTGCTTTAATCCATTGATAAAGTATTGCAAGAATAAATTTGCTGTGATATAGTAATCACGCACTTACTTTGGATTGATGAGAAATCCAAGGCGGAAGGAGAAACTATGAAAACCGGAATTCATCCAACTTATAACAAAGTCGTTGTTCATTGTACTTCTTGTGGAAATGAATTTGAATCGGGTTCTACCTTGAAAGATATCAAGGTTGATACATGCTCGAATTGCCATCCTTTCTACACAGGACGTCAACGCTTTGCGCAAGCACAAGGACGCATTGAGAAGTTTAATCGTAAATACGGCAGTAAATAAGGAGAACATGCGTTCTCTTTTATTTTGAGTATGGTAAAATAAATTCGACAATGTGAGGTTTAATTCTATGATGTATCAAATGTATCGTCCTGGTTATATTGAAGTGATTTCGGGTTGCATGTTTGCGGGTAAAACAGAAGAACTGATTCGTCGAATCAAGACGCTTGAGTTCGCAAAAAAGAATGTGTTGGTCTTCAAACCCGCCATCGATAATCGCTATAGTAATACAAAAGTCGTATCGCATGCGGGCAGTTCTGTAGAGAGCATCGTTGTGCCAGATGCACGATCCATACTTGACTTTGTAAAGGATGATACGGATGTGGTGGCCATAGATGAGATTCAATTCTTCGATGAAGATGTCTTGTTGGTGTGTGACTATTTGGCTAAAAAAGGCCTACGTGTCATGGCTGCGGGTTTGGATACGGATTTCAGAGCGGAACCCTTTGGTGTCATGCCAAGACTCATCACAGATGCGGAATTTGTGACGAAGTTGACTGCGGTTTGTATGAAATGCGGAGCGCCTGCGACCCGTACGCAACGTTTGGTCAATGGTAAGCCTGCGCAATATTCTGACCCAATCATCATGGTTGGGGCTGCGGAAGCGTATGAAGCACGTTGCCGGCATTGCCATGAAGTGATTGGGAAACCAACGATTGAAGACTAAAGTAACCGAGAGGTTACTTTTATGACCGAGAGGTAAAACGCCCAAAGGGCAGAGGTGTGGAATGGAAAGTTATAACATCATGGTAGAGAGACTGGATAAAATGCAAAGTCGCTCTAGAGAATTAGAAGAAATCTTGATGAAGCCAGAAGTTTTGGGGGATTCACGTGAATATGCCAAGCTTGCGAAGGAGCAGTCTTCTTTGCGTCAAGTTGTGGAAGCGTATGAAGAGTTGAATCTGTTGATGAAGCACATCAAAGAAGCTGAACAGATGACAAAAGAAAAAGACCCAGAGATGCGTGAGTTGGCGGAACTTGAATTGGAAGAACTGATCCCCAATCGAGATGCGCTTCTAGAAAAGCTACAAATCCTCTTGATTCCAAAGGATCCAAATGATGATAATAACTGCATCATCGAAATCCGTGGGGCTGCAGGTGGCGATGAAGGCAATATCTTTGCGGGAGATCTCTATCGCATGTATGCGCGTTATGCGGAAATCATGGGGTGGAAGGTTGAAATCATGGAAGCCATTGAAGCCATGGCAGGTGGATACACCTTGATTTCGTTCTTCGTCAAAGGCAATGAAGCCTATAAACATCTAAAATTTGAATCCGGTTCACATCGTGTTCAACGTGTCCCAAAGACCGAAACGCAGGGTCGCATCCATACATCGACGGCAACTGTTTTAGCGATGCCGGATATTGAAGAAGAAGAAATCGATATCAATCCTGCAGACTTGGTTATTGAAACCCATCGTTCCAGTGGTGCGGGTGGACAGCACGTCAATAAAACAGATTCGGCTGTTCGCATCACGCATACACCAACCGGGATCTCCGTCAACTGTCAGGATGGTCGTTCCCAACATGACAACAAGGCAACCGCTTTACGTTTGATTCGTGCCCGTGTCTTTGAAGAGATGCAGGAGCGTGCTGAAGCAGAAAAAGGTGCGGTGCGTCGTGACAAGATCGGGAGTGGGGATCGTTCTGAGAAGATTCGTACCTATAACTATCCACAGAACCGCGTGACGGATCATCGTATTGGCTTGACTTTGCAACAATTGGATCGCATCGTTGAAGGTAAATTAAATGATGTGATCGATGCTTTATTGGTTGAGGAACAACGTCAAAAACTCGCAGGGAATCTATGATTCGCGACCTTTTAAGAGATGCTGAGAAGCGTTTGCTTAATAAAGATATTCCGGAACAATATGCCAAGTATGTGATGAATGAACTCTTGGATAAACAAGGGAAGAATCTTTATTTGGTGATGAATGAAGAATTAGATGAAGCGACGTTGGCAACGTTCAATGGCATCATTGATCAACTATGTCTGGATGTGCCTCTGGCGTATGCAATGGGGGTTCAGTACTTCTATGGGTACCCAATTAACGTCAATGAACATGTCTTGATTCCACGCTATGAAACTGAGGAATTGGTGCTTAAGGTAATTATGGAGATTGATGAACACTTCCCTGATGAAGTCATTCAAGTGATTGATGTCGGGACAGGAAGTGGTGCCATTGCTTGTGTGCTTAAAGCCGAATGTCCACAGATCAAGATGGCAGCGAGCGATATCAGTTCAGATGCATTGAAAGAAGCAAGATTGAATGCACGTAATTTGAATGTGGAAGTGGATTTCTATGAAGGGGACATGTTGGCTCCGTTCATCGAAAGAGACTTCAAGGTGGATGTGATTGTATGCAATCCGCCCTATATTCCCCAAGCTGAGATTTTGGAGCGAAGCGTTAAGGATTTCGAACCGCATGTGGCTTTGTTTGGTGGTGCAGATGGTTTGATGTTTTATCGTAGTGTCTTAAGCAAAGCTCATTTGATATTAAAACCAAAATTCATTATGGCTTTTGAAATGGGATGGGACCAAGGCTTAGCTTTAACCCATTTGGCTAAGGAGCATTTCCCTAATGCGGTGGTTGAAGTCATAAAGGATATGCAAGGCAAAGATCGGATGCTTTTTGTAAAACAACTCTAATTTATTTAAGGCAATCAAGTTTAACGATTTGATTGCCTTTTATTGTGATTAGAAAGATATTTGCGAAAGTGAAGTTTGTGTAAAATCGAAAGGATGAATACTTTGTTATAAGGGGATTGTGTTAAAATAATTGAAGAGTTTACACGATCGTAGCGATTGTCGATAGGAGATGAAGAATGAAAATAGCACTTGCTTGTGATCATGGCGCATTCGAACATAAAGAGGCAATAAAGCTTCATTTGTTGAAGAAGGGTCATCAGGTCCAAGACTTCGGTACGCACAACGAAGAGAGTATGGATTATCCCGACACGGTTTATCCTGCATCTTGTTCAGTTGCGGATGCATCCAACGACTTTGGGATTGTTTTATGTGGTACTGGCATTGGCGCAAGCATCGTGGCGAATAAGGTCAAGGGTGTTCGATGTGCTTTGGTGTATGATCCAAAAGTTGCGGAAATCACACGGATGCATAACGATACCAATGTTTTGGCACTGGGGGGTCGTTTGACGAGTGTTGCGGTTGCGTTGGAGATTGTCGATAAATGGCTAGGATCATCGTTTTCTCAAGAAGAGCGACATAAGAATCGGATCGATAAGATTTGTCGCATTGAAGAGACGGAGAATGATCATGAATGATCCGATCATGCATGATCGTCTGATCCAAGAAGCCATCGCAAAGGAGCATGCACGTCAGTTGAACAATATTGAACTGATTGCCTCTGAGAACTATGTTTCACAGGATGTTTTGACTGCGGTTGGAAGCATTTTGACCAACAAGTATGCGGAAGGATACCCCAGAGCACGTTATTATGGCGGTTGTGAGGAAGTCGATGTCATTGAAGAATTAGCACGTCAACGTGCGTGTGAACTGTTTGGAGCGGAACATGCGAATGTTCAACCTCATTCTGGTTCGCAAGCCAACATGGGCGTCTATATGGCGGTTTTACAACCGGGTGATGTGGTCTTGGGCATGGATCTTTCAGCTGGTGGGCATTTGACGCATGGTCATCCTTTAAATTTTTCAGGCATGCTTTATAAATTTGAGGCGTATGGTGTCGATCCTGTCACTTCAAGAATTGATTATGACGCACTTCGATTGAAGGCTTTGGACGTCAAACCAAAATTGATCGTGGCAGGTGCAAGCGCATATCCCTTCATAATTGACTTTAAGAAATTTAGAGAAATTGCGGATGAAGTTGGGGCGATGTTGATGGTGGACATGGCACATATCGCAGGTTTGGTTGCGACAGGCTTTCATCCTTCTCCCGTTCCTTATGCGGATTTTGTGACAAGTACGACGCATAAGACCTTAAGAGGACCACGCGGTGGTTTGATTCTGTGCAAGAAGGAATATGCACAACTTTTGGATAAGAAGGTATTCCCGGGCATGCAAGGTGGACCTTTGATGCATGTGATCGCAGGGAAGGCAGTGTGCTTTTATGAAGCCTTACAGCCTGAATTTAAAACATATACCGAAAGTTTGTTAAAAAATTTACAAACTTTGGTAGCGGAATTACGAAATTTAGGGTATAACATTGTAGGGGATGGTTCAGATAATCATCTCTGTTTAGTAAATGTCAAAGCTTCGGTTGGATTGTCCGGTAAAAAGGCAGAACGTTTGTTGGATGAAATTGGTATAACCTGTAATAAAAATAGCATTCCATTTGATCCAGAAAAACCGATGGTCACATCCGGTATTCGCTTAGGTTCTGCGGCAATGACCACACGTGGATTCAAAGAAGCGGAGTTTAAGCAAGTTGCACATTGGATCGATGCGGTACTACGCAATCCTGAAAATGAAGCACTTAAGCATGAGATTCGCGAAGCTGTCAGCGCACTGACGCAACAGTTTCCACTATAAAAAAGGAGAACACTATGTTACATGTATTAGATCACCCATTGATTAAACACAAACTAACCCAGATGCGCCAAAAGGATACGGGAACGAAAGATTTCCGTCAGAATTTAGATGAAATCGCTGGTTTGATGGCGTATGAAATCACACGGGATGTGCCAACGCAAAAGGTTTCAATCGTTACACCGGTTGCGCCTTGTGAAACAGAAGAGTTGGCTAAGGAAATCGTTTTGGTTCCGATTCTACGTGCTGGTTTGGGTATGGTGAATGGGATTCGTAATTTGGTTCCTACAGCTAAAGTAGGACACGTTGGACTCTATCGTGATGAAGAAACCTTGGAACCGCATGAGTATTATGCGAAATTCCCATCCAATCTACCAGAAGCGGTTGTGTTTGTATTGGATCCAATGTTGGCAACAGGTGGTTCTGCGAGTGCAGCGATCACAATTGTTAAGCAACGTGGTGCCAAGATGGTCAAGTTGATTTGTTTGGTGGGAGCTCCTGAAGGGGTTCAACGCATTGTGGAAGATCATCCGGATGTGGATATCTATCTTGCGGCTTTGGATGAGAAGTTGAATGAACATGGATATATCGTACCTGGTTTAGGGGATGCGGGCGATCGTATATTTGGAACCAAGTAAGCTGTAAATACGGTTTTATGATAAAATTAAGAAGGCAAACAAGATGAAAGAACTCCTGAGGAATCGATTTACTGTGTTGATTGTTTCGGGCTTATTGGTAAGCCTTGGACTCTTGTTTGTGGGCTACAGTTGGTCTTTGGGTTTTCTCTTGGGCTTTGCGTTCTCCTTCTTAACAGTCAATATCACCAAATATCAGGTGGATTCTGTATTATTCAATCGAACACAGTCTTGGACGACCTATGTGAAGTTCATTCTTGGTAATTTAATTTATATTGTGCCATTTATCATTAGTATCTTGTTGTATAATTGGTTCAATTTGTTTGCAGTTGGGATTGGCTTGTTGTATTTTAAGTATTTCATTTTTATCTCTGAAATATTCTTCAGGCAAAAGGAGAATAAATGATTCTATCAAGCGGACAAGCAATTGTCGTACAAGTTGAAGTCTTTTCAATCCTACTGGTCACAGCAGGAATTTTCGCCTTTCTGTTTTTTGTGAATGCGGCGATCGTTAAGAGTGATCCTTTGGCTAAACCAAAGGGCTTGGTTCTGATTGGGATGCTTTATTATGAGTTCATTCAAGGATTGACGAATGACAATATGGGTAAGAAAACGGCTGTTAAGTATGGTCCGTATATTGGAGCGATTGCGATGTTTATGGCGGTTAGTAACTTGTCTGGTTTGATTGGTTTATCGCAACCAACAGCGAATTACAGTGTTACTCTAACCCTGGCTTTGATTACGTTCTTCTTAATCCAAAGTACAAAGATTCATTACAATGGTGTATGGGGTTATATCAAGGGTTTCTTTGAACCGTTTGCACCGTTTGTGGTTATGAATCTATTTGGTTTGGTTGCGCCATTATTGTCGATGTCCCTGCGTTTGTTTGGGAATATCACATCCGGTGGAACCTTGATGCAGTTGTTCTATTTGTTTACAGGATTCCTGTCAAGTCTATTTCCATTCATTGGGAATTTCAACTTCATTGGGGTGTTCCTGGCTCCGTTCTTACATTCGTATTTTGATATTTTCTCAGGCTTGATTCAAATGTATATATTTATTATGTTGACTACGATCTTCATTGGGAATGAAATACCCCAAGAATGATAAATCCATGCAAAGGAGGCTATACACATGGGAGATATTGGTAGAGGACTTATTGCGGTCGGCGCTGGTTTAGCGGTTATGACCGGTATGATGACCGGTGCTGGTCAAGGTTATGCAGCGGGTAAGGCTGTTGAAGCGGTAGGGCGTAATCCTGAAGCTGAAGGCAAGATTCGTTCAATGCTTATTTTGGGTGCTGCGATTGCGGAAACCTGTGCGATCTACGGTATGTTGATTGCGTTCTTGTTGATGTTTGTATTCCAATAAAAACTATTGTAAAAAGGTGGTGAGTCTATGGGTCTAGAATTAGATATCGCGGGGAAACTGTTTCCGAATATCATGACGATGGCGGTCCAATTGCTTGCGACCGGTGTTTTGTTCTGGGGATTTAAGAAATTGCTATGGGTTCCTATGCAGACATATCTTCAGAAACGTGCGGATGTTGCAGACCAAGCTTTACGGGATGCACATGAAGCAAAACTATTGGCTGAACAGCGTCACAAAGAAGCGGAGGCGCTTTTGGGTAAGGCTGCATTGGATGCTAAAGAATTGATTGAAAGTGGCAAGCAAGAAGGCATACGTGTCAAAGAGTTGTTATTGGCTGAAGCGAAAGACGAAGCGGATAACAAATTGAACTCTGCTCTACGTGAAATTTTACATCAGAAATCACAGATGCGAGAAGAAATCGAGTCTGAGATCATTGATGTAGCGCTTTTGGCTGCCTCAAAATTGATTGAAGGTAAGATGGATGAAACCGAAGATCGTCGTCAGATTCAACACTTCATTAAGGACGTTCGTAATTAATGAAAAAGGTTGCTTCAAAATACGCGGTCGCGGTTTTTGAGCTTGCTCAAGAACAAAAACTTGAAGAACAGTTTTATCGTGAAATGCATCAGATTGATGCCATTCTCACAACTCACCCTGAAATAATTCAGTTATTGAATAAAACGCAGTTTACAAAGCAGCAGAAGAAAGATCTGATCAAGGATATCTTTGGTAAGTTGGTTCATCCTTTCCTTTTGAACACTTTCTATCTTTTGGTTGATAAAAACAGAAGTTTAATCTTGCCACATCTAACGAAGGAATATCGTCATATTCACAATCAGAGCTTTAAGATTCTTGAAGCGGTCGCATATTCAGTAAGTCCACTAAGTGAAAAAGAACTGAGTAAACTTGAAGTGAGTTTAAGTGATCGTGAGAAACAGAAAGTTTCGCTTGTGAATCGTATCGATCCGACATTGATCAGTGGCATTAAGATTCGTTTTGAAGACAAAGTCATCGACGGCTCGATGAAAGCACGAATTGAAAACATGCGTGCGGTTTTACGTGAAGGAAGGTCATAAGCAATGGAAATTAGACCAGAAGAAATAAGTGCACTGATTAAACAGCGCATTCAGCATTATCAAGAACAAGTTGAAGAAAAAGATGTTGGGGTCGTCATCAAGGTTGGGGACGGTATCGCACTTGTCAACGGCTTGAATGATGCGATGGCTGGCGAATTAGTAGAATTTGGTGATGGTGTCATGGGCATGATCATGAACTTGGAAGAAGATCATGTCGGGTGTGTCCTTTTAGGCCGCGATGACAACATCCGTGAAGGCGATAGTGTTTCACGTACGAATCGCATTGTGGAAGTCCCTGTTGGTGATCAACTTTTGGGTCGTGTCGTCAATGCTTTAGGTCAAGCCATCGATGGTGGTGAAGAAATCAAAACGGATAAGATGCGACCTATTGAACGTGTTGCCCCAGGGGTCATGACACGTCAATCGGTTAATCAACCTGTACAAACAGGCATCAAGATCATCGATTCCATGATCCCAATTGGTCGTGGACAACGTGAACTTATCATTGGTGACCGTCAGACCGGTAAGACGGCAATTGCCATCGATACCATCATCAATCAGAAACATGAAAACATGATTTGTATTTATGTGGCGATTGGTCAAAAAGCCTCGACGGTTGCACAAATCGTTGAGAAATTGCGTCAACACCATGCGATGGAATATACCGTCATCGTTTCAGCAACAGCCAGTGAATTGGCTCCTTTGCAATACATTGCGCCTTATGCAGGTTGTTCAATGGGTGAAGAGTGGTTGGAACAAGGCAAGGATGTCTTGATCATTTATGATGATTTATCCAAGCATGCGGTTGCATACCGTGCAATGAGTTTGTTGCTAAGAAGACCACCGGGACGTGAAGCGTACCCAGGGGATGTTTTCTACTTGCACAGTCGTTTGTTGGAACGTGCATGTAAATTGAACAAAGATTATGGGGGTGGATCCATTACGGCTCTGCCGATCATTGAAACCCAAGCGGGTGATATTTCAGCGTATATTCCGACCAATGTCATTTCAATCACAGATGGTCAATTATTCTTACAGACGGAATTGTTCAATGCGGGCTCAAGACCTGCGGTTGACTCCGGTCTATCGGTTTCACGTGTTGGATCAGCCGCTCAAACGAAAGCAATGAAGCAAGTCTCTTCTTCGTTGAAGTTTGAATTGGCACAATACCGTGAATTGTTGTCCTTTGCACAATTTGGTTCGGATTTGGATGCGGCTACGAAAGAAGTCATTGAACATGGAGCACGTTTGACGGAGTTGTTAAAACAAGGTCAATACCAACCTCTTACATTGGCTCAAGAAGTTGTTACCTTATTCAGTGCTAAACATAAGTTTATCAAACGTGTTCCAGTTGAAAATATTGCAGAATATGCTAAACGTCTTGTGGCGATCTTTGATTCCAAGTATCCACATCTGATTCAAGAGATTGAGACGGCTAAAGCCATCAGTCCTGAATTGGAAGTTCAAATGAAAGAAGCGATGGAAGCCTATACGGAGCAGTTCCTTTTGATGAGTGTAAAGTAAAATGGCTCAAAATAAAGTAGCGTTAAAAAGAAGAATCCGTTCGGTTCGAGCAACCAAGAAGATCACCAGTGCGATGGAACTCATCGCTACGAGTAAGCTTCAACGGATGAAACATAAAATGGAGATGTATCGCACCTATGCGAATACACTTTTCCATACTTTTCATCGTGTACTTGATAACGCCAATGTCTTGGATGTCCCTTATCTTAGTAAGCGTGAGGGTAAGATTCTTACGGTCATCTTTGTATCGGATATGGGGCTATGCGGTGGTTACAACTCAAATATTCTACATAAGATCAAGGCTGAGATTCCTAAAGATAATCCTTTGTTTGTGATTGGATCGAGCGATCGATCCTGGTTCAGACATGAAGGATACACCTTATTTGGTGAAATCTATAATGGGGATAATCTGTCCTATGGACATATCCAACGTGAAGCGGATCGTATGATACAGGCTTATCATGACAATGAAATTGCTGGTATACAGGTTCTCTACACACGCTTTGTCAATACACTTACATTTGATCCAAGCATTATGACCTTATTGCCGATTGTGGCGGATCATAAACCTCAAAATATTGGTGTTGCGGAAGCTGAACATCTGACACAAGACATCATCTTTGAACCCGATGCGATCACTTTGATCGATCAGTTGGTTCCAATGTATGTTCAATCCTTGATGTATAGTTTATGGTTAGAATCGAAAACGAGTGAACAAGCTGCACGTCGTATGGCAATGGATAATGCGACGGATAATGCGGAAGAGCTCATTGATGATCTTGTATTGAAATACAATCAGTCTCGACAAGCTGCGATAACCCAAGAAATAACAGAAATTGTCGCTGGTGCAGAAGCACTCTAGGAGGTTAAGATGCAAAACAAAGGTAAAATAAGCCAAGTCATTGGACCAGTCGTCGACATTCGTTTCAATGAAGGGGAACTCCCCAATTTGAATAATGCCGTCAATATCATGATGCCAGATCGCGTACTTGTGGTTGAAGTTGCGCAACATGTCGGTGATGATGTCGTACGTTGCATCTCCATGGGGAGCACCGATGGTTGTGTACGTGGAATGGAAGCCATTGACACCGGTGCAGCAATCAGTACACCTGTTGGGCGTGATGTCTTAGGACGGATGTTCAACGTTTTAGGTGAAACAATCGATGGTTTGGGTGATATGGACAAGAGTGTTCGCCGTATGCCGATTCATCGTGCAGCGCCTTCTTTTGATGAACAACAAACTTCTGCTGAAATGTTAGAAACAGGGATCAAGGTCGTTGACCTTCTCTGCCCTTATATCAAGGGTGGTAAAGTTGGTTTGTTTGGTGGTGCCGGTGTTGGTAAAACAGTCGTCATGCAAGAATTGATTCATAACATTGCGACAGAGCATGGTGGTCTATCGGTTGTTGCGGGTGTTGGTGAACGAACTCGTGAAGGGAATGACCTTTACCACGAAATGAAAGACTCTGGCGTTTTGAATAAAACCGTATTGGTTTATGGTCAGATGAATGAATCCCCAGGTGCACGTATGCGTGTTGCCTTGACAGGTTTGACCATGGCGGAATCGTTCCGTGATCAAGAAGGTCAAGACGTTCTTCTCTTTATTGATAATATTTTCCGCTTTACTCAAGCAGGTTCTGAAGTAAGTGCTTTGTTGGGTCGTATTCCTTCTGCGGTTGGTTACCAACCAACTTTGGCTACGGAAATGGGTCAGCTCCAAGAACGTATCACATCCACAAAGCGTGGTTCGATCACATCCGTTCAGGCGATTTATGTGCCTGCGGATGACTTGACTGATCCAGCGCCTGCAACAGCGTTCTCACATTTGGATGCGAAGACTGTTTTGGATCGAAACATCGCAGCTTTGGGTATCTATCCAGCGGTTGATCCTCTTGAATCCAGCAGTCGTATGTTGGATCCACTCTTAGTTGGAGATGAGCATTACAACGTAGCGCGTGGTGTTCAACAAATTCTTCAACGGTATCGTGAACTTCAAGACATCATTGCCATCTTAGGTATGGATGAATTATCTGACGAAGATAAGATGATTGTTAATCGTGCACGTCGTATTCGTAACTTCTTATCTCAACCCTTCCATGTGGCTGAGCAATTCAATGGCATTAAAGGGATCTTCGTTCGTAAGGAAGAAACCGTTCGTAGTTTCAAAGCAATTTTAGATGGTAAAGCGGATCATCTTCCTGAACAAGCATTCATGTATGTGGGCTCAATTGAGGAAGCTGAAGCGAAAGCTACAGGTTTAGGCAATTAGCATGTTTACTGTCAAGATTGTGACACCGGATGCGCCGATACGGACATTCGAAACCACACAGCTGAATATTGTGACACCGCAAGGAGAAATGGGTCTTTTAAGTAACCACATGCCTTTGGTCACGATGTTGAATATATCCATCATGTCCGCCGATCACAAGGGTGAGCGTGAACGCTATACGGTAGCGGGTGGCGTTCTGTTTTTCAAAAACAATGAAGCAACCATTATGTCAGATGCGGTTGAACATGAAGGTGAAATCGACTTTGCGCGTGCTGAACACGCGAAGTTGCGTGCTGAGGAAAAACTGAAATCTAAGGATCCAGATATTGATGCGAAGCGTGCACAAATCGCTTTGTTGAAGGCTTTGAATCGTATTGGTCTTGGTGGTCAGTAAAATGAATCTTTATATTCGTTTGGCACTGTACTTCGTCAATTTTGCAATCAGCATGTATGGACTAAGTTCAATCAATTTTAGTAAGTTTGTTTATCCAAGTAAATCAATGCAGGCTCAAGTTCTTCTGATTCTTTGTGCAATGGCGTTATCCTATTTAGCGACACAGTTCTTACTGGGCTTTGATTTATCTTTCTAGTCTTTTAAATTCTTTGTGCTATAATGGGTATGCTTATCGAGATGGAGGTATTTATGGCGTTTTCAAAAGCAGTCGGTATCGATTTAGGTACTGCAAATGTATTAATTTATGTAAAAGGTGAAGGCATTGTATTGGATGAGCCTGCTGTTGTAGCGATTGAAACTGAAACACGAAAATGTTTAGCGGTCGGTTATGACGCGAAAGATATGTTGGGACGTACACCAGGTCGCATCCAAGCGATTCGTCCTTTGAAAGATGGTGTCATTGCGGACTTTGAAGTCACAGAAATGATGCTCAACTATTTCATAAAGAAGTTAAAGTTAAAAGGAATGTTTTCACGACCTACGATTTTGATTTGCTGTCCTTCGAATATCACTTCCGTTGAACGGAATGCGATTCGCGATGCGGCTTATCGTGCAGGAGCAAAACGTGTCTATATCGAAGAAGAACCAAAAGTTGCGGCGATTGGGGCTGGTTTGGACATTGCGAAGCCTACAGGAAACATGGTTTTGGACATTGGTGGTGGTACCACAGATGTCGCAATTCTATCGTTGGGTGAAATCGTAACATCTTCTTCATTGAAGATTGCAGGCGATCGTATGGATAAAGACATCATTAAATATGTCAAAGAAACATTCAAACTCTTAATTGGGGATCGTACTGCTGAAGAAATGAAGAAAAGGATTGCGACCGCTTGGCGTGGATCCCGCAAGGATTCCATGGAAGTGAGTGGACGTGACTTGGTAACAGGTTTACCACACACAATCACCATGACTTCTGATGAAACTGAAACCGCGATTCACGAAAGTCTTCAAGACATTGTTCGTGCTTGTCGTACTGTGCTTGAACAGACCCCACCTGAATTGTCAGCGGATATCGTTACACGCGGCATCGTATTGACCGGTGGTGGAGCATTGCTTCATGGCATGGATCAATTGCTTATGAATGAATTAGGCATTCCTGTCTATGTGGCAGAGAATGCATTGAAGTGTGTTGCCGAAGGTACTGGCATCATGCTTGAAAACTTACATTTAGTCGGTTAAAAGAATCTTGAAAAAGATTCTTTTTTCTTAGGAGAACTTCATTACGCTGCGTATCTATAAGTGGAGGACCATTTATGGACAATTTTTATTCAGAACTTATACACGCGAGTAACGAAGGGCATACCGATAGTGAAGAATATGTCGAAGAGACTTTGTATCGATTCAAGACCTTTGTGTCGAGGTTGAATCCTAAAGAAGTGATAAAGATGATGTTGAGCACACAGAATTATATGACGCGATCTGCCTGGCGGGTTGATGAACGCCATGATGTAAAGGTTGGTGATGTGTGCTATATCGATTATGGTCAAGCATACTTGAATGAAGCTGGTTATCAACATTTTGGTTTGATCATCTCCAGAATCAATGGTAAAGTGCTGACGATTCCAATGACATCCAATCCGACGACCTATGCAGAAGCCTTTCACCCAGAAACCAATCCCAAGGGAAAGCGACATCTCATGCCATTTGGACAACGTTGTGGTTTACACAAACCATCGGTTTTATTTTTAAATGATGCGAAATTTATCAATCCAAATCGAGTCATCAATGTGATTGGTCATCTTGATTCACACGATGAAGACTTGATGTACATCCGTAAAATCTTGGCGACTTGCCTATTTAAAGACTAGTTGGACTGAAGTATACTGTTTACAATGACATTCCTAAAAGAATATCAAGATTCAAAATGGGTTCTAGCCGTATCGGGTGGACCGGACTCCATGGCCTTGCTTGATTTATGTTATAAGCAAGGCATGGCTTTTGAAGTTGTGCATGTCAATTATCATAGACGAGAGACAGCAAATCGTGATCAAAGTATTGTGGAAAACTATTGCTTAGAACGAGCGATCAAGATTCATGTATTTCATGCTCTAGAGTTGGAAGGTAATTTTCAAATGGCCGCGCGTGAATATCGCTATGAGAAGTGTTGTTCTGTCATACATTCTTCACATGCGGATGGTATGATGGTGGCTCATCATAAGGATGACGATTTAGAAACTTACTTATTTCAGAAACAACGTCATTCGTGTGTGTCTTGGTTTGGGCTTAAAACTGAAATTGAAATGAAGGGTGTGCGTTTGGTCCGACCACTCTTATCATTAAGTAAGAAGGATTTGATGGATTATTGTGAATTAAACCATATTTCATATGGCTTGGACGAAAGCAATCTCAGTCTTGATTACACACGCAATCAAATTCGTTCAGTTATTGAGAAGATGACGAACGATCAAATTAAAGCGTTGCATGAAGAAAAGAACATGCTAAACCGAGAGCGGCAAACTTATTTGAAACGCTATGAATCACAACTGGCACAACTGTCTTTTTCTGAAAAAGAATACTTGGACTTCAGTAAGGAATGGCCTTTGTTCTTGATGTATTGGTTGATTCAACATGGTGCTAAACCTGCATTATCCTATGCATATCTTGAAGAGTTGGATCGACAATTGAAAGAAGCACAAAGCATTGTACATCCCTTGAATGAAACACTACGTTTAATCAAGCAGTATAAGATGATTCGACTTGTGCCAAAAGTTGAAGATTATGCAATTAGCATTCAATTGAAAGAGACAATGATTGAACCCATCCGATTCCAATATGAAAGATTTGATGGTGGACAGAAATTTGTGTGCAAGACATCTGATTTTCCTTTAAGGATTCGTAATTACAGACAAGTAATGAAGGACTTGAATCCTTCAATTCGACGTAATTGTCAGCGCTGGTTCATCAAGCATAGAATACCTTTGGAACAACGCGAAAGCTGGCCACTTGTATTTAATGCATCAAATGAGTTAATATACATATCACATCATAAACAACAACTTGGTGTTTCAACTGACACAATTGAATGTTATATGATAAAATAAGCGTATTGTGGAGGCATTTATGCATAAAGACGTAAAAAAAGTACTCGTATCAGAAGAAGAAATTGAACAGCGCTGCAAGGAATTGGGCGCTCAGATCACGCAGGATTATAAAGATTTGAATGAGATCCCTATCTTGGTATCTCTCTTAAAAGGGTCCGTGCCTTTTTTAGCGAAGCTCATGAAATATATTGAACTCGATGTGGAAATTGACTTTATGGATGTGTCCAGTTATGAAGGCACAGAATCCATTGGCGATGTCCGTATCATTAAAGACTTGGATCGTTCGATCAAAGGAGAATCCATCCTATTGGTTGAAGATATCGTAGATACCGGTAGAACCTTGAATTCCGTTAAGGAACTTTTGGAAAACAAAGGCTGTGAACGCATGCGTATCGTCAGTTTGTTGGACAAACCATCGCGACGCGTTGTGCAAATCGATGCGGACTACGTGGGTTTCACCATTCCAAATGAATTTGTCATTGGTTTTGGATTGGATTTTGATGAGAAATATCGTAACTTACCGTATGTCGGCGTTTTAAAAGATGAATGTTATCAATAAAAGGAGTGTATCATTGAATGAAAAACAATAAACAGCTCGCTGCACTTATCCCATATTTATTTGTGATGCTTGCAGTCATGAGTTTAATGTTTATGAATTTCAATACCACCGATACGACGATTACGTATCAGCAGTATGTGGAATTATTAAACAAAAATCAAGTAGACAGCAGCAATGTGACCATTAGTGAGGTTGTGCTTAAGATTGAAGGGCTTTACACCGATTCTAAAGGTGTCGCGGTTCCATACAGTCTGAATGTACCGAATACAGAACTTCAAACCAATACGATCATTGATTTAGTCAATGCGAAGAGTGATGAAGTCTTGATTATTGATGCGTATGAAACTAATCCTTTCTGGGATTTGGTCTCAAGCATCTTACCCTTACTAATCTTTGGTTTTTTTGCCTTCTTCATGTTATCAAGAATGAATGGTGGCGGAAACAACAAAGCTTTTGAGTTCGGGCGTTCGAAAGCGAAGCTCGAAGGTGGCATCAAAGTTCGTTTTGATGATGTTGCGGGTTGTGATGAAGAAAAAGAAGAAATGCAGGAACTTATTGAGTACCTGAAGAATCCTAAGAAATTTGCTAAAATGGGCGCACGTATTCCTAAGGGTGTCCTATTGGTCGGTTCACCGGGTACAGGTAAAACCTTATTGGCTAAAGCTGTGGCTGGGGAAGCTGAAGTACCATTCTATTCAATCTCGGGTTCTGATTTCGTCGAAATGTTCGTCGGGGTTGGGGCGAGTCGTGTTCGTGATATGTTCAAAAAGGCTCAAGCAACTGCGCCTTGTATCATTTTTATCGATGAAATCGATGCGGTCGGTCGTCAACGTGGTACGGGTTTAGGTGGCGGTCATGATGAACGTGAACAAACCCTTAACCAACTTTTGGTTGAAATGGATGGAATTACGGACAACTCTGGTGTTGTGATTGTTGCCGCAACCAACCGTCCGGATGTCTTGGACCCAGCTTTGTTGCGTCCAGGTCGTTTCGACCGTCAAATCACGGTAAGCTTACCGGATCGTCGTGGTCGTACCGCAATCTTAAAGGTTCATGCACGTAATAAAAAATTAGATGCTTCGGTTGATCTTGAAGCTCTAGCCAATCGTACACCTGGTTTCAGTGGTGCGGATTTGGAAAACGTATTAAATGAAGCAGCGATCTTAGCGGTTCGTGAGAATGTGGAAGTCATCAGTATGCATCATTTGGATGAAGCCATTGACCGTGTCATTGGTGGTCCAGCAAAGAAATCCAAAATTTACAGCGATCGTGAGAAACGATTGGTTGCGTATCATGAAGTGGGTCATACCATCATTGGTTTGAAACTAGAGTCTTCGGACATGGTTCAAAAAGTTACCATCATTCCTCGTGGACAAGCGGGTGGATATAACTTGATGACACCGCGTGAAGAAAAGTTTATGCTTACGAAGACAGACTTACAAGCTAAAATCACAGGTCTATTGGGTGGCCGTGTTGCGGAAGACATTGTTTTCAATGAAATCTCAACAGGTGCATCTCAAGATATTGAACGTGCTACTAAAATTGCACGTGAGATGGTTATGTCGTATGGGATGAGTGACTTAGGTCCGATTCAATATGAACACAGTGGCGGCAATGTATTCTTAGGTCGTGACTATAGCAATTCTTCGAATTATTCAGGTCAAATTGCGTTTGAAATCGATAAAGAAGTCCGTCGCATCATTGATGATTGTTATGATCATGCAAAACGTTTGATTCAAGAAAACCGTCCTTTGATGGATCTTCTTGTGGATGCATTGCTTGAAAATGAAACACTTACTGCTGAAAATATTGAGAATATTGTACAAGGCAGAGCATACAACGATACTCCTGTCATTGGAGCTTAACCCCTGATCACAGGGGTTTTTTGACGAAAGGAAGTTACTATGGATACATTAATCAAAGGTTTAGCACATCAAGGTGCAATTCGTATCATTGTCGTTGATAGTACCGAAACGGTTCGTGAAGCGTGTGAACGCCACCAAACATACCCAACGGCTTCAGCCGCATTAGGGCGTACCTTGACGATGAGTGCAATTTTAGGTTCGATGTTAAAGTCGGATAAAGAGAAAGTCATGATTCAAATCAATGGGGGTGGACCCTTAGGTACCATTCTTGCGGATGGAAATAGTTTTTGTGAAGTACGAGGATTTGTCGCAAATCCAGAAGTTCAAATCATCAATGAAAAAACCAAGAAGTTGGATGTTGGGGCAGCGGTTGGGACCGATGGGACCTTACGTGTCATCAAGGACTTGAGCTTAAAGGATGATTTTACAGGTACTGTTAAACTTCAGACAGGTGAGATCGCGGAAGACTTTGCCTACTATTTCACTTTGAGTGAACAAACACCTTCAGCCGTGTCGTTGGGTGTTTTAGTAGGCGAAGATAATAAAGTTATTTCAGCGGGAGGACTCTTGATTCAGATGATGCCTTTTGCGAGTGAAGCAGATATCATGATTGCGGAAGATGTGATCAATCATTTGAAACCGATGTCTCAATTGATTCATGAAGGCTTCACACCAGAAAGTTTACTCAAATCATTATTCCAAGACGTTCAAGTCATGGGCATGAGCACGGTAAAATTCCAATGCAGCTGTAGTCGTGATCGTATGTTTGAGGCTTTGGGTACGGTTTGCGAGGAAGAGTTGAATGTCATGATTCATCAGGATCATGGGGCTGAAATGACTTGTCACTTCTGTAATACAAAGTATCATTTCAGTGATGATGAGTTAAGGTCGATTTTGGTAAAGAATTAATGTGGAAGATTAAAGACTTAGAATTACAAAATCAAATTGTCATTGCACCAATGGCAGGGGTAAGCAACCCTGCTTTTCGTTCAATCGTTAAAAACTATCATCCTGCTTTAATCTACAGTGAGATGATTTCAGATAAAGCCATTGTTTATCGAAACATCAAAACCATTGAGATGACACAGGTGATGCCCGATGAACATCCAATGGCTTTACAACTCTTTGGAGAAGACATTGACTCGATGGTCAAAGCTGCAGTTTATTTAGATCAAAATACAGACTGTGATGTGATTGACATCAACATGGGCTGTCCTGTACCAAAAATCGTGAAAGGCTCTGGGGGTGCTTCGTTAATGAAAACACCGGACCATGCCTTTAAGATTGTGGAAGCGATTGTAAAAGAGATCAAGAAACCATTAACCGTAAAAACGCGTTTGGGTTGGGATGAAGCCCATCTAAATGTGTTGGAAATGGCAGCAGGTTTAGAAAAAGCAGGTGCCAGTGCACTTGCGATTCATGGTCGTACACGTGGAGCGATGTACAGTGGTGAAGCTCGCTTTGATTTGATTCGTCAAGTAAAAGTCAATGCGAAGATTCCGATCATTGCCAACGGTGATATCACTTCAATCGCTAAAGCGAAGGAAGTCTTGGACTTTACCAAAGCGGATGCGATCATGATTGGACGTGGCGTTCTGGGTCAGCCTTGGTTAGTTGAAGAATTGATCAAAGGTTTGAACAATGAACCCTATACCATGATTGATATCCAAGAACGATTTGCGATTGCACGCACACATGCCTTGAAGTTAATTGAATTCAAGGGTGAAGAAATCGCCCTAAAAGAGATGCGTGGACACTTAAGCTGGTATCTCAAAGGCTTACCGCATAGTCATCGTGTCAAAGAGGGCATCTCAATGATGAAAAGCTATGTGGAATTTGATAGAATATTAAAGGACTATGCCGCAAGCTTATTGAATGCGGAATGAGGTAAACCATGGATGAATTGAACTTAAATGAATATGAGCGTGTAAGACGCCAGAAAATGGAAGCACTTCGTGCTAAAGGAATCGAACCTTTTGGATCGGCTTATAAACCAACCCATCACAGTGCTGAGATCTTAACGCAATATCACGATAAAACAAAAGAAGAACTTTTAGAAATCAATCAAGCCGTTGTGATTGCAGGTCGCATCATGACCAAGCGTGAAATGGGTAAAGCTGGCTTCATGCATCTTTTGGATCGTGATGGCCAGATTCAAGTCTATCTACGAAAAGATGCTTTGACTGAGCTTGAATTTGAAGTCTTTCAAGAAGCTGACTTAGGGGACATCGTTGGGATTGAAGGAACGGTCTTTAGAACCAATCATGGGGAACTTTCGGTTAAGGCGGAAAAATTGACGCATTTAACGAAAGCACTACGACCTTTACCGGATAAATTCCATGGTTTAGCGGATGTGGAAGAACGCTATCGTCGTCGATATGTCGACTTGATCGTGAATGAAAACGCACGACGTGTGGCGATGTTAAGACCTCGGATCATTCGTGCACTCCAACATTATTTTGATGGCATTGGTTTGATTGAAGTGGAAACACCGGTCTTACAACCGATTCTAGGGGGTGCTGCGGCACGACCTTTCGTAACCCATCACAATACCTTGGATATGGATTTCTACCTGCGTATCGCAACAGAGTTGCCTCTGAAACGTTTGATCGTCGGTGGCATGGAAGGTGTTTACGAAATTGGACGTCTTTTCAGAAATGAAGGGATGAGCCCAAAGCACAATCCTGAATTCACAACGGTTGAAGCCTATATTGCGTATTCAGATATGGAAGGGATGATGGAAGTCATCGAAAACTGTATCGAGTCTGTCGCAATGGAAACCTTAAATGAAACAAGCATTCCATGGTTGGATAAAACCATTGAATTGAAGGGTCCTTATCGCAGAGTGCATATGGTGGATGCGGTCAATGAAGCCTGTGGTGTCAATTTCTTTGAAATCAACACGCTAGAAGACGCATTGGCGGTTGCTAAGAAACATCATATTGAAGTCCTTAAGCACCAACAATCCTTTGGTCATATCTTGAATCTATTCTTTGAACACTATGCAGAAGCGAAAATGATTCAACCGACCTTCGTCTATGGACATCCGATTGAAATTTCACCCCTCGCAAAGAAGAACGCACAAGACGCACGTTTCACCGATCGTTTTGAACTCTTCATCGATGGTCGTGAATATGCCAATGCATTCTCTGAATTGAATGATCCAATTGATCAACGTGAACGCTTCGAAGCTCAAATGCTTGAAAAGGATTTGGGGAATGATGAAGCCAACGAGATGGATGTGGATTTCGTAGAAGCTTTGGAATATGGCATGCCTCCAACCGGTGGCTTGGGCATTGGGATCGATCGCTTGGTCATGTTGCTTACGAACAGTGAAACCATTCGTGAAGTCATCTTATTCCCACACATGCGTAATCGCGATTAATAAAATCAACCCGAAACATTTCTTGCTTCGGGTTTTCTACTTAAGGGAGAATGTCATGTTTATTAAAAGTAGTTCAATACACATCACTCAAAGATTGATCCTTCGACACTTTACTGAATATGACGTGGAAGCTTTATCTAAGCTTTTAAACGATGAAACAGTCAATACCTATTTACCATGGTTTCCTGTGAAAAATAGAGAAGAAGCGAATACCTTTTTAAAAGAACGTTTTTTAAATGAGTATGATAAAGGTGAGTGTTATCGATATGCGATTTGTCTAAAAGAGGATAATCTTCCAATCGCTTATGTTTGGTTATCTAATGATGAATCACATGACTTCGGTTATGCTCTGATGCAAGAATACTGGCAAAAAGGGATTGCGTTGGAGGCGTCCCAAGCAGTGATCGAACAGTTAAAAGAAGCTGGTTATACCTACATTACTTCGACGCATGATATTCATAATCCTGGTAGTGGTGAAGTGATGAAAAAGCTTGGGATGGAATATAAGTATTCCTATGTAGAACAGTGGCAACCCAAGAACATCGCCGTCACGTTTAGAATGTATCAATTGAATCTTGATGGACAAGATCGTACATTCATGAAGTATTGGAATCAGTATGAAGTACACTTCATCGAGGACTTTGCTTAGGGAAATTTGCCTTTTTAAGTTGATTCATAGTATGTACTAACTAAAAAAAGCAGGCCTTTAGAATGATAAAGGTCTGCTTTTGAATTAGAGTTTTTTATCCTCTTTCGAGAGGATGAGTTTTACAGCACTGATTAGACTGAGTTTGTTTCCATAGCTTAGCGATCCAAGACGATAGATCTTAATGGAGAGGATTGCTAACAAAACAGTGGTCACAAACATTAGTATCAATGAAATCAAAATATCAAGTAAGGGAACGTACGTCATGAAATAACGAATCGGCATCGCCATGATCGCAGTGAAAGGAACGAAAGAACCAATCTTTACGGCAGGGTTGGTCGGTGCATTTAAACCGATTGTCGCAATGGCATAGGCTACGATAAACAGCAAGGTTATGGGTGTCACAGCGGACCCAACATCTTCCACTTTAGAAACCAAAGATCCCAATGAGGCATATAGAAATAGATAGAGCAAGTAACCAATCGAAGTGAACAGCGCAAAGGTCACGATGGCATCCCATGATAGACCACTAAACAACATTGTTCTTAGGACTTCTGGATAATTGCTTTGGTTTAGTAAATAACCAACGATTCCTGTGGCTAGAATCATCGATAATTGTAAAAGGCCACCAACCGCATTCGCAAAAACCTTACCGACGATCAAAGCGCTTGGCTTCGTGGAAGTGATTAGGATCTCCATGGTGCGGCTATCCTTTTCACGAGCGACTGAAGTCGACACGAACGATCCGTACATGATGACAAGCATATAAACCGCAAACATCAAGATATAGGCAAGTAAGAAACTGGACTGAGCATCTTTACCCAAGATTTCTTCACTTGTCACGATGGGTTGATTTGACAATGTGTCAATCATTTGCGGATCGATGTTGTTCGCTTGGAAAGCCCGATCACGGTTGATTCGTTGTAAGATCATTGTTAAATTCTGTGTTGCATAACCATACATGTCTTTATTCTGGATGATGGTCGTAAACGTGTGGGCATCTTTTATCAAAAAACCTGTGAGGATGGATCCATCGATGACCGCGTCTCGTAGGCTTTGCTCATCACTATAAACAATAAGATTATCGCCCAAGTAGATTTCCAAATCTTCGACTTGGAGGTCTTCACTGATAAAGGTAAAGCCAAGCTCAGATGTATTTAAACCCATTTCATTTTGATTAACTTCTTTATCATTTGGGAAGAAGACTGTAATAATGGTAGGAATACTCGATGCGATGAAAATAAAGATACACATGATCAGCGTCGAAATTCGAACTGACTTCTTACTTAAAATACCGTTCAATTCAAAACGAAAGACTTTCATAACATTATGCATGCTCTTCACCCACTTCCCTTACAAAGATGTCATATAAACTTGGCTCATAATTCGTAAAGGACTCAATATCAATTTTGTGTTCAATCAGCTCCTGAAGCAATTGTGCTTTAGTTTTGTTGTTGAGCAATTCGATAATCAATGTATGTGCATCTTCAGTCACTTCAATGTCATTAATGATTTCTTTTAAGTTGATCTTAGCATTGCTGTGTGAGAGATTACTTAAAACCAAACGCAAACGCTTTTGACCAAGATCACGCTTTATCTCTTTGAGATTACCACGAAGAATAATCTTGCCATCTTCAATCAAGGTGATTTCATCGCAGAACTCTTCGACATAATTCATCTGATGACTTGAGAAAATCAATAATTTTCCATCAGCGATCGATTCCTTAATCACATCTTTAAGGACTTGTGAATTGATGGGATCCAAACCACTGAAAGGTTCATCCAGAATGATGATCTCAGGATCATTTAACAAAGCTTGTGCTATTTGGACCTTCTGTTGATTGCCCTTGGACAACGTTTCCAGCTTGTGGTTCTTGGCATAGGTAAGTCCGAAGCGTTCTAACCAATATTCTGCACTCTCTTTGGCAGCTTTTGGTTCTGCACCTCTAAGGGTAGCGAAGTAGATGAGTTGGTGTAATATTTTTTCTTTACTGTAGAGTCCACGTTCTTCTGGAAGGTATCCAACTCTGTAATGGTTTGGGTTGAAGGGTTTTCCGTCTAAAAGAAATTCGCCACTGTCTGCTTTGAAGACATCCATTAAGGAGCGAATCGTTGTTGTTTTTCCAGCACCGTTTCGGCCTAGGAAGCCCATGGCTTTACCAGAAGTAATGGTAAACGAAACATCTTGTAAAACATGATGGTCCGCAAAAGACTTATTCAGATTCTTTATTTCTAATATCATTTTAAATTCCTACCTTCTTATGGTTTAATGTACCTTCATCTCAAGCATGTGTCAAATCATGTAAAACAATGAAAAACGTTCATTTGATTGAACGCTTATACAATTATTAAGCTCACATTAAGTATTATTATTGAGATATTTACTTCATCGAATCGTATACAAACCTGCTGAAGTATACTACTGAATTAAGGACGACTTCTAAAATTACGACCTCGCATGCCACCTTGTCGCATCATGTAAAATGAATCAAGATTGCCATCATTTGCGATTGCTTGATTGAAAGCATCCAAATGATGGTATGACGCATTCATCAAGCGTTCAAATGTGAAACGTATATCTTCAGGTAAATCTTCATCTAAGTAATTATCATAAAGTGCGATGTTCGCTTCTTCGGCTTCTTTGCCTAAAGTATAGGTATCAAGAAGGTTATCGGGAAGATTGGGCGTTCTGGCGTCCATATCAGGTATTTGGATATCGTAGCGAGCATAGATGCGCTCTAATGCATTCATGTGCTGAGCTTCTGCTTGAATTAGATTGTTATAAAGAATATTTGGTCCGAATTCATGGATGATTTCTTCATAAGTCGACTTTGTATTGTATTCATCTTGGTAAAGGATATCCAACATTGATTTCAACTCTGTGGTTTCAACTTCCAATACAGTATTGTCATCTAATCCTGTAACGTACGTATTTCTTTGATATTCATTAAACTTAACAGATGCGAATAGTAATATAATAACAATTAGCGCTAAGCCAAGTATCTTTTTCATAGTAGCCTCCATCGATCTACACGCAAAGCATAAACCTAAGATGTGACGAAAGTGTTATGAAAAAGGAAATTCCGAAGAATTTCCTATAGACCACATTTCAATTGAGCATTACAGTTGGTGCAGGTGTTACATCCACCCATTTCCTCAACTGTACCTTCTAAACAAATTGGACAAATGTCCCCAACCTCAACACCAATGTTTCGATCTTGACGATCGGCGCGCAAGTCTGTTTTCTTCTCATCGACTTGTTTTTCTTTGACGTTGATCCCGAAGTCATGCACGATGTCCATTTGTGCCCAGTTCGCATCCTCATCATTGGTCAATGAGAGGACTTGACTATCACGGGAACCATCCACATAGACGGTACCACCCTTAGCTTTGCCATCATACAAACGTTCATAGATCTTTTGAACTTGACGTACTGAGAAACCACGAGGGGCATTGACAGTCTTAGAGATGGAAGAATCAATCCAACGTTGGATCGCACATTGTGTATCCGCATGTTCCTCTGGGGAGAGTTCCATGGCACTTACGAAGATATCGGGTAAAGTTTCTTTTGTATATTCTGGATGGAATTCCAACCAGTCTTCGACGATTTTAGCATTCACTTCAATGTATTTGCCTAAACGCCCACTTCTAAAGTAAGAGAAGGAGAAGTAAGGTTCCAAACCGGTCGATACACCCACCATGGTTCCGGTTGAGCCTGTTGGCGCAATCGTTAAGAGGTGTGAGTTACGGATACCATGATCAAGGACGGCTTGACGAACATCATCGTTCATCGTACGCATGTAACCCGTATTGATAAAGGCTTCGCGACTGGTCAAGAATGGGAATGAACCTTTTTCCTTAGCCAATTCCACAGAAGTCATATAAGCAGTTTCCGCAATGACACGGAAGACTTCATCAATGGTATTGATCGAATCAACGGAACCATAACGTTTACCCGCCCAAATCAACAAATCATGAAGACCCATGACACCTAAACCAATACGACGTTCGCCTAAGGCTTGTTCACGGTTCGGTTCTAAGAAGTAAGGGGTGTCATCAATGACATTGTCTTGCATACGAACCGTTAAGGCAACCGTACGACTGAGTTTATCGTATAACACTTCACCACTCTTGCGATCCACAAAGTTCGCGAGATTGATGGCGGCTAAGTTACAAACAGAATACGGTGCAAGGGGTTGCTCACCACAAGGGTTCGTTGCGACAACTTTTTGACCATAGGCTTTCGCATTGGTCATGTCATTCGCATTATCAATGAAGAAGATACCAGGTTCTGCGGAATAGGTCGCACAGAAACTGATGAGATCCCACAAGTCACGAGCACGGATGGAACGATAGACCTTAACAGGGTAACCCATCTTGACCCAATCCCGTACATCACCGATTTCATGCCAATGGCGATCATAAACTTCTTTTTGTTCTTTCGTATAATTTTCTAAATCAGGGAAACGAAGTTCAAACATGCCATCTGCTTTGACCGCATTCATGAAATCACGTGTCAAGGTGACGGAGATGTTTGCCCCCGATAAGAATTCAGGATTGACGACATTGAGTGTGCCACCATTTGCTAAACGTTCACGTGCATAATCAGAGACATGCACAGGAACTTGTTTGTTTTCTGCTAACGATTCATAGATTTCACGTTCAATACGAGATAAAGCGGTGAACTTTAGTTTACGTTCCGCTTCATGACGGATTTGTTCATCCTTTGAATTCTCCATCAACCACTTCAGAACCCTTGGATTCTGCATTTTTGAGATAATGAATTCAATGATATCTGGATGCCAATCTGCCAACATGATCATTTGAGCACCACGACGTGAACCGCCTTGTTCAACTAAATGCGTCAGATTCGCAATATCATTCAACCAACTGACGGCACCACTGGATTTGCCACCAACACCCTTTGCAGGGGCTGCCTTTGGACGTAATGTCGAACCATTGGTTCCAACACCACCTCCACGGGACATGATCTCCATGACTTCTTTACGATGATTGGAAATACCACCACGCGAGTCATGAATGAACGGCATAACGAAGCAATTGAAATAGGTGACTTGTGTTTGACTGCCTGCCCCATAAAGGACACGACCAGCCGGGATGACATTCATCTCGGCCAATTCTTCCGCAAAGAGTTGACTGTATTGATCCTTAAGCGCATCGGTCTGTTCCGTGGAAGCCAAGGACTTACCAACACGCTTAGCGATTTGTTCATAATAGATCTCTAAGGGTTTATCGATTTGTTTAAAAGGACGACGGATGATTCCAGTCAAAGCTTCGGTTTCATCTTCCAATGAAGCTCTGAACTCATCTTCTAATTGAATCTTGACCCATTCTTCTTCGCGATTGATTTCAATGACTTGACCAATCCCGCGTGATGGGAACTTTGGATCTTCTTTAACGATGGTAACGACAACATCATCGACGCCCAAAGTCTTCAAACTACGGTCTTTTTGTGAGTAACGATCCAACATGACTAAACGGCTGACACCACTGTGTGTCAATTTAAAACCATCTTCGATGGTGAAGATATGATGGAAGTGACTACGGATATCCGCATTCAGTTTTGTAATTGTGGATTGTGTATAGCTCATAAAAATTCCCCTTTAAGTAATTTCCATTCTACCATAGGACAGTAGAATTCTTTTCTGAAAATGATTTACATGATGAAATCGGTTCATCTGTCCAAAAACTAGACCAATTCTTGAACGAAAATATAATCCGATAATCGATTGATATATTGGAAGACTTGAGCATCGATGGCTTGTGTTTCATGAACGGTAACCAATGAGCGCTCTGTACGTCGAACAACAGTACGGACATAGTGCAGAAAAGCGGCTCTACGATCATCGAATGGATAGATAAAGTTTGCATAATGGACTTGTTTGGCTTCAATGGTTTCTTCTAAACGTTTAATCGCCGCATCTAAATCAATCTCATTTTGATAACGTGAAACATAGCCTGCGATTTCATAGAGTTCACGGACGATTTTAGCCCATGGCTCTTTATCCAAGCCCAATTCAGCTTGCATATGAATAATCAGGCTACTGCATTCATCAATGTTGCCAAGAGCTTCAATGATGGGATCATTCTTTAATACACGTCCATTCTTGATGGCGGTCGTTCCACGATCACCTGTTTTGGTTGTTACTGGCATTCTATCCCCACTTTCTGAGCAACTTGCTCAATAGATTCGATAAAGGCTTATACAAAATTAGTATAAGACTATAATTCGAGAATGCATGGATAATGTCAAAACTAATGCCCCGAATCCAGTAAATCACACCCATATTGAATCCATACATCAACGCATGTTGGATTGAGAATAAGAAACCAAAGGCAAAACCATAGAGCGCACCCAGCAGCGCCCAGAGATTGGCCTTATCCTTAATAAATGATTTAGCAATCTGAACAATGAATATCCAGAGTGACCAGATCCATAAATATGCCACTACCCAATCCCCAAAGCCCCAGACCAATGCTTCTAGGACGCTGAACACAAAGACAACCACAAGGCTTTCTTTAAAGGTCAAAACACAGCCCAGCAATAAAAACCACAAGGTCACTAATTCCACATTGGGAAGAAACGATAAACTGACTTGTAGGGCAAGGGCTGAGGCAGCGAATAGGGAAAGGAGGACAAGTTTACGGACGGTAAACATGGTTAATAACTCGAAGTGAAGTCAAAGATGAAAATATCTTTGTCGTATAAAGGGGTGATATCCACACCCGGACAGAAACCAGCACTGACACAGTCTGGATTGGTCGAGGAATTAAACAACCACCAAGGCCCAACGGAACTATCTTTGGTCACATGTTCACCGATACCGATGATGTAGCGACCAAATTGATCGGTCACATTCCCTGCGAATTCAATCTCCAAGCCTTCTTCCTCCAAAACCGTTTCAAGGAATGTCCCAAGCATTTCATCATCAGTACGTTTAGTGACGTCCAATACGATCAGATCCTGATCAGCTTGATCGACTTGAATGATGATTTGAACTTCCTTTGACCCTTCATTCCCTTGGCGTGTGAAGTAGTTATATGCGGTAATGGATGCGACGAATAAGAGGGATGCTATGGCGATGCGAATGATGTTTTTCTTCATGTTGGGGGCCTCCTTTACAAAAAAATACACATCTAGGATGTGTATTAAAAAGACAGGCGAATGTCTTTTTATCTTGTTCCCAGAAGATAAAATTACGCTTAATATTGGCAGGTCTACTGGCTAATCATTCATCCTCTAGGAACCTTCCCGCAGCGTATCGAAGCGATACTCATATGCAGTGGCTATTTCCTATTGTCCTGATTTACAGTTGCTGGGACAGCTCCATTTCATGGATTCCCTCTTCGGCATAAATGCACCAAACTAAGCATTATCATTATAAGCTTGTTTGTTGGTTCAAACAACCATAAACGCAAAAAGATATTTGCGATAGTTTTTGTTATAATAATGAAAACACAAAGGGGACACCTATGAATTATTCGGTACTCATCGTAGCTGGTGGTAAAGGTCAACGGATGGGCCTCGGCTACAATAAGGTTTTTTATCCACTCAAAGATGGTCATACCGTATTGGAGACAACCCTTCAATTGTTTTTGCATGATGAGCGTTGCAAACAGATCGTCATCGTGACCAATCCAGACGATCTTTATCAAGTCACCACACGCCATGAAATGGGACGTATCGTCAATGTTGGTGGCGGACCGACGCGACAAGACTCAGTCTACAATGGCTTAATGTGCGTGAGTGAAGACTTGATTTTGGTTCATGATGCGGCACGTCCTTGGTGTTCACAGGAATTGATTGATGATTTACTTACGGCAATGGAAACCGAACAAGCCGCTTTGCTCGCCGTTGAAGTCAAAGATACCGTCAAAGAAGTCAAAGATGGTTATGTGGTCAAAACAGTCGAGCGTTCCACCTTGCGCCACGCACAGACGCCTCAAGCATTCAAGACAAGTTTATTGTTGAAGTGTATTCATAAGGCTCAAGCGGACCAGTTCAAGGCAAGTGATGATGCGCAATTGATTGAGCGCTATAGTGATGTGCCAATCAAGATCGTTCAAGGGTCTTATGCCAATATAAAAATAACAACCCAAGAGGATGTTCGATAAGGAGCTGTGATGTTTAAAGGAAAGATCGTGGTTTATCTCGCACTATTACTAACATTGACGGGATGTATGAAAGAACCAGTAGCAATTGATTGTCGCATCAATCGTATGGCAGAGAGTTTCGCCTATATAAGTGATGATGCGGAAGTCTGTCAGAGCTATTATGAGTTGGTTAAGGATATTCCGTTTAAGACGATCTATACCAATGATTCCATCCTTAGACCTGCGCAACAATTGACATTTGCGGTTAGTTTGACACGAGGTCCTGAGCGTCAATACATGATTCAATCGGATGGTGTGATCTCGTATTATGATGGCGATCGCTTGAAAAGGGGAACGGTGAGTAAGGACGTATATCTAGCGTTCGAACAAGTACTTGAGGAAGCGAAAAATAAGTAGGGTTTGTTGGGATTTGTGCATATAACATAAGGGTAAAGCGCTATTCTACGGATTTTACTTATACAAATAAGTTGTTCAGAGCACAATCAAGCAAAATGTGTCAATCCAAAATGAATTTGTCACTTAAAATGAGTAAACATCTGCACGCCGAGG
>CAYRIW010000015.1:0-34029 GCA_964424595.1 uncultured Erysipelotrichaceae bacterium | reverse complement strand
TATTTTTCAAGATGGCGAAGATTTATCTTCGTCACTTTTTTAATAAGGATTAGATCAAGGATTTAAGCAGTGCTAAGCGTTCTTCAAAGACGCTTAAGGCATCTAAGGTGGCTTGATTGCTGGTCATGTCAACACCTGCGATGCGAAGGGCATCAATCGGTTTGACGCTGGAGCCAGCTTGTAGGAATTTTAGATAATTTTCGACTGCAGTTGGACCTTCTGTCAAAATCTTATGACTCAATGCACTGGCAGCACTGAAGCCCGTTGCGTATTGATAGACATAATAATTGTAATAGAAGTGTGGGATACGAGCCCATTCGTATTGGATTTCAGAATCGTAGGTCATCGTTTCACCATAATAGAAGCGATTGATGCGATCGTATTCCTTGCACAAGTATTCTTGGGTCAAGGCAATGCCGCTTTGGGCGGATTGATGAATGAGATGTTCGAATTCTGCGAACTGAGTTTGACGATAAACAGTGCCTTTGACGCCATCTAAGTAATGATTGATGATGTAGGCTTGGATCTTAGGATCACTGTATTTCTTCAAGAGATATGCGGTTAACAGATTCTCATTGGTTGTGGAAGCGACTTCCGCAACGAAGATGGAATAATCACCGTAGATGAATGCTTGATGTTTGCGGGTGTAATAGGAATGAAGGCTATGACCCAATTCATGAGCCAAGGTATAAAGATTATCCAAGTTATCTTGCCAGTTCAACAAGATATAAGGGTTCGTTGTATAACAACCACTGGAATACGCTCCGGAACGTTTGCCTTCGTTCTCCATGACGTCGATCCAACGCTCCTGGAAGGCTTTTTTAAGGACAGACACATAATCATCCCCTAAGACCTGAAGTGCGTCTAGAATGATTTCTTGAGCTTCGTCATAGGTGAATTCCAAAGTCACATCTTCCACCATCGGTAGATAGACGTCATACATGCGAATGTCATCTAATTTTAAGATATCCTTACGGAGATCGACATATTGATGCAAGAGATCGATCTTCGTATGGATCGCATCCACCAAGGCATCGTATACATTCTCAGGAATGTGATTTGCAAACAAGGCAGCTTCACGGGCACTCTTGAAACCACGGATCTCCGCATTGAGATTATGGGTCTTAACGGTATTGCTTAAGGTCGCCGCAAAAGTATTCTTGAGATCATGATAACTGGCATACATGTTTTTGAAGGCTTGTTTACGAAGATCACGATCGGTATTTTCCAAATAGAGACCATAACGACCATGGGACAACTGCAATTCTTCCCCATCCTTTGTGATCAAAGGTTTGAAGCGCAGGTCCGCATTGTTCAAGACACCAAAGGTTTCTGAACTTCCACTCAAGACATCTCCAGCTTTTGCCAACAAGAGTTCTTCTTTATCACTCAAGATGTGTTGGCGACGCTCAAACATCAATTCAAATTCATGGGTGTAGATCTTTAAATCAGGATGATCAAGGAAAGATCTAAGGACAGCCTCATCGGCTTCCAACAACTCAGTTTCGAAATACGATAAGGCACTCGCAACTTTGCTGTAAAGACTGCGTGCACGGCTCTGTAGAGCCTGTGCATGGGATTCTGCGGTGTCTTGATCACTTAAGAGGTGCGCATAGGTATACAAGGCTTCGATCTTTTGTAAAAGTTCATTTCTAAAATTCAATGCGTCGAGTAGAGTCTCTGCTTTTTCACTTAGTTTACCCTGGAATTTTCCAGCTTCTTGGTTCAGTTTCTCAATGGTTTGAAAAGCGTCTTCCCAGCTTTCATGCGAAGGGAAGATTGGGCTGAGATTCCAAGTGAGATGTTCAGGAACCTCATTGCGTTTTAAGACGGTTGTGTTTTTCATAAGCACTCCTTTTGACTTCTATTATACCGTATAATAGAGCTTCTTGAGTACCTAAAGGCTTCATGAAATCACGTGAAATAATTATCTAAAAAAGCTCGAAAAAAAGTATTGTAATATTCGTGATTTACGCTATAATTTGTTTCGCATTATAAAACAAAAAGTTTTACAATTAAAAAAGAATGGGAACGCCATGAAACAATATCGCTTGGATCAGAATCAAGCTCCGATTGCGGAAGCAATGGAAGCGCACACCCTTAAAAGAACCGTTGCCTTTGATGTGCCTGGACACAAACAAGGAAAGGGCAATCCTATGTTAAGGGATTTCTTAGGTGAACAATGTCTACGTTATGATGTGAATTCACGTAAGGACTTGGATAATCTATGTCATCCAGTTGGCGTCATCTTGGATGCGGAGCGCTTGGCTGCGGATGCGTTTGGAGCAGGTCATGCGTTTTTTATTGTGAATGGAACAACGGCTGCGGTTCAAGCCATGATCTTTGCGGTTTTAAAGGCTGGCGATAAGATCATCTTGCCACGCAATGTGCATCGTTCTGTTATTTATGCATTGATTCTAACGGGGGCGATTCCGGTATACGTAAATCCAGGGATACATCCTGAGTTGGGCATACCCTTAGGCATGAGTTTGAAAGATGTGGAGAAAGCCATCTTGGCCAATCCAGATGCGAAAGCAATCTTTGTGAACAATCCAACCTATTATGGCATCTGTAGCGACATGGTCGGCATTGTGAATCTAGCGCATTCCCACAACATGCAGGTCCTAGCGGATGAAGCGCATGGGACGCATTTCTACTTCAAGGAAGACCTGCCCATCAGTGCGATGGCAGCTGGTGCCGATATGGCAGCGGTAAGCATGCATAAGACGGGTGGAAGCTTGACCCAAAGTTCAATGTTATTGATTAAAGACGAAAAGCGTATGGGTGAGATTCGTCAAGTTTTGAATCTGACGCATACGACCAGTGGTTCGTATCTCTTATTGGTTTCACTCGACATCACGCGCAAGTTCTTAGCGCTTGAGGGTGAGAAAGTCTTTAAAAAGGTTGTGGAATTGACGGAATATGCACGCCAAGAGATTGGGCAGATTGAAGGTTATTATGCCTTTTCACAGGATATTGTGAATCATGATTCCGTGTTTGCCTTTGATCAGACGAAATTGACGATTCATACACGTGATATTGGCTTAGCTGGGATTGAGTTGTATGATTTATTAAGGGATGAATATGACATCCAAGTCGAATTGGGTGACTTAGGGAACATACTAGCGATTGTTGGGGTTGGAGATTCGAAGAAGCAGATCGAACGTTTGATCAGTGCTTTGCAGGATATCAAAGATGAATATGAGCAGGATGACAAAGACATGATTGCCTATGATTACATCAATCCAATCGTTAAAGTGTCTCCTCAAAATGCTTATTATGCGGATAAAACAAAAGTTAAGATTGTGGAGAGTTTGAATCGCATCAGTGGTGAACAGATCATGGTTTATCCACCTGGGATACCGATCATCGCACCGGGTGAGTTAATCACTCAGGAAGCGATTGACTATATTGTCTATGCGAAGGAAAGAGGAAGTTTCTTGACGGGAATTGAAGATACTGCGATTGAAAAAATCGCGGTCTTGGAGGACTAAAAATGGAATATTGGTTTACTGAGCAACATACGGACAATGTCCGCTTCTCCATTCGTACCGACAAACAATTGGCCAGTGAAGAAACAGAGATCCAACGGATCGATATCTTTACTTCTCCGGAGTTTGGTAAGTTTCTGGTTTTGGATGGATGCATCATGCTTACGGAAAAAGATGAATTCATTTACCATGAAATGATCGTACATGTGCCCATGGCGGTGAATCCTAAGATTCGCAAGGTCTTGGTCATCGGGGCAGGGGATGGTGGCACCATTCGTGAACTCTGTCGTTATGAAACCATTGAACACATTGATATGGTTGAGATCGATCAACGTGTCGTAGAGCTTTGCCAGGAACATTTCCCAAACTTGAGCGCTTCGCTTTTAGATCCACGCGTAAACATTTATTATGAAGATGGTCTGAAGTTCATTCGTTCGCGCAAGAAGGAATACGATTTGATTATCGTGGATTCGACCGATCCAGTCGGCCCAGGTGAAGGCTTGTTTACCAAGGAATTCTATGGCAATTGCCATAATGCATTAAAGGATGATGGCATCTTGGTCAACCAACACGAAAGTCCTTATTACAGCTTCAACACCAAGGCGATGCAACGGGCACACCAACGCATTCGTGAGAAGTTCAAAATCGCACGTGTGTATCAAGCGCATATTCCAACCTATCCATCGGGTTATTGGTTGTTTGGCTTTGCGTCCAAGACCTTTGATCCTGTAGCGGATCTGGATGAGGCTGCTTGGAAACGTTTGAACTTAAAAATGAAGTATTATAACACTTCATTGCATAAAGGCTGTTTTGCCATTCCAAACTATGTAAAGGAACTCTTAAATTATGAAATTGAGTAAAAATACGCATGTTTTTGTAGGTTGCGATACCGAATACAACGAGGCGGAAATCGTCTTGTTTGGTGCGCCATTTGACAGCACGACTTCGTATCGTCCTGGTACTCGTTTTGGGCCAAGTGCGATTCGTACGGAGTCCATTGGACTTGAACTTTACAGCCCTTATTCCGATCATGGATTAGAAGACTGTAAGGTTTGTGATACGGGTGATCTTGTATTACCGTTTGGCAGTGCGGAACGTGCTTTGGACGCGATTTATGAGCGTGCGAAGGTCATTGTTCAAGATAAAAAAATCCCCTTCATGCTCGGTGGGGAACATACGGTAAGCTATGGTTCCGTGCGTGCTGTCTTTGAGGCACATCCGGATTTGCACATCATCCATTTCGATGCACATACCGATCTTAGAGATACTTATTATGGTGAATTCTATTCGCATGCGACGGTGTTGAAGCGTTGTTACGACTTGGTCGGCGATAAGAAAATCTTCCATTTTGGTTTACGTTCTGGGGCACGTGAAGAGTTCATCTTTGCGCAAGAACACAGCTATATTGAAAAGAGCAGCTGTGATACCTTGAAGTCCATCTTGCCTCAATTGGAAGGCAAACCTGTATACATCACCATTGATTTGGATTGCTTGGATCCTTCACAAATGCCTGGTACAGGCACACCAGAAGCCGGTGGAATCACCTTCCATCAACTGTTGGACAGTGTGCTAGCGATGAGTCATTTGAATGTCGTGGGCATCGATGTGAATGAATTGGCTCCAATTTATGATCAATCCGGCGCAAGCACAGCTTTGGCGAGTAAGTTGACCCGCGAAATCATGATTGCGGTCTCAAAGAATCGCGCCAAATAATTAGAGTTTATTTAATAATATTTGTGTTTCTTCAGGGGTTAAACGATACGTTTGACCTTTTTTTATGTTGTAGACGGTTAGATGCATGATCCTTAATCGCTTCAAGAAGATGACACGATAATCCAAGGCACTGCACATCCGACGAATTTGACGATTCAAACCTTGATTCAAAATGATCTTAAAGTGCTGATCATCAACTTGATAGAGGGTGCAAGGAAGGGTGGTGGTCATTTCATCCGTTACAGGATTGTGGATACGGACCCCTTTTGCCATTTGGCGTAAGAACTGAGGGGTGATGGACTTGTTTACTTTGACCAAGTATTCCTTTTCATGGGCATTTTCATGGCGTAGGATTTTATTGACAAGATCACCATCATTGGTCAAAAGAATGAGTCCTTCGCTGTCTTTATCCAAACGTCCAATCGGAAAGATGCGTTCAGGATAATTGATCGCATCGATGATGTTTCCGGGAATATGTTGTTCCGTGGTGCAAGTGATGCCAGCGGGTTTATTGTACATTAAAATAATGTGTTCTTTACTGTGTTCGATGACGATGTCATCCAATGTGACCACATCACCGGCCTGGACACGCATGCCGAGTTGTGCGAGTTTACCATTGATTTTGACACGACCTTCACTGATGGCGGTATCCGCTTCTCTGCGTGAACAACGTCCGCTCTTACTGATGTATTGATTCAAGCGTTCTAACTTTTCCATATCCTGTATTATGGCATAAAAAAGGAACATTCGCATTAGAATGTTCCTATTGGTAGAGATTAAGCGTGGTTTTTGGGGCTTCCGTACTGCGTGATGGTTCGATGATCAATTGACCACTTCGAACCAAATGGACGAAGATTTTTGCCAATTCAGGATCGAATTGCTTACCGGCATTGTTTTCAACCTCTTCCAAAGCAAAATCAATGCTTAGGTAGGTCTTATAGTGACGGTTTGATGTGATGGCATCGAAGGCATCCGCGACGGCGATACAACGTGCCGCAAACGGAATGTTTTCACCCTTGATACGTCGTGGATAACCGGTCCCATCCCATCGTTCATGGTGACCCACAACCGCTGGAATAACATGGCTGAATGAAGGCAGATACTTGATGATGGTAATGGACATGTCCACATGCATCTTCATGACATCGTATTCATCATCGCTGAGACGTGTGAATTTCGTTAAGATGTTTTCTGGAATACCGATCTTACCGATATCGTGAAGCAGTGAAGCTTGCCGAATCAACTCAATTTCTTCTTTACGTGCCCCAGCTTCTTTCGCAATGGCTGTCGCATATTGAGCAACCCGTTGACTGTGACCGAAGGTATAGTGGTCCTTGGCATCGATCGCAGCGGTTAAGGCATAGATCGTAGCCATGTTCATTTCATCTGAAGCGGTATCGTTGACCTTTTGATCATGGATATCTGGATTGAAGAGAACGGATTTGTTCTTACCCGTCATCTTGGCATAACGCAAGGCGGCTGTCGCTTTTGCGATCAGATCCTTATCATCACTGGCCACACTCGGCGCAGCACTGATCCCGATGGAAATCGTGATATTTCGGGTGATCTCCGTACCCTTGGCCATGGATGTGGTCTCTACACGTTCCCGAATCTTTTCCGCAAGCTCGTAAGCCGTTCGTGAATCGACATAAGGTAGAATGAGTGCGAACACATCACCGCCATAACGACAGAGGGTACCCCGTTCACCATTGACGAAGCGAATGGCTTCCGCAACTCTCTGCAAAACGATATCACCGGCATAATGTCCGTAAATTTCATTGAATAAGGCGAACATATCAATGTTGATCATGATCAAGGAGACCATTTGCGTCCGTAGATTACGCGTATTCTTTTGGAGCTGATCAATGAAGTAACGATGATTGTAGATACCGGTTAAACTGTCCATGATCGCATCTTGTTGGAACTTTTCGAACATGCGTGCATTGGACATCGCAATGGATGCGGTTGCGCATAAGGCGGAGACCGCATTCAAATCTTCATTATTCAATAAAGTCGTATAGTCTTTTGAAGATAAGAGCACCATACCAATCAGTTCATTGTTGTATTTGAGTGGAACCAAGGCTTCGAATCGAATCAGAGCCAAGGCTTGGCGTTCCTTATCCCAAAGGGTCTTGAAGATTGGATGCGTACTCAGGTATTCTTCCTTGATCACATCGTCGAACTGAGTGAACCATTGAATAAAGGGATGATTTGATCTGAAGTCCAAAGTCAAACGGGTCAGTTTCTTAAATGAAGCATAGAAGCCATAATCTTAATTCTGTGCATTCTTGAAGAAAATCGACACATCATCATTGCCCGTCAATTGGACGATGACATTCAGGAGTTCTTGAGCCAAATGTTCCAAGTTCAAGTTATTGGAAGCACTGAGGGTAAAGTTCTTAATGAGTGTGTTTTGTTGGTTTTCCTTCTTATTGAAGTAGTTCTCAACGAGTCTAAAGATGACCGTAAATAAAGGTTGGAACAAGATGATCGTAATCAAAGCGGTCAATAGGACGAAGATTTCTTGGCTGAGACCATTGTTGAATTGATTGAAAAGTCGAAGGACAGTATTAACTAAAAGTGCTACAGCACTGAATAGGAAAGTCATGATAAAGGTGAACACCAAAGTCCGTGTGATTACGATCTTAAGATCAACCACATGTTCCTTATAAATAGCGTACATCAGTAAACTACTGGTGATGATGCCTGCCGCAAAGTCCACAGGATACTTCCCAATCGCAGGGATGACATTCAAGGCGAAACCGACATAAAGGATGAACAAACCGAGAAGAACAGGTCTTAGACGTTGTGAGGTCTTGACGCCATGCTTATACGCATTGAGCATCTTCAACAAACTGGAGGACAAAAGGACAAATACAATCGCAAAGCCTGGATAAGCAAAAGGTCCCGTTTGATAACTGACTTCATAGAGGACTTGACCATCCACGACGGGGGTCAGAATCGAAGCTGATGTCACCATCCAACCTAAACTGTGGATGACCATCATCCCAATCATGATCAAGGACCAACCCAAGAGATGGATCTTTTTAAATTGGGATGTGAAGTAACTAATGAAGATATAAGCAAAATAAGGTACAAAGTTGATACAAGCGGTCATGACACGTGACCAGAAGAGGACACTCGGTGCAAATTGCGCTTTCATCAATAAGGATGAGGCTGACCATGCGATCATCGATGCCACATAGAGCATGAATGAGACGATCATTTTGTCTTTTTTGGAGATGGCAAGCATGAAGAAAAGCATCGCGTTGATGATCAATGCGAGGATCGGTATTCCCCAAAAAATGACATTGGATAGAACCATCTGTTCTCCTTCTTATGCTTTACCTGGTACTTGTGCGAGTTTCAGGACTTCGGTCACATCGAAATGCGATGGATTGACCTTGGCCATTTTATGCCGAATGCTCTGCGTATACTGTTTAATCGTGCCTGTAGGCAAAACGTGAACCTTCATTGGCTCGATGCCCAACATTTTCTTTAAGCTCTTGTAATCATCATCGAGGTATTTAAAGTAAACTTCAAGATGTTCCTTGATGAAATCGGGATCTTCTAAACCAATCACATTCTCCGCATGATTTAATTCGATGTACATCGCCATGTAAGGACGTTTCTGTTCATCATAACGTTTGACTGCGAACCAATGTTCAATATTGATTTTAGAAAGTTTGATGACTTCAGAGATGGTGGCTTCGGTGATTCGTGTGAATCCAGCTAAATCGATGACAGGATCGACCCGGTCGATGTATTGGAAGTGAGGTAACTTGATGCCATCTTCCTTACGCTCAAGGGTGACACATTTGAACACATCACCGATGCGATAACGTGCGAAGGCACCGCCTTTAAGGGTTGTGATCACGATTTCATAATAGTGATCGGGAATCAGCTCGTTCATTAAGTATGTCTTAGGGACATACGTGGGGTCTTGAAGGTTCTTATAGAATTCTTCCATGGGGATGAATTCGTAGAAACAGACTTCAGGAAAAAAGATAAGCCCATTCTTTGTCCACGACTCGGTTCCAATACAGGTGGCTTCGGTACCACCAAAGATTTCCAAGGGTTTGACGCCCCAGTAATGTTCAATTTTTTCTTTGAAATGTGCGGTATCCGTACCAGCACAGACAAAGCCTTTGAGATCAAAGACATCTTTAGGTAGGATGGCTTGTTTTTCAAGTTTGGAGTGGATCTTTGCTTTTGCGAATTTACCCAACTGGCCTAAATCAAACTTAAGGAGATCGACGCCCGTTGAACCACTGCCTTCCGCAAAGCTTTCACTCATACGTACGATGACGGAACTTAAGCCATAAAACAAATCGATGCCTTTATGTACGCCCATTTTGAAACCCAGTTTATTGCGTTCCCCAAAGGACATTTTATTGCCAGCTTCGATATCCGGCATGAATTTAACCGTGTATTCACCTTGTAGGGTGTAAGGCAGAAGACCCGTAAGATAGGGCAAAGGAGCCATGCCGTTCAAGAGCTTCATCCCAGGCTTCAAATCAAAGTGACCTTTGCGTTTGCTTGTCGCAAGCATGATGCATGCAAATGCGATTTCACGATGCGAAGCGATCATACTGGCGGTATAAGGCGCTACTTTAACAGGAGCTTTGCCACCTTCCCAGGTTGTTTGGATCCAAACAACAGGTTCAGCTGGCAAGACCTTGGCATTCTTCGGTAAAAGATAATCCGCATAATCTTCATAATCCGTCAAAGGAACGATGCGTCTGAATTCATCGGGATCACGAGGTTTCTGACCCTTCATGATCGATTGACCCAGTTCACAATTCGCATAGAGGTCGATCTGTTCCATAAGCAACTGATTCTGGATTTCCATGAACTGATCCAGATTCATATCTAAAAAATTACAGTAGCGCTGCCAGATTTCTTCATGCGTTTTTGTACGTAACATCTGATCAAAATTCATTTGCTTAGTTCCCCCTTAAGCCATGTATTCTGAAAACGCCGTAGACTTTGTTTATTGAAGAGTAGGAAAGGAGTTTCCTTTTGATAATCGGTGTAGCCCTTGATGGTTAAAGGGAAGAAATAAACATCTTGAATGTAGACATGAAGAATATCAAGCAGTGTCCAAACGAGGGTCGCATAAAGCATCATCCATTTGCCACTGTAGAGAAAGAGTGTCAAGAAAGTAAAGAAAAAGCCATAGACACCAGGATGACGACAGAGTGCATACCAACCGGTATTGATGAGCGTATTATTCGCCCCTTCAATATAGGTTCGTTTGAAGGGCAGGGCTCCAAAGAGCGCATCGATCATCTGAATCAAGCTGAGAATGAAGAGAAGCAAGACGAGCCAGCGATAGGGTTCATCAAGCATGAAATCCGCAGTTCCTGAGGTGAAAATAAGAAAAGTAGACAAGACAATGAAAAACACCCCAAGGGCAAACAAAACATTGAACTTATGATTCCAATGCTTTACTTTATTGAGGTCAAAGAGGGTGAGGATGACAAAACCAAGGCTGCCAAAAATGATGTTTTCCACGAATTTCCCCTTTTCGCCGTAATTGCATTATAAACCGTGTATTTTCGTTATACAACATGTTTCCAAGCAATATGTTTTAAAAGTTAGTTATTTTTGTGTTAAAGTATAGTATTTTGATAAAAAAAGCGCCGTAGCGCTTAATTCAACTCAAGTTTGTTGCGATTCAACCATAAGGTCAAGCTAAACAAGCCCAAGCTTGCAACAAGATAATAAACGAAGTCTAAACCATACATCATCCAGTTGATATTTACTTGCATGCGATCGACCGTTACGAACCAGTCCTGTAAAAGATTCGAATTCAGGTTTTCAATCACGAAGTTGATTAAGATGTAAACCATCAAACCGATGAAGACTTTATTGGCTTTGACGTAAGATGTGTTCACGAAACTGAAGGCGACCAAGACCAAGCTCATGCCATAGAAGATGTTCACAAGGTATTGCGGCAAGCTGATGAGAACCATGCGTGCGAAGAGAACGAGTGCGTTCTGTTCTTGAAGGTAGGCAAGAACTTGTTTGATTTCAACCTGGTAAAGGACAAAGTAGTCTTGATGTAAGAAGGACCATAAACCTACGAAGATACCGAGTGAAATCACGTAACTCAAGAAGGTTGTCGTCGTCCAAATACCGGCTGTGATGATTTTCGCAAGAAAGAGTTCAATATCGCTAGCGGGTAAGACATGGCTGAGATAACCTTCATGGGTATAGAGACGATTGATTAAACGAATGATGGTTTGAACCGAGATGACGGCACTTGCGATGAGCAAACCGAAGAAGGGGACGATGAATACAAAGATCAGCCATTCCACTTCTGGATTCAGCGAAATCGCGCCGACGATTGCGAACAAGATGAGTCCAGCATACATCGGTAGTAAGTCACGGTAACTCGCAATGAGATCATGTTTGATGAGTTTGATTAACATTTGAATACCTCCTTGAAGAGTTCATCGATGGATTTCTGATGTTTGGTGCGAAGTTCTTCAACTTGATCATTAAGGACAAGTTGACCTTCTTTTAAGAATAAGACGGAATCGAAGATCTGTTCGATTTCTGAAATGATGTGGGTGGATAAAATGACCAAGGAATCCGGGTTGTAGTTATCCAGAATCGTATTGAGGATCAACTCACGTGCTGCAGGATCGACGCCGCCAATGGGTTCGTCCAAAATGTAGATGTGTGCTTTTCGAGCCATGACGAAGGCGAGGTGGAATCGTTCTTTCATGCCTTTGGACATGGTTTTTAATTTCTGTTTGGGATCGAGTTTCAATTTATTGAAGAGATCGAAGAGCCGTTGTTCATCAAAATCTGGATACATGTCTTTGAACAAGTCACGGGCATGATCACCATCCATCCATTCGCCAAAGAAGTTGACATCGGGCAGATAGGAAATCATGGCTTTGGTTTCAACCCCAATATCTTTTCCATCAATCTTGATCTCTCCATCAAAATCACGCAATAAGCCATTCAATATTTTGATGAGCGTGGTTTTGCCGGACCCGTTAGGGCCTAAGAGACCGACGATTTGACCTGCTTGGAGTGTGAAACTGACATTGTCGAGAGCGTTGGTGTTTTTATAGCGTTTACTGACGTTTTTTACTTCAATCATGGGACTTCCTTTCCGTATAAGCTTCTTTGATTGCTTGTATACATTCTGATTCGGATACTTCGAGTTCGACAAGGACTTTCGTCAATTGATCGACGTGTTCCTGGACGATGGTATGGCGTAGCGATTTGATAAGCTCGGGGGCATCGCAGACGAAGCGCCCGATGGTTCGATCGCTCTTGACCAAGCCGATACGTTCAAGTTCGCTTAGGGCTCTTTGAACGGTATTGGGATTGACTTGATAGCGTAGTGCAAGTTCTCGAACACTGGGAAGTTGGTCCAGAGGTTTGAGCCGTGTACTGATGATCTCACGTTGTATCAAATCCATGATCTGTAGATAGATCGGTTGTGTGGATGTGAATTGATCCATAAAGTTCCTTTCTGTATTACTGTATTAGACACTTAATACAATAATACAACGACGAACTTGTGTCAAGTGCTTTTCGGTATATAATTTAATAAAAGGGAGAAATGCTTATGATCGAATATCCAGAAGCACTTGTTCTATCCCGCCAGCTTAAACAAAAGTGTATGAATCAAACGATTTTGGATGTGGAAGTGAATGCTTTTCCACATAAGATGGCTTGGTTCAATGCAGAGCCTCAGGAATATAAAGATGTTCTATTGGGTCGTGAGTTTAAGGACTGTATTGCCTATGGTAGTTTTGTGGAGTTAAGGGGAGTAGACTGTCATCTTGTATTTCATGAGGGAATACAACTGCGTGATGTAAAAGAGGTGCCGAGTGATGTCAAACATCAATTGAAACTTGTGTTTGAGAATCACTTCTTGCTTGCGTCAATTAAGATGTATGGTGGAATCTATTGTTTTAAGGATGCCTTTGACAATGTGTATCGTGATCGTGCATTAAGTGTGCCTGGGCTATTGGATGAGGGCTTTGATCGAACTTATTGGTGTAAAATGATCGAGCAAAGTTCAAAGAAACTCAGCTTAAAGGCGTTCTTAGCTACGGAACAACGCATTCCAGGTTTAGGAAATGGGCTTGTGCAAGATATTTTATTCAAAGCTAAATTGCATCCTAAGCGCAAACTGGAAACTTTGTCTGAGTTAGAGCTTGAGGCATTGTTCATCGTATTAAAGGAACAGACGCAGACAATTGTAGATCTAGGTGGTCGGGATACGGAAGTTTTATTGAATGGACTGGGAGGATATCCAAGCATCATGTCTAATAAGGCTTTCGATCAGTCTTGCCCAGTCTGTGGCAGTGATAAAGTAAAAGAGAACTACTTAGGGGGAAGCATCTATTTTTGTCCTCAGTGTCAGAAGCTAGGAGCGTAAATCACAGCTTAGATAAGAATTTGGATTATAATAGGACCATGCAAAAAACATGGAAGCGTAATCTACGTGCCTTCATCTTAGGTCAAAGCATTTCTTTATTTGGTTCTTCTTTGGTTCAGTATGCCATCATGTGGCATATCACTTTGACAACCAAGTCAGGAACCATCATGACCTTATCGATTATTGCAGGGTTCTTGCCAACCTTATTTTTGAGTCCTTTTGCAGGTATTTGGGCAGATCGCTATGACCGTAAGCGTCTGATTGTGTTGGCCGATGGAGGTATTGCCTTGGTCACACTTATGACGGCGATTGCGTATGCCATGGGCTATGGATCCATTGGTTTGTTGCTGGTGATCTCAGCAGTACGATCCCTGGGGAGTGCCATTCATGGACCGAGTGTCAATGCGTTCATTCCGGAGTTGGTGCCTGAGGATCAATTGATGCATGTACAGGGTTTGAACAGTGGGTTTCAATCCGCCATCATGATCATCAGTCCGATCGTCAGTGCATTTCTCTTAGCGAACTTCTCTTTGTCCTTAATCTTCTCCATCGATATCATTACGGCTGTCTTGGGGATTCTCACCTTACTTACATTGGTCAAACCGATTACAACGCGTCCAACCCAGGAACATTCTTCTTACATGAGTGATCTGAAGAGTGGGATTGCATACATACGATCCCACCGCTTCTTGATTCCATTCTTTGTCTTGGTGGGCTTGGTCATGTTTCTGATTGCACCGGTTGCGTTTCTTACAACACTCCAGACGGTCTTCAAATTTGGGGATGCGCCTTGGCGCTTATCGGCCATTGAAGTGGCCTTTGCCTTAGGGATGATGTTGGGTGGTTTTGCCTTAAGTAAATTCGAAGGCTTTAAGAATCGCATCAAGACAATGGCTTTCAGTTTGATTCTCATGGCGATTCTATCCATTGCTTTATCGCTGAGTACGAACTTCACGATGTATATGATGGTGATGTTTATGTTTGGTATCAGTATTCCTTATTACAACGCTCCAGCGAATGTCATGATCCAAGAAAAGGTGGAAGCCAATTATTTGGGACGTGTCTTCAGTGTCATGGGAATGATTTCAAGCTCTACGATGCCTTTAAGCATGATCATCTTTGGACCTTTGGCGGATGTGTGGAGTGTGGATGGCATCATGATAGCGGCTGGAGTTGCAATGCTTCTCTTGTCGTTACGTATCTTGACACATCCGTTATTGATGGATGAAGGAATCAAACGTTAGGAAGTGATATTTTGTATGAATAACGATATAATAGTCTCTGGAGGAAAGAAATATGATACTTGCGATAGCGAAGAATGATGATTTGGTCCATGGTTTCTTTGGATCTTGTGATACCTATGAATTGATCACACTTGAAAACAACGAAGTTGTAAAACGTGAAGTGATTTTTAATGATACGGATACGCATAAATTACGTCCTGCTTTCTTAAAGTCATTAGGCGTGAATGCGGTGATGATCAAGGGGTTAGGTTTAACAGCCTATGATTTGTTAAAAGCGAATGGAATTGAAGTGTATACATCGGAATTGATTCCAATTGAAGTCGCAATTCAAAACTTCATCGATGGTAAAGCTGAATTGATGGCTGTACCAGGTGGAGCACACTGTTAAAAACTGTTTAATTCTGATAACCCTTTTGCTATACTCATGGTAAGAGGGTTTTCTTTTGCGCAGACTTACCAAACAAATCAGTATTTTCATTATTCTAACAACCTGTTTATTTGCAGGTGTTTTTTATTGGCTCTCCGCACAGGAACTAAGTCAGATTTATTTGAGACAAACTGCTGACCAGATCTTGCGTACCAAAGAAGCGTATCTTAAGGATACGGTTGATAATGTCGTCAATCAAATCGAGCTTTATCAGTTGGATAAGTGTTTTGAACTGGAAGCTGAACTAAGCCGGATTGAGGCTGATTTGATTCTGATCGATCAAAATCACGAAAGTCAAATCGATTTCGAACAAACACTTATGCAATACTTCAATCAAAAACCGGCTAATAAGTGGCACTATTCACTTGACGCACTTGATGAAGATTCTAACGATGAATTCGTTCTAGAGAAAACAGTTGAAGTTCGAAATTACGCTATCAAATTGCACTATCCCAAAGCAGTTTATGACCAGGCTGTATTAGAGCACACACGCGAGTTGATCTATCGTTACGAATTTGATGACAATTCCTATATCTGGATCAATCAGATCATCAATTATGACGGAGGTGATGATTATGCCATCCGTTTGGTCCATCCCAATCTTAGGGATACAGAAGGAATGTTGTTGTCAACGTACTCGACAGATGTCAATGGGACCACACCGTATTTGACAGAGCTTGAAGGTGTCAAAGCCAATGGAGACATTTATTTCCGTTATTACTTCCAGAAGAAAGATTCAGATGCGATTAAAGAGAAGTTGACATATGCAAAGTTGTTTGTAGAGTATGATTGGGTCATTGCCTATGGTGTTTATATTGATGATACTGAGATTTTCTTAAAAGAAGTGCAAAGTGAAAGTCAGAATCTGGTAAATAATCTGGTGCTTCGATTGATCGCATTTCTGATTGCAATCATTACACTTGGTTTTGGTTTGATAACATTCATGGAACGACGTGCAAAACAAAAAGAAACAGAAGCTTTGAAATTGGAGTTGGATCGTGACGCGTTGACCATGGCTTACAGTCGTAGAGCCTTTGATTTCTATCTACCAAATGCCTATGATCGTTTCAAAGAATCCGGCATATCACCGTTGTTCTTGTTGGTTGATATCAATGATTTCAAAGACATCAACGATCAATATGGTCACGGCATGGGAGATACAGCGCTTAAAGCGTTTGCGAAAACAATCATCGAACGTAATCGCAAGGAAGACCGTGTCTATCGCTTAGGTGGGGATGAATATGTTTTGGTCTATGAAGGTGTCCGTGAAGAAAATGACGAGACACTGAGTGAAATTATTTTGGGAAGCATTCGCAGCATTGATTTAGGTGGAGTTCCATTGACCTGTTCGATTGGTTTTGGTCGCTTCAGCTTTGAGGATGCCAGTGGTCAAGATTTGCTCAATCGGATTGATAAAGCCTTATACAAAGCTAAATTGAGTGGGAAAAATACTTCAAGTAAGTAAAAAAAGATTCCCATGAACATATCAACTGCTAGACAGGATCTAACAGATTAGAGTGTTGTTCATAGGAATCTTTTTAATTTGGATTCTTAATGGCAAGATTCACACGTGTCGTGTTGGATGTTGAAGAACCATTGTTGATGTTGAAAGTGAAATAATCATCTTGTTTGTCACCCCAATGGGTGTACGTGAAACTGCCGGTACTGCCATCATAGGCTAATTCCCCATGACTTGGATAATTGACAACCGTGTAATAGATATAACCATTATTAGGTTCATATCCGATCATTTGTCCATTAATGGACTCACCGTTGTTCAATGAATAGACATTTTGTATGGCGATTGGAGCACCCGCTACATTAATGTTCGCGAATTCTTTCTTAATCAAGCCAGAAACATAGATATCTGGATTCGCATACCCAGCAGGAGCTAGGTAAGGATAGACATTGCGTAGATGCGTGATGTCGGAGACATTGGCAGGCCGACTTATGTTTTTGGGATTGGGTTCATCTTTATATAGACTGTTTAAGATGCTGTTATTGATCTTACCAGGCAAATTCATGTTAATGACGGATTGCGTGATATGAGAAATCTGACCTTCGACGGCTTTGTCATAGCCCACCCAAACAGCAGTCGTATGTTGGCTCGTTCCGGCAATCATCCACTTATCCTTCGCAGCACCTTTTGGTACACCATATTCAACACCCGTATCTCCCCAATCGGAGGTACCTGTCTTGGCATAAACTTGATAATTACGTTTCAAGATCTGCATGAAGTTACGATACGGTCCACTGACGTCTTGTTCCATCATCATGGCAGAGATGTAAGCCGCTTCCTTGGATAATACGGATTTAGAACCGTAATCTGCGATAAAAGCTTCGGATCCGTCCACAAACTCTATTTTACGAACGGTATGCGGTTTGATGTAATTGCCTTCACTGAGAATCATGCGATAAGCACCAGCCATTTGAAGTGGAGAGGCAACGAAACTGGAACCACCGATGCCATAACCCAAGTCGAATTGATTCACTTGATTGAAACCGATGTCATTGAGATACGTGATGATGTTTCGGATCCCCATTTTCTGTGCAACCGCATCCATCGTTTCAATAGCAGGGATATTGAGTGATACCCCAATGGCATAATCTAAGGTTACGTTACCGCGGTAGACATCATCAAAGTTTTTAATGATGACATCTTCAACACCTGCATAACGGATGGGTTTGTCTTCTAAGGTATGTTTGGTTGACCAACCCAGCTTTTCAAAGGCAAGGGGATAGGTCAAGATGAGTTTTGCGGAGGAACCAGGTTGACGATACATTTCAGTGGCACGATTGAATAAGCGTTCGCCTTCGTAGAAGCGTCCACCACCCAGTGCGATGATTTCACCTGTTTCATTGTCAATGGTGACCATGGCCGATTGAATGACTTCGTTTGGCCAAACAACCCCATCATCTAAACCATTCTGGATATTTTCGAAGGTTTCTTGGGTGTCATGATCTAAGGCTGTATATATCTGCATCGGAACCAGAACGGGATCTTTACCAGTCAGTTGAATGACTTCTCTTACAACCGCATCCACATAGGCTTGATACGAGACATCGGATTGCTTCGTACTCAATTCACCCACAAATAGATTTTCGAGTGGAACGGATTTGGCAAGTGCGACTTCCACATCCGTAAGATAGCCATGATAACTCATGAGATCCAAGACTACATGCGTACGCTTTTCTGCCAACTCCAAACTATTCAAGGGTGTATAAGCATTGGGTGCGTTGATGACACCAGCCAAGAAGGCAGCCTCTAATACACCGACTTCAGAGATGTCTTTTCCAAAATAGAATTCAGCAGCGGTTTGAATGCCACGACGATTTTTTGGTACACCGTAATTGATTTTATTTAAGTAGAAAGTGATGATGTCTTTCTTAGACAATACTTTCTCAGTCTCAAGTGCGACCTTGATTTCTTGAATCTTACGATTCACACCCGCTAAACCCGTACGAACCGCAGTGGCTTCTTCTGTTTCAAAGTAGGTTCCTTTGACCAATTGCATGGTAAAGGTAGAACCGCCTTGTGAGAAACTCATGGATTTCAGGTTCTCGAAGACAGCTTTTGTAAAACGAGGAATGTCAAACCCATTGTGTTCAAAGAAACGAGAATCCTCGATCGAGACAAAAGCATCGATGACACTTCTTGGTAAATCTTCATATGCGATGTTTTCACGAATCTGCAATCCAATGTCCGCGATGACACGGCCTTCAGAATCATAGATCTTAGAACTTTGCGCGGCGCTAAAGTCTTCCGCATTAAGTTCAGGCGCGTTATTGGCAACCGTAATGAGATAATTTAGACCAATCGAGCCAAAAATCAAACTTGTGATCATGAACAACAACGTTAAAATCGTCAAACTAATGACGAGTTTTCGATGTTTCATGGTCTTTGGAAAGTTGTAACGCATGAAGCGTCGATAAGCGTTTGGCTTTATTTTTGGTGTATTCTGTTCGTTAGATGCTGTCATATTTCCCCTATGATGATTTATTACATGATATATCATACCATATCTATGCAATAGCAAAGAATCTGAGCCTCAAAAAGAAACCCTGGATGACCAGGGTTTGACTTATTTTTCAATTGGATGAAACATTGCGAAGATGGGAAGACCTAACATAATAGAGCCACCGATGATGTTTCCAATGGTTGCGATAAATACATTGAAGAGCATTTGCAGCCCTAAATGTGTCATGCCGATACTGATGCCTAAGGTGAAACTACCGATGTTTGCAATGCTGTGTTCGAAGCCCGGAAGAACGAAAGCGATGACCAAGAGGAAGATGACCATGATTTTGGCAACTTCGTTTTGGAGTTTGTAACTCGAATAAGAGGCTAAGGTAACGATGAAATTACAGAGGATCGCACGGATCAATAAGTCACCCCAAGCAATACTCGTTTTGACATCGACGACACTGGTGATGATGGGAGAAAGATCCTTGGTCCACACATGGCTTTGAATGAAGAGGAAAGCGATTAAGGCGACACCGATGGAATTGCCGACATAAGCGAGGGTCCAACCTTTAAGGACATCCATGAGTTTCACTTTCTTACTAAAGAAAGGCATGATGGTCGGCAGTGTGTTTCCAGTAAACAATTCACCGTTTAAAAAGACGACCAAGGTAAAAGCCAAGCCAAAGAAAGCCGCATAGGCGAATTTTCCGAGATAAGGATCAAAATGATAGAAAAGCGCATACGCTGTATTGGCGAGCATCAAGGCGACTCCGAGGTACATCCCAGCCATGAGTGCTTTGATAAAGTAATTAAAAGGACGACTAAGGCTTAGTTTGATCTTTTTTAAGCCGATTTCTTCAAGCAAGTTAAAATCCATAGTTGATCTCCATTTTTCCTATGCAAGTTTATCATAGATAATAAAAAATGGAAGAGGGTTTCAATAACACTTAAAGCGCTTACACATAAGCTGAGCTTATAGTTAATAATTAATCAGCCCCTTTGTGAGCCAAAAAGAGAATGTTTTGTCTAATCGGCATAAGTTTAGATCAAGATAAAAGAAAGTAGAATGACGGTCGTCAGACCAGCCACGACGATTGCCAAACTGCTCATCGCACCTTCAACTTCACCCATTTCCATGGCTTTACTCGTCCCAACAACGTGTGAAGAGGTACCAATCGCAATGCCTTTGGCGATTGGGTTTTTAATCCGAAAGAACTTACAAACGGGTTCCGCAATCACATTGCCAATGATGCCTGTAATAATGACCGCCGCAACCGTGATGGTTACGATGCCTTGGTATTCTTCCGCAACACCAATCGCAATCGCTGCTGTGATGGATTTTGGCAAGAGTGTGATCAACATCGTTTGATCTAAGCCAAACAAGACGCTTAAGAGATAGACACTGATAAGACTTGCGATGACACCACTTAAGACACCCAGGAAAATGACCAAGGCATGTTCTTGCAACAACTTGAACTGTTGGTAAAGGGGAACAGCCAAGACGATGGTGGCTGGGGTAAGCATGAAATGCAGCCATTGCGCACTTTGATTGTATTCGCTGTATTCAATTTTCAACAATGATAAAATCAAGATGATGAGAAGCGAACTGATCAAAAGGGGATTAAAGAGACTGGTCTTAATCCATTTCTTTAGAAAATCCACTGTAAAATACATGAACAGGCTTAGTGCCAAACCGAAGTACAGTGAATTAAACATGATTTTTCACCTTTGTGCGCATCAATATCTGTGTCGCATGGCCACTGACGACCATGACAATCAAGGTTGTCAAGAGGTTGATGATTACAAAAGGAAGCCAAATGCTTTTAAGACTTGGCCAGGCATTCATCAAGCCCACCAATGCGGGTATGTACAATACGGGCATGATATTTAATAGGAAAGAAGAAACATCTTTGATTTGATCGAGTTTCAGTAAGCCTGATTTTAACGAGACGACCAATAAAACCAAGCCATAAATGGTGGCTGGTATTTTAAAGGGGATGAGATAGCGCAAAAGTTCGGCACTCAAGGTGATTAATAAGATGATGGTGAATTGCTTGATGTATTTCATAAGAACCTCAGAATCCATTATACAAAGAATCGCTTGATTTGAATGCTTTATTTTTGGGTATGTTTTTCCCAGAAAGTAATGGCTTCATGAATCCATCCTTCTGCTTTCGTATGGTTACCAAGTCCAAAACCATGGGCTACACCCAAAACAATCTTGAACACAAGCGCTGTTCCTTGTGTTTTCAATGCATCCACTCTTTTCTTCATGAGTCGAGGTGGCGCGATCCAATCATCATCGCCTACGATGACATAGGTCGGTGCCTCATAACCGGACACATCCTCATGACCGGTATACGCCATAATCACAGCCGCAGCTTTTGAAGTCTCTTTACCCCCGAAATAAGCAGTTCCATAGGAATCCACCAAGGCAATCATGCGTGCGCCTGCAGAACCACCCCAGAGTGAGTAATCATTGGAATCAATATCCAGTTCTGTGGCATGATCATAAATCCATGTGAGTGCTGCCGCAAGATCTTCAACGGCATTGAGTTGCGAACCCACTCGATAATGAAGGACAAAAGCTGCATAACCCGCTTTATTCAACTCTAACGCAAATGGAAAACCTTCATGGATGGATCCCACATATTGAAAGCCACCACCCGGACAAATCATCCCGAATTTAGCATGCGCATCCGCTTTGAAGTGATAGATTCCAACATCTTTCTTACGTGGATTCTTTTGAATCTCCAGATCGGTATAGATGGGATGGCACTGTATGGAACCTGCTTGAAAACGATCCTGCATGACATTCAAACACATCGCCACATCCTCAGGATGAATGTTTGAGTGGTACGGCAACAAGCGATACACATCGCGTACCTTAAGCGCATCCAATGCGTTGAATGGAGGTAAAAGCATCTGCTTACACGATGCGAATGCAGGTATGTTAATGAGGTCATTCAAAGGTGTATCGATCGTGATGGTCATAGAATCTCCTTTTATCACTCTAATTATAGAGGCTTGGTTTAAGTTATACAAATCGTCTATACTGTTGTTATCAAATGGAGGAAAATAATGAAGAAGACACTGTACATGATGCGACATGGGCAAACATTGTTCAATGTACGCCGTAAAGTTCAAGGAGCCTGTGACTCCCCCTTGACCGAATTAGGTATTGCCCAAGCGAAAATTGCACGTCGTTATTTTGATGAACGAAAGATTAAATTTGATCATGCGTACGCATCCACATCAGAGCGTGCATGTGACACTTTGGAGTTGATCACCGAACTTCCATACAAAAGACTAAAAGGTTTGAAAGAATGGAATTTTGGTAAGTTCGAAGGTGAGAGTGAAGACTTGAATCCAAAACTCCCCTATGGAGATTTCTTTGTGGCCTATGGGGGTGAGGGTGAGATGGAGATGCGGCAACGTGTCGCAGACACGGTCATGGAGATCATGCGTCAAGATGGACATGAATCAGTATTGGTCGTGAGCCATGGGGCTTCGGTGCGTCAATTCCAACGTTATTGGGCACATACGAGTAATGTGGATCAAAAGAGTAAGATTGGAAATTGTTGTATTTTCAAATATGGTTTTGAGAATGATGTTTTTACCTTGTTAGAAATCATCAATCATGATTTCAGTGAATTGAATTAAGCTTTTTTACTTGAATATGTTTATTTGCTTAATAAATTTAATTAATTCCGCTTAAGCACTTAAATCCGTTAATCTTCTTGTGCTATACTTCACTTAACAAGGAGACAATCAATAATGGAAAAGAAACTGTTTAAATGCGAAGTCTGTGGTCAAATCTTAGAAGAAGGTCAATTGGAAGACAAATGTCCAAAATGTGGAGCAGCTCGTGAAAAGTTCCACGAAATGAGTGAAGAGGATACAGCTAAATCAATCCGCAGTGAGAAGACGAATGATCTTCATGCACGTTTGATTGATTTGACGAATACGTTGGAAGCGTTGGCGGATGCAGGGATCGAAGATAATTTAGATCCGTCCTGTGTCAATATCTTCAAACGCGCGAAGGCAAATGCGAACTTCTTAAGAAGATTGGCAAGAGCTGAAATCGCGGGTCATATCGCAAAAGGTAAGTGGTGAACCGAAAGGTCCACCACTTTTTCTTTAGAAGCTGGTGTCTTCGCCATTGGTGGCGATGACTTTTTTATACCAATAAAAGGATTTTTTCTTACTGCGATTCAGTGTACCCTTGCCTTCATCATCTTTGTCGACATAGATGAAGCCATAGCGTTTACGCATTTCACCCGTTCCAGCAGATACAAGGTCGATACAACCCCAAGGGGTATACCCGATAAGATCCACATGATCGATCTTGATCGCATCCAGCATCGCATCGATGTGTTGCTTGAGGTAATCGATCCGATAATCATCATTGATCGAACCATCTTCTTCGATCGTGTCATACGCACCCATACCGTTTTCCACGATCATGAGGGGGATCTGATAGCGATCGTAGAGATCATTCAATGACGTTCTAAGCCCAATCGGGTCGATGGCCCAACCCCAATCGGTAACTTTCAGATAAGGATTCTTACCACCAATTAAGATATTGCCTTCAGCCATTTCCAAGTTTTTACCTTCAATGGCTGAGAAGTAATAACTAAAGGCGATGTAGTCTACCTTACCCATATAGAGAATGTTTTCATCTTCCTTCTCCATGTCTGGGTGTACCCCTAAACGATCCCAAACCGCTGTATTCACATTTGAGTAATAACCGCGAACATGCACATCCCCATAATAGAAGACATTATCCATTTTATTGCGTCTTAAGATTTGATCTTCAGGCGCACAAGTTGCGGCATAGACTTCTGGATACAGAAGCATGCATCCAATCTTGTTCTCTGGATCGATCTCATGACCTTTGATGACGGCCAAAGCACTGGCGACCAACATATGATGGGATGTTTGTACCATGGTCTTCGCTTTATCTTCACCTTCTTGATAGACGATGCCTGCTTGGTGCCAAGGACGTGGTGAGATATAAGTCGCATTGATCTCATTGAAGGTCATCCAATATTTTACTTTGCCTTTGTAGCGATTGAAGACGACTTCGCAATATCGAACAAAGAATTCAACCAACTTTCGATTACGCCATGAACCGTATTCCTTAACCAGATGAAGCGGTGTTTCATAGTGGGATAAGGTGACGATGGGTTCGATATTATATTTCTTGAGTTCATCAAACACATTATCATAGAACTTCAAGCCCTCTTCATTGGGCTCCAACTCATCACCGTTTGGGAAGATCCGTGTCCATGCGATGGACATGCGATAGGCTTTGAAGCCCATTTCTGCAAACAAAGCGATATCTTCTTTGTAGCGATGATAGAAATCGGTCGCCACATGACTTGGGTAATAAACGCCTTCATGAATGTGATCGTGAATCTCGCGGGGAACACCATGGCGTGCACCTTTTTCTACATCTGCAATGCTTAAGCCTTTACCCCCTTCATTGTATCCACCTTCATACTGATTGGCAGCGGTAGCTCCACCCCATAAGAAATCTTTACGTACTTGCATAAGTTCCTCCATTTTTCTCAGTATAGCAAACACTTGTGAAAAGTCCGTGAATTGACTAGAGTATCTTAAAGTACTTCAGCACATCCATGAAGATTTTATAGAAGATCATCAAAGCGATTATGGAGATCCCAAAGGCAGGATAAAAGGGATATTTTTTTAGGAGATAGGGAAGAATCAGAAAGAAAGGGAGTGTCGGTAGAATCATCCAAAAGATGGCAATCGAGAGTTCACTGACACTTTGAATGCTCTGTGTTTCCTGATAGAGCCAGATAAATGCCAAGAGACTGGTTAGAGGTAAGGAAGCGATCAAACCCCCTAAATTGGGGTATTTACGTGCAAGGGTAGAGACTATAGCGATGATGATGGCGGAGACCAAGGTTTTGATGATGAATTGTGCCATTTTAAGCTCCAAAGTTGGTTTAATCGTACTTCTGAAATTAAGTGTTGACTATACTGTGTACAACACAGTATAATGTGATAAACAGGTGATGACAATGACAGAACAAACCAATATCTTAATGAATTTAAAACAGGAGATGAATCGAGGGACCTTGGTCCTTGCGGTTCTTTGTCAATTGGATGAACCACGCTATGGCTATGCCCTCATTGAGCGTTGTCAAGAAGTGGGACTGGATGTGGATCAGAATACACTGTATCCCTTGTTGAGACGCTTAGAGAAACAAGGACTGTGCGAGTCCATCTGGCAAGTTGAAGCGAATCGACCGCGTCATTATTACAAAATCAGCAGCTTAGGCATTGAAGTCCGTCGTGCTTTGATTCAAGACTACCAACAATTGGAAGGAGCCCTCCATGAACTCATCAAAACGCAATCTAATTAAAGACTATGTCTATACCATTACGCACTATCTGCCCCTAAAACAAAAAGAAGACGTCGCTCGTGATATTGAAGCGACCCTTTATGAACTGCTCTTAGAACAATTCGGTGAAAAGGATTATAACGATCAAGAAATTGAAGACGTGATTCGGACATTTGGACATCCACGATTGGTGGCGGAGCGCTATCTCAATCAAAAGCCAAGTTTGATCGCGCCTGAACTTTTAGAGACCTATTGGTTTGTCGTTAAGATCGCCCTCATTGGAAGCAATATCGGTGTTTTCATCGCAAGAATGCTTACACAGGGTTTGGATTTCATTTCAATCTTGGGTGGAATGATCAATCTATCTTTATCGGTTTTTGGAATGGTCACGTTGATCTTCATTCTAGTTAATCAAAAGTTGGATGCTTATGAACAAAAAAATGACCAAACATGGTCACTTAGTGATCTTAAAACATGGACGAGTGATAAACATCGCGTTAGTCACTTTGAAATTGCGTTTGAATCGATTTTCTTGGTTTTCATGGCTCAAGCTTTGATCGTTGATAAACCGTTGAGTGTTGTATTGGAAAATCATGTCCTATTCTTATTGGGGATGTATGTAGGTTTGAGCCTCGTATTGAATATTTACTTGTTGATCAAAGCCTATTGGACACCACGTCTACGTATTGTATCGATTTCATTGAACCTACTTTTTGCTTATTTCCTCACACAATTCTTGATCGTTTTACCTGTCTTGTTTAAGCCGATAATGCATATAAATGGGGTGAACCTCTCGATACGCATTACTTCTGTGATCATCTTCTTGGCGATTGCCTATGATGTCTTTGATCATCTCAAACATTTAATTAAGAAGGATCATTGAAGCATCAAAATCAAGCCGACAAGATTGATGCCGATATTGGCAGATAGATGAATCAAATAAGAATGGGTGATCCCATTCTTTCCTTTATTCAAGAAGGAAAAGAAAAGCCCAACTAAGGTAAGACCAATTACAATGAGGACAAACAACCAAGTTTCAAACCATTGATTGATGATCGCCACATGATAAAGCGCGAAAAGAATAGCACTGAGCAAGTGGGGGAGGAGGATGTTCTTATGTGCAAATATCTTGATCAGAAGAAAGCGAAAGAAAAACTCTTCAAGCACTGAATTGATCAAGATGATGTATAAGCTGACCCATAAGAAATTATTAAGATTCACCTTAACTTGTTGGTTTAATAAATCAGGGATATTGGATAGTGAGGTAAATGCACTGAGAATAAAATAAGCTGCTAAGATCACAAGAATAATGCCGATACAAAACAAATAGAAGCTCCATTTAACCTCAGTGAATCTAATTAACACTTTAGGTTCAAAGTGATCTTGTATCAAAAAGAAAAGGGGAATTAGACCAAACAGGATCACCTTGATCAGGCTCTTGATCCAATAACCCGGCTGAAGGCTATGATCCACGTAATATAACAAGACGAGCGCTGAGAAAATATAAAAGATCCAAGCAAACTTATGTTTTGTGAATGTATTCATTCTATCAATAACCTTCAATTTCAATACCAGAATGTTGCGACACATCCTCAAAAAGCAAAGTATCTTTATCGAATACGCTTAAGCGAATCTGACCCCCTAAACCTTCTTTGATGGTGTTTTTCATTTTGCCGTCTTGAGGTGATACAAGTTCTGCTTTTTCACTGACTTGAACTTCTAATATCCAACGAATCTTGCCTTGTTTAAGGGTAAGCGTGAAACCATCATCTATTTTTGTTAGTTTTGATTTACGTGCAAACGTATACGTCGCCAAACGTTGTGGGTAAAGGGGATGGTTCAGTTGTGCAATCAAACCTTCGAAATGAAAGAGTCCAAATGGGATATCGGCTACGGAAACCATCAAATGTGTTTGTTTATTTTCAAAGTGATTGCCTTGAAGCCATATGTAGCGTCTTGGGAAGGAACGTCCCCAATCTTTCTCGATATAGCCTACATCTTGATTGAAAGTCCATTCTTCGTTATTTAATTTTAATTTACCATTGACCTGATGGTGCATGCTTACGACACCGTGGTTACATTCCATCCTTCCCAGATATGCAAAAGGACCCATGATGTTGGGCATGTATAGACTATGCTTTAGAGCAGTCGTTTGATCGAAATGAAGTTCGCCGACACATGAAAAATCCTCGTCTTGGATATTTAACAAACAATGCTTCTCTGAAAATGTGGATGATCCTAATTGATAGCCATCTTCATAGACCTTAAAGCTCTCCAATGGATATGAAAAGTAGTATGTCTTCAAGGGATGACTATGGATGACTTGGATAAAGGCATGCGGATTTTCTTTGTTTGTGCTGATGCCAAAGATGAAACTAATGGTTTTATTGAGTGCTCCATTGACCTGCTTAAAATACCAGCCTTCGAAATAGTGAGGAAGTTGGGTATTGCCTTGAAAGAGGAAGGGATGTTTAAGTTTCGTGAATACGTTCTTTTCCACTAGAGTTCACAAAGCTCTTTGCTTATTTGATAAACGGTTTTACCGAGTTCGCGATTCAAGGCATGTTTAGCAGGTTTAGTTTCGTGGGTGAGGTTGTAATACTGACCACTAACACCTTCCATGCTTAGATCCGCAATTAAAGTGTAGATCGCATTGCCTGAGATCTCTGGATTCTTTAAGATACGTTGAATCACCAATTTGGAAAAAAGTCGATACAAAGGCCCATTGTTTTGCCCAATGTTGGTCTTCACATCCCCTGGATGCATCGCATTGATGCTTACACCGGTACCAGCGAGTTGATCGTTGAGTTCCCAAGTACAGAGTAGTTGAGCGGTTTTTGATGCCCCATAGCCTCTTAAGCCTGTGTAGTGACGTTTCTGCCAAGCTAAATCCGTAATATCCAAACCATTGAAACGATGACCTTCCGAATTGATGTTCAAGATCTTGGATGGGGAAGATGCTTTTAAGGTGTCTAGTAGTAGCTGTGTGAAAAGGAAGGATGCCAAGTGATTGACCGCAAAGACCAGTTCATGACCATCATTTGTTAAAATCCGCTTTGTGGAATGAAGTCCGGCACAGTTGATGAGGATGTCAATCTTTTGGGTTTGAGATCGTATTTCCACAGCAGCTCTTCTTACTTCATGAAGGGAGCTGAAATCTGCGATGACGAATTCGATGGTTGCAGGAAGATGATGAAGTTCTGACTTTACCGCTTGGGCTTTATGAAGATTGCGAGCAACGATGAAAATACGCACCGGGTTATGTGCGATGCGTTTCAAGGCTTCGTATCCAACACCAGAGGTTGCGCCAGTGATGACGATGACTTTGTCTTGAAGTGTTGCGTCGGTAGTTTTCTGAATGGCATTGTGATGTTCAAGAAACATCAACTCATCGGGTAGAGGTTTTTTCATATCAACCAAAGTATTTCTTCATATTCTTGCGATAGAATTTATTGAAATGCGGGATATTGTTAAAGATATCGCCCCAAAGATCATAATAATCACGTTGTTCCAGGATTAGACCTTCTTCATTCAAGGTCAAACGCGTCACCCCGTATAAAGGGGTATCGGGTGATTTCTTAAAAGACATCGTCATGACCCATTCCATAGAAATAACGTTATCTTTTTGCATAATATTAAACAAATCCATATGTAAAGAACGACAGCGCTTTGTCAAACGCTCACACATCGCGATAAAATCTTCTTTACCAACAACCTTTTGAATCGAGTCTTGAAAGACGATGTCTTGGTGATAATACGGAAAGATATGCGACCAGTCCGGTTTACCCTCGCGGTTATAGGTCTTTGACCACAGTTCTGCGACCAAATCGGTATTCAATGGGACTAAACTGTGTTCATTTGTCATGTTTGTTTTCCTTTAAGAGGTCTTTATGTACCGCATCGGCCGCAAGCTTTCCGGTTAAGACCGCAACCGGTACACCGGCAGGGTTGAAGGTGAACTGACCGGCTTGTTTGATGGACTTGATGGGTGTATGCACGGATTTACTGACACTGAGAAACTTATATTCGACAGGGAAAGGATGATTTTCAAAGGACCAACCTGTTACCGAGCCTTGGGTCGCATAAGTGCGATCGTAGATGGTTTTAGGGGTCGAGACAATTGTCATTTGAATGTGTTCACTCAAACCACTCCACAAACCTTCATCCAAGATGCGAACCATTTCAGTGCTTGCCAACTTCTTGAACTCATCGTAATAACCACAGGCAACTAAATGCTCACAGAGTGCATAATCAAACAAGGTAGAAACGATCAATGCAGTTTTTCCTTGAGGTGACAATGTGATATCACGAAGCGAAGGAATGGATATTTCCAAGGTATTGACACTAAGATTTGCTTTGATGTATTCAAATAAAACGTGTTTATCACGCGTGAAGTGTCCATTTTCCATAATTGAATCAACAGGCACACTGGAGATACCATCCAGTTTAGGTGTATAGAAGGCATGAGGTCCATTCTTGGCCTTAAACGTTTGAGGATCAAGATCTGTAAACATGTATACCGTTATGATGGAGTCTGCACCTTTCATGGATGCGAAGAAGTTCTTTTTAGCATTCAATTCGATCTGTAGTCTTTTTTGCTTGATGGCTCCAATATCCAAACAGTGATAGAAACGATTCGTATCCGCTGCCCAAAGCAGTTGTTTATAGGAGTAGACAGTCCCGTCATTAGTTTTGACCTGTTTCGCATCCGCATCAATAGAAATAACTTCACAACGATTGAGCGGTTCACCACCATTCGCTTGGATATACTTCACAAAAGTCTCAATGATCTTCTGTGTTGAACCCAAGGGATATTGGTACTGCAGATACAGCGTGAAGTAAGACAAGGCAAAGAAGGTTGGAGTTTTAGCAAAGAAGTGTTGCGATATCATGTCGACCAAGCCTTGGTCGTTTGTTATTTTTTGGAGGTATTCGTCCACCGGTTCCATGTATTGCATGGCTTTACGCATGTGCACCATGAACTTGAACATCCACGGTAAAAGCGTCTTACCGAGGTATTCCATATCATAAGGTTTCGGTAGAAAGAGAGGATTCTCAATGCCGTAGAGCACATCCATATGCGTCATGATCGCTTTGATGTCTTTCATGATGACATCGATGGCCTTGTGTTCGTTTGGAAAAGAGATCTTTAATACTTTCTCATAATCATCCAAGGATGAAACCGATAAAAAATCCATACTCGCGTCTTTGAATGTCATCTTAATCGGGTTATTGGTAAAAGGAATATCCATATCCAATTGTTTAAGCATCGGGATGATGATGCCAGAATCAATGATGCCTCGAGCCCCTTTATCAACCCAATGACCTTTGACTTCGAAAGCACCTAAAAGACCACCGAAAGCTTCGTCTCTTTCGATGATCAATACCTTATGTTTGTCTTTGGATAAATAGGCAGCGGCTGTCAAACCCGCCATGCCAGAACCGACAACGATCACATCATATGTCTTTGGTCTCATATAACCCCCGTTAAATAAGATAAGTTATCAAAATCTTAGCAGATTAGTTTGAAGATTAAAATAGTGTTGCACTGACTTGTGTCAAAACAGTGAACTGTTCATAAAATTGTGAGTAAAGATAAATTTGACCTAGGTCAAGGAAATGATATTAATTCCAATGCATAATCATGATAATGAAAAGATTGAAGCTATGATTAAATCGAAAGAAGGTAAACAAAATGTCACAAAAATCAAATTTCATAAGTGTTGTGGAAGAACTCATGCCCACCCTTGAACAATACGTTCCTGTTGTTGATCGTGTCCATGGGGCTCACCATCCTGAATTTCATGACGTTCGTGCTATATTCAACACCATTCATGCAAAGACAAAAGAGACAAGCACAGCTGATTTGAAAGAAGAGTTCGCACAGTTACGCAAAATTACGGACAATTATGTCGTTCCGAGTGATGTCTGTGAGTCGTATGAAGCCGTCTATGACATGCTTAAGACATTGGATACGGCTTATCTGACTTCTAAATAAAAGATTTAAGACTCAGTTCGATCGATATCGAACTGTTTTTTAATATTCAAAGTATAACTCCACAAAAAAAGCTGCGATTAAGCAGCTTAATGAGATTCCATAATATAATCTATTCGCCATTGAAAATACTTTGTGTCAACTTCGCTGTGACGATGTACCGTTTAGGAGCGGCCCCGATCCAATCAAAGGGATAGCAGGTCACCAGTGTCAATAAAGCTTGCGGTGTTGATACAATGACGGTCTCATCATCCGCTTCTACAATCCGGATTTCATTGACTTCATAAGTGAATGATCCTTGATTTGTCGTGATGATGATAAAGTCACCGATGATGAGTTTATCGAGTTTTCTAAACGTCGTACCACGATGTCCAGCAATAACGCTGTTATCGTTATACCCCGGTAAGACACTTGTCGTGACATGTCCAACTCCTAGGGAAAGTTGAGCTTCTTCAGTACCTTCTAGGAGTTGGAGTTCACGCTTTAGTGCAGGAATTTCGATGACACCCAGAATGTCACCCATTTTTGGTTTTTCAATCGCTGTCGTTTGTACAATAGTAGTCTTTGTCTCAATTTCACCATTTGCAAGGAGACTTGTGTCTGCTTGTGTTTCGGTGACTGGGACAGGATAAACCACTGTGACAATTCGATTGGATTGAATATAGAGATTGATCAGCGATAGGGTGACAAGTCCTAGGCCGATCACCATTATGATTGGGTAGACCTTATTTCGTATGGATGCCTTGATTTTCTTGTTAAATCTGAGCTTAGACACTTTTTTTCTTGTATGCCCAACCTGCTGCGCCTAACAATACGAGTGCGCCACCGATCATGAAGATAATATCAAGTGGTGATGATGTGGCTGGAAGTGGTGAAGGAGTAGTTGTTTCTACTGGTGTTTCCACTGGAGGCGTTACTGGAGGAACAACCACAGGGGTTTCTTCCTCTTCTTCTTCTTCTTCTTCAACTGTTGTACATGCGTTGTTCACGATGGTATTCGTGTCTAGTGTGACTGCCCCAGTACGAGAAAGCAGAGAACCATAGATCGTAGCGCCTGTTGTAGCGGTAATCGATTCTTGTGCTAAAACATGTCCATAAAGCGTTGAGCCTGTGCCTAAAGTAGCGGAGGTTCCAACGACCCAGAAGATATTACAGGCATCAGCTCCATTTGCTAGAACGATATTACTGTTGTTGGCGGTAATGAGCGTCGAGGCAGCTTGGAAGATGAAGACAGATGTCGGATCGTTTTCAGCGTCCAACGTCAATGTACCTGTAAGTCCAAAAGTTGTGGATGCATAGACACCTGAAACCAATGTCAAATTACCAAGTTCTGTTCCTTGAGCTGTTGCAGGTGTTCTACCCGCAGCGTCAGTGAACGCGGCTGTTAAGGATACTTGTGCATCAGCAGCATTGCCAGGTGCACCGGTATAAACAGTACCACCACCCATGGTGATCAAATCAACACCTGTGACAGCTGTACCGGCGGAGACACCGAGATTGTTTCCAGCTGTTCCACTAAGTGTAGTAGAGCCCGTGTTGGTAACGGTGGAGCCTGCTAAGACGGCGAAGCTTGTTGCGTTGCCGAGACTAACAGTCTGAGTATAGGCTGCAAACACTGGCGTAATAAGTGTATAGATAACCAACGGTGTTAAGACGGTTGTCATCATTAAAGATTTTAGAATTTTATTCATTTTCATAAATGTATGACCTTTCTTTCTGTAATCGAGTTCGACTATCAGAAGTTTGTAGGATAGATAAACGATGTATTTGGATTAAGAAGCTCAACGCAATGCCATAAACCAACAAGAGTCTAGCATTGTTTGAAAATCTAATACTTTCAATGCGATCTAGAGCGTTGATGGTTGCTGTTTGAATAGAATCCAAGCCTGTATCCTTTCTATATGAAGATATCCCCGTATAACGGATTAATAGTTAATATGAAATTATAGGTGTAAACTTGAATCAAATTGATATGCAGAGCTGTTCAAATCATTACTCTCGTAATTTGATTCGTTTGAATGATGTGATTTCGATTTCTTTGCTCGTTTTGGTGGAGATGAATTTGTGTTGTTGATGCCGAATACGGATTTAGATAATGCAAGCAAGTTCATCGATCGATTAAGAGACATCATCTTGAAGACTACGATTCAGTATGACGATCAAGCGTTCAAGATTTCTGCAAGTTGTGGTGTATCACAACTTACGCAAGAGGATAGCTTTGAAATGATTTTGAAAGCTGCGGATAAGCATTTATATGAGAAGAAGCGGGAAAAAGATAAAAGTAGTTTTTGATTTGCTTTGTTTGATAGACATACGCTCTTGATGAAGAAACCAAACAAAAAACCCTATTGCTAGGGTTTTGATGTCAACTGGCGGAGGACATGAGATTCGAACTCACGGAAGCTTGC
>CAYRIW010000014.1:0-39138 GCA_964424595.1 uncultured Erysipelotrichaceae bacterium | reverse complement strand
TATCTCGCTTACCTTGAAAAGAAAATGCACGCCTCGGATCCTACTCCTCGGCGTGTCGATGTTTACTCATTTTAAGTGACAAATTCATTTTGGATTGACAGTAGCACACCGAAGGCTAAAAGAAAAGAGTTCAGATTGCTCTGAACTCAAGGTCTTATTTCTTAATATTATAGAAAGCGTCAGCGCCTGGGAAGACAGCGACATTTTCCAATTCATCTTCAATACGGATCAATTGATTGTACTTCGCGATTCTGTCTGTACGGCTCATTGAACCGGTCTTGATTTGACCAGCATTGAACGCAACAGCGATGTCTGCGATCGTTGTATCTTCGGATTCGCCAGAACGGTGTGAAACGACGGTTGTGTAACCATTACGTTTTGCCATTTCCATCGCATCGAAGGTTTCACTCAAAGTACCGATTTGGTTGACTTTGATCAAGATCGAGTTTGCGATACCCTTTTCAATACCTTCTTTTAGAATAGCAGGATTGGTAACGAACAAGTCATCCCCAACGATTTGGATGCGTTTGCCTAAACGATCCGTCATCAATTTCCATCCGTCCCAGTCACGTTCGCCCAAACCATCTTCAATGGATACGATTGGGTATTTGTTCAATAGGTTTTCATAGTAATCGATCATCTCTGCAGAAGTCTTGGTTTCACCCGTAGATTTCTTGAAGACATAGACTTTCTTTTCGACATCAAAGAATTCACTTGCCGCAACGTCCATTGCCAAAGCAATGTCTTTGCCAGGAACATAACCAGCAGCTTTGATTGCTTCAACGATGACTTCCAATGGTTCTTCATTGTTTGCCAAGTTTGGAGCGAAACCACCTTCATCCCCAACAGAAGTCACGTGACCACGGCCCTTCAAGACTTTCTTCAACGCATGGAAGGTTTCAGCACCCATACGGATCGCTTCTTTAACGCTGGTTGCGCCAACTGGCATGATCATGTATTCTTGGAAATCGATCTTCGCATCGGAGTGCGCACCACCATTGATGACATTCATCATTGGAACTGGCAATTCTTTCGCATTGAATCCACCCAAGTATTTGTACAATGGGATGCCGTAGAAATCAGCAGCCGCACGTGCACACGCCATGGATACACCCAAGATCGCATTAGCACCCAATTTTGATTTATCATGAGTACCATCTAATTCAATCATCAACGCATCAATTTCATTTTGACGTGTGACATCCATACCCAACAACGCTTCCGAGATGATGTCGTTGACATTATCCACAGCCTTCAAGACGCCTTTTCCTAAGAAACGCGTCTTATCTTCATCACGCAATTCCAACGCTTCACGCTCACCCGTGGAAGCACCACTTGGAACGATCGCACGGCCGAATGCACCGGATTCTGTACTAACTTCTACTTCAATCGTTGGATTCCCGCGGGAGTCCATGACTTCACGAGCGTATACATCAATAATATATGGCATTTTAACTCTCCTTTTTTAGGCCTTGACGGCATCGATGATGGCTTTAAACGAGTCTACTTTGAGTGAAGCACCACCAATGAGTGCTCCATCCACGTCTGCTTCTGACAAGTATTCCTTGATGTTTTCAGGTTTAACCGAACCACCATATTGAATGCGTACTTTATCCGCCGCATCGACTCCGAAATTAACTTTGACTTCATCACGAACCAAAGCACAAACATTCTGTGCAATTTCTTTGGTTGCGTTCTTGCCTGTACCAATTGCCCAAACTGGTTCATACGCTATGACCAAGTGTGCGATATCTTCAGGATTCAAACCACTTAAAGCCGCTTTTGTTTGACGACGAACTACCGCTTCGGTTTCGCCTGCTTCAAATTCAGCTAAAGTTTCACCGACACATACGATTGGGGTCAAGCCATTCGCTACAGCCTTCAATGTCTTCGCATTGACGGATGCGTCTGTTTCATTGAAGTATTGACGACGTTCAGAGTGTCCCAAGACAACCCATTTCACACCGACTTCCTTCAACATGCCCACACTGACTTCACCGGTGAAAGCACCACTGTCGTTCTCATTGACGTTTTGAGCCGCAATGATCAGACGTTTCGCATTCTGCACAGAAGCTTGTAATGCGAGATACGATGTCGCAACACCGAAGTCCGCATCATCATGCAATAAAGGTTCAACGGCAGTAATGAATTCAACGGCTTCCGCAATCGTCTTATTCAACTTCCAGTTTCCTACAATAATTGGTTTTCTCATTTATTTCTCTTGAATGACCGCAATACCCGGTAATTCTTTTCCTTCCATGAATTCCAAGGATGCGCCACCACCGGTTGAGATGTGGCTGAAATCATCTTGGAAACCATTTTCAATCGCTGCACGAGCAGAATCCCCACCACCGATTACTGTATAAGCACCTGGTAATGAAGAAATCGCCTTACATACTTCAATAGTTCCAGTCGCATAGGTCTTCATTTCAAAGACACCCATTGGACCATTCCAAACAACCGTCTTAGCACCTCCAAGTGCTTTGGTAAACAATTCAACCGATTTAGGACCGATATCCAAGCCCATGTAATCACTTGGGATTGCGGAATCATCGGCTAAATAATTATCTGCTTCTTCACTGAACGCTGCTGCAACTCTGAAATCCACTGGCAACACAAGCTTATCGCCTGCCTTTGCCATGATTTCTTTTGCCAAATCAAGTTTATCATCTTCACAAAGTGATGTTCCGATTTCCTTGCCTTGAGCCTTCAAGAAGGTATACGCCATACCACCACCAATGATGACACGGTCAGCTGTTGTTAATAAATTTTCAATAACATTGATCTTATCGGAGACTTTAGCACCACCCAAGATCGCCACGAATGGGCGCTCAGGATTGTGAACAGCCTTACCCAATGCCACAACTTCTTTTTCAACCAAGAAACCTAAAGCACTTGGTAGAATTTCCGCGATACCAACAGTGCTTGAATGAGCACGGTGAACGGAACCAAAGGCATCGGTTACGAACAAATCAGCTAAACTTGCCCAATACTTGGAAAGTTCAGGATCATTCTTGCTTTCGCCTTTTTCATAACGCGTATTCTGAACCAATAAGATTTCTTTTTCTTGGAGTGCCGCAACAGCTGCTTCCAACGCTTCACCACGCGTCACGTCACAGAACTTGACCGGTACATCGACCAATTCTGCTAAACGAGCCGCAACGGGAGCCATATTATTTTTCTTCTTATCAGAAACTGTCTTCTCAGGATCTTTATGATCGACCTTACCTAAATGCGATAAAAGGATCAACTTAGCGCCCTGCTCAACCAAATAGTTAATGGTCGGCAATGCTTGAACGATACGATTATCATCCTTGATGACACCGTCTTTAATTGGCACATTGAAATCAACGCGAACGATGACTTTCTTACCACTGACATTCAAATCTTTGACTGTCTTTTTTGCCATACTGTTTCCTCCTTGAGTACCTTTGTATTATAGCATTGACACCTCTTTCATTCAATGATTACACCAATAGATGTGAGCGTTTTCACAAAAAGAAAAGAGGAAAATCCTCTTTATTTTAAACGAAAATCAATCAATTCCGCATACTCATGTGCAGACTTCTGCCAAGACACATCTTTAGTCATCGCTTGTTTACGTAAGGTCTTAAAATCATCTTTACGTTGCGTGTATGTTTCCAAAGCCAACCACAAGACATGTTTGAAATCATTCACATTCATCGGAATGAAACTAAAGCCAGTTCCTTCCTTGGTGAATTGATTGTATGGTTGAACCGTATCCTTCAAACCACCCGTCTCACGAACCACTGGAAGTGTTCCATAACGCATCGCAATCAACTGTGAGATGCCACAAGGTTCGAATGCGCTTGGCATCAACAACACATCAGCCCCTGCATAAATACGATGGGCCAACGACTCATTGTATCCGCAATAGAAGACAGCACGGCGTGGATAACGGAACTCTATGGCTTTGAGTTCATTCTCAGCCCACGAATCCCCAGTGCCTAAAACAACAACCTGTATATCCCAACCCATGATATCATGCATTGCTTGGGTCAAAAGACTGACACCCTTTTGATCCGTTAATCGCGAAACCATCGCAACCAACATCACATCAGGATCTTCACGCAAACCCAACTCTTTTTGAATGGCAAGCTTATTGGCTTTTTTGCCACGTGAAACTGTTTTAACACTGAACTTCTCAGCGAGATGATCATCTGTGGCAGGATCCCAGAGATCCACATCGATGCCATTCACGATTCCAAAGAGATCCGCCTGTCTGAGTTGTAAAACATATTCCATGTTTTCACCAAACTCAGGTGTCAAGATTTCATGTGCATAAGTCTTGGACACGGTCGTGACCAAGTCCGAATACAAGATGCCAGCCTTCATCGTACTGATTCCATCCTTGAAGCGTAAACGACCATCAAAGTAGTAATCATTCGACAAGCCAAAGCAACTTTCCAAAATATCATAAGGGAAATACCCTTGGAAGAGTAAATTATGAATCGTAAACAAAGTCAACGGCGTCTTGATTCTTTTCGCATACACCGTCTTCGCTAAAAGCGGAAGCATACCAACATGCCAATCATGCGCATGCAAGACATCCGGCTCAACGATTTTCTCTTCGATCATTCTTAAAATCGCATGACTGAAGAACGCAAAACGTTCACCGTCATCGCCATAACCATAATAACCATCGCGTTCAAAATAAGGCGCATGTTCAACAAGATAGAACGTCACACCATCGATCACTTTGGAATAGATGGTCGCAATCGTATGAATAACTCCGACATCCACTTTAAACGTCTTCACTTTGGTCAACGTACTGTGCATTGTCTTGGCTGTCTTCAAATACAAAGGCATGACCACCGACACTTCAAAGCCTTCACCCTTCATTGCCTGAGGCAATGAACCGATGACATCCGCCAAACCACCCGTCTTAACAAATGGTAAGCCCTCAGATGCCGCAAACAACATCTTTTTCATCACTATACCCGATCTTGTCGCTTCACATAGAGAACTTTATTCTCATCTGCGACAAGCTCTTTGACCTTCGAAATTTGTGCGGACTTATCCACAACGACACGTTTGACATGAACATTCTCACCAATCACAGCACCTTCCAAAACAATTGAGTTTTCAATGACTGCGCCTTGTTTAACCACCACACCACGGCCCAAAACCGAATTGATGACCGTACCCTCAATGTAACAACCATTGGCAATCACTGATTTCTTAACTTTCGCATCCGGAGTGTATTGGGTAGGACAGGAATCACTGGTCCGCGTATAAATCGGCCAATCTGGATTGAACAGTTGTTTACCCATATCATAATCCGTCAATTCCATATTCACACGATAGTATTCATCCAATGAATTGATGCATGCGACATATCCCTTCACAGGATAACCCACCATGTTTAAAAGAGGGGCTTGTTCCTGAAGGACATCACGCAAGGTATAGAAAGAAGAAATATTGTCGGCCAAATGAATCAAATGGATGAAGAGTTCCTTGCTCATCATGTACGCTGCCAAGGACACATGACGATTCTTATACTTACCACGGTTGACTTCGATTTCTTCAACCTGTTTCTTATCACTCAACTTCAAAGTATCAACACCAATAAACGACTCATGCGCATTGTTCACCGTCTTATACAAGACCGTCACATCCACCTTACTTTCAAGATGATGATTATAGACCTCCTCCAAGTTAACGGTATAGATCATGTGACTTGGCATGATCATGACATATTCCTGCTTCGCATCTTCAATGAAACGCATGTTCTGCAAGAAAGCCGTAATATCATGATTGTATGCTTCTGATTGGGTTGCCTCTTCACCCGTAAGGATACGAAGCTTACCCTGTTTAGAATTGATGTTATACTGACGACCACTGCCAAGATGTTCAATGACAGAGCGTGGTTTATGTTTGACATAGACCTGAATGTGACGAATGCCCGAGTTCGTCATGTTCGAAATCGCAAAATCAATCAAACGATAACGGGCTAAGAAAGAAAGCGAAGGTATTGGACGATAATTATCTAAACCTTGCACCTTAACTGAAGCATCATCATAATTGACGATTCCAAGTATGTTGTTCATCATTGCGTCCCCCTATACATTCTGTGAAATCAATTCGATTTCACCATTTTCAGATCCTACGACCACATCTTCAGAAATGCATACTTCATCCGCCACAATCACGCGTTGGACAACAGCACCTTTCTTCACATGCGAGAACGGCATCAAGACACTGTCTTTGACAACAGCACCCGCTTCAACTTTAACACCCGTAAATAGAACCGAATTGACCACACGTCCCTCGATTTCACAGCCTTGATTGATATACGCATTTTCAATCGATGCGTCTGGCCCAATGTATTGTGGTGGAACGGTGATATCTTCAGTATAGATTTTCCAAGCGGCATCGCCCAGATTGATTTCATCCCGATGATAAATCAAATCCATATTGGCTTCCCATAGACTCTCAATCGTACCGACATCCTTCCAATACCCCTTGAAACGATAAGCAAACAAACGCTTCTTTTCACTCAAGAACGTAGGAATGATATTCTTACCAAAATCATGTTCTGAATCTTCAATCAAAACATCATCTTGCAATGCTTTTTTCAATTGTGGCCAACTGAAGATATAGATACCCATCGAAGCAAGATTCGATTTAGGATTCTTAGGCTTTTCTTCAAATTCATAAATCTGACCATCCGGATGAGCATTCATGATCCCAAAACGAGATGCATCCTTCAAAGGCACTTCCAAAACCGCAACGGTTAAGTCCGCCTTATTCTTTTTGTGATCTTCCAACATGGCATCATAATCCATCTTATAGATATGATCCCCAGAAAGAATCAAGACATAATCGGGTTCATATTGATCCACGAAATCAATATTCTGTGTGATCGCATCCGCCGTACCACGATACAAACCAAAACCTTCACTCTTTTCTCGTGGAGGCAAGACATAGATACCACTATCCTTGGCATCCAAGCCCCAACGTTGATCCTGAGCGACATAGGAGTTCAATAATACCGATTCATACTGCGTCAAAACCCCAATAACTTGAATATTCGAATTCGCACAATTACTTAGGGGAAAGTCGATGATGCGGTATTTCCCCCCGAAATATACCGCAGGTTTAGCAACTTTATTGGTAAGGTCAAAAAGACGTGATCCACGTCCACCTGCCAATATCATTGCGATCATATTATGTTTTCGCATGCGTACCCTCCTTAGAGTTGGCTATACGCATATTATACCTTCTTTTATTAATTTACTCTACAAACTAAGCGCTGAACTTGTCACGAAACATTGGCAGGATACCCTTAAGCAGAACCAAACCAATCATCGTATTAACGACAATCATCACAACTGCCTTAATCAAGCGTACCGAGACACTCACAATGAACGGAATTCCATACATGACATCCAACCAGAAGGGTGTAAGTATCAACTGTACGATCATTTCCACAAGAATCAAAGCCAATATCCACAAGAATGCATAATGATTCTTTTGATGTCTTAGAATGATATTCAAACTGATCAACAAACCACTCATCATGAAAATGATCAGCGCAGAAAGGATCAATTTAATCTCCAAGCCAACGGTAATGACGTTCTCATCCACTTTCACTTGGTTCGTTGAGAACACATAAAACATGGCAAGCATCGAAATCAATATGATTGCGATTGTCGGCCACATGCGTGTGTAACGATCATCTGTTTTAACAATTCTCACAACCAAGCCAGGAATGAATCCAACCAGCACTTTATTCAAAGTGAAGCCAAAGAAGGGAAAGGCAATGGTTCCCGTAAGTAGTTCCAAAACATCTGCCAACAAGCCTCCAAGAAAGCCCCAAAAGGGTCCAAACACAAAACCAATGAACATCAAAGGAATCTGTGAAAAGCCAATCTTGAGCGATGGGAAACCAAAAAGCGGAATCATCCATGACAACAAGGCCAAGACAACACTGATGCCTACCAAAAAACTCACCATGACCAAGGTCTTGAGTTGAATCTTTGGTTTACTTATTTTCACGCTAATAGTGCCGATGAAAGCAATGGCAAGGACACTTGCGATTTGGCTGAATAGAATCATCGCTTTACTCCTAAGACTTCAGGCAAGATCGTTTGTCTGACTTGGCTGATGAAATATAAGGAACCTGTGATCAAACACGTCCCATTCAGGCTCAATGCAATCCCTTTTCGAATCGCTTCATGGTTATCTTGAATCGCCAAGACATTCCCATGTTTTAACATTTCCAAACTTGCCGCACGATAGAATTCAAATTCCGTCACGATGACTTCATCCGCAATTGACAACAAATCATCCAACATCGTATCCGTCTCTTTATCTCGTAAAGCAGAGAACACGATCACCAATGGTTTGGTCAGATATTGAGCACTTTCAATCAAGGCTGAAATACCATGCGTATTGTGTGCACCATCGATGATGATATGTGGATTTGTGGAGACCAATTCAAAGCGACCCTTCCATTGTGCGTCTTTTAAACCATTGATGATATCGTCATCATTGATCTCAAAATAGTTCGAAAGATAGCGAGCTCCTTCAATGGCTAAACTCGCATTCTTGACTTGATAAAGTGCCGACGTATTCAAATGAATCGATAAGTTATCATAATTAAACCTTATTCCGTGCTTAAGTTCGATGTTTCGAGCTTCTTTAATGGTATTGAACTTCGCATTGCGTTCAATACAGATTTGTTTGAAAACATCCAAACATTCCGGCTTTTCTTCAGATGTATAAAGGGGAACGCCCTCTTTCACAATTCCAGCTTTTTCCATACTGATCAAGGCAAGTGTATCGCCTAAGATATCCATATGATCAAAACCAATCGTTGTGATCAAACTAATCAAAGGCATAATGACATTCGTCGCATCCAAACGCCCACCTAAACCCACTTCAAACAATGCGATATCCACATCTTGGTCCAAGAAGAAATGAATCGCAATGAGCGTATCAATCTCAAACATGGAAAGATTGTTTTCTTCAATCACTTCCGCAAAACGATTACCATAGTACAAAAGCTGTTCATCTGAAATGTAAACATCATTGATACGAATACGATCGTTATGCACTTCCAAATGAGGTGATGTAAAGGTCCCAACCCTTAAACCAGAGGCTTGCAAGATGGCTCTAAGGTAATTGGTCGTACTTCCTTTGCCATTGGTACCAGCAATATGTACGGTTTTGAGATGGTGTTGCGGATTGCCTAAGCTTTCCAATAATGCTTTAAAATGATCGAGACTGAAGCGACCTTTGTTCATACGATTCGTTGTGTAATCAATGAAGGTTTGGATATCGTTGAATTTCATAAACACCACACAATGGGGTCCATCCCATTTTGAGTTAAAAATACATTTGTTTTGGAAAATGGTTTTGAGCCAAAGAAGCCTTGGTATGCAGACAACGGTGAAGGATGCGGTGCTCTTAGAACCAGATGCTTAGGATTGTTTAGAAACGCTGCCTTTTGTTGAGCTTTGTTTCCCCAAAGAATAAAGACAATGGCTTGATTCTGTTCATTCAATACTTGAAGCACATGATCTGTAAACAACTCCCAACCTATTTTTGAATGAGATAAGGGCTTACTCTCTTCCACACTCAAATACGTATTTAGTAAAAATACACCTTGTGTAGCCCAGTTCACTAAACTTCCACTCTTTGGCAATTCGCAACCCATATCATCCACCAATTCCTTAAAGATATTGTTTAAGCTGGGTGGAAATGGAATCCCTGGATTCACTGAGAAACACAAGCCATGGGCTTGATTCACTTGATGATAAGGATCTTGACCCAGAATCACAACTTTCACTTGATCCAGGGGTGTATACGCAAACGCATTGAAGATATCCTTTTTGGGTGGATAAATTGTTTTCGTCGCATAAGCTTCTTTCAACTGTTCTGAAAGTTTTACGAAATAATCTTGTTTGAATTCAGCTGTTAAAAATTCTTCCCAACGCATATCAAACCTGTTTCAAAGCATCTCGCTTAGTGTGGTAATTTCTAGCATAAACAACTAAAACGACAATTGCAACGGAACAAAACGTTACTGCCGCAATCAAAGAATACGGTTCTGGAAGGATGAATGACAAGGCAATCGTCATCGCCATCCCCAACAAACGTCCCCCATTCAAGGCAAACTCTTTCGCAATGACCCGTCCGGTGATGTTCTCATGTTCGGTGTAATCTTGCATCGCATTCATCATGATGATATTGAAGGTGTTGGATACAAAAGGAATCGCCAAAGCATTGACCAGACCAAAGTAGATCGCCCCAATCAGATTGGGCACCAAGACTAACATCATCGTACTTGTAAACAACAACAGCGCGCCATAGAAATAGATTTGAATACGATTGTTACGTTGTATGACACGACTGGCGATGGTATTGGCAATCAAGTTCAAGACCGCAAAGCCCGTCAACAAGTCACCGTATAAACTTCCCTTACCGCCCGTAGCATTATAAATCAAGATTCCGGTCATCACGATGAGCATGCTGTCACGCAAGCCAAAAATGAAATGACTGGTCATGACATAACGCCACTGGCTATCTTCTTTTAGGCTTAACTTATCCCAAACCGTATACGTCTTTGTCTCGAAGAAGTTCTCGACACGTGTTGAGACAAAAGCCGCCAACATCTGTAAGACGATGACGATCCAGAAGATGCGAATATAACCTTCTGTATCCGTGGTGGACAAACGTACGATCATCGTTGCCACAAAAGGTGCTACGATCGTCGATGCCGCATTGAAGATACCCATGGTTGAAATGAATTTAGCACGTGTCTCACGGGTTGAAACCTTAAGGTTCAATTTAACAATCGAGAACCAATACAACCCTTCACCCGAACCAATGATCAAGCCAACCACATAGATCAAGAGAATGTTATTCGCAAACAAATGATTAAACATCAACAAGTACCCCAAAGCACTGATGATGATGATCAAACCTGTCGTTAGAATCGTGGATAAAGACCATTTACGTGAAATGATCCCCGCAATATAAAAACCCAAAGGAATCATGGTGAACCGAACCATCGCATAAGCTGTCATTGAATAGATGGATCCCGTAAACGCATAGAGATAAACATTAACAAAAACAGCGGACATTGTGGCCGCTATAAAATAGATCGCATTGATTAATACCAATAATTTTTCATTCCGATTTAACATCGATTTTACCCTCGAACAATTTTGAATGTGCATTGACCCATTGGTCAGATAAGATTGCGAATTCAATTTGCGCTTCTCGTGGCGTCAGTTCCTTATTCCATAAACGACGAACGACTTCCATCACATCTATATCATAATACAAAGCAAAAGCCAAATGTTGCGGATAGTCTTGAATGGCAATCAAAGGCTCACTGATCGATGCTTGATAGGCATACGCAAATTGCTTGCTTCGTTCATCTTTAAATTCAATCGTACTGAGTACATCTAAATTAGCAAGAGGAATATCCGTATGGGTATCCACATAAATTTGTAAGGCATCCGCTTTGCTTAAAAAAGACATGACTTCGTGCGCTAAACTTGGATATTGAACATCCTTACTCAAAACATAGCCTCTAATATCATGAAGCAGAGGTCGCAAAGGTTCCGTACTTGATTCCTCTGCCTTTGGAAACACCGACACAACCCATTCACTCGCATGCTTACCATCCCATTCATTGAGATACATGAAGTTGGATGCTTGGCTAAAGACGAATTGATCATTTGCCATGACCAAGGGATAATCCCAAACATAATCTTCTGCTAAATTGGCATCGCTTTGTTCCCAATTCACCGTGGATAAACGTTCAATAAACGTCAATGCATTGAGAAATTCTTCTTTCTCAATGCCAGGTTCAAAGGATGAGTAGTCTTCAAATAAGTGCCAACCGTAGGCTGTTAAATAAGGATAGAACGAAAAACGATCATTCAAAGCTAAAACCAAACTATTGGGACTTTGAGATAAGGTTTCACTTTGCGCAAGTATCTTTTCAAACGATTCAAATTCATCATGCAGATAGTTATTATTCGCATCCACCCAAGGATAGCCCAATTCTTCCAACTTAGTTTTATTCGTCAAAAAGACGAAACCTTCACCAGTATAAGCTAAAAAGCGTTTCCCTTCGACATTCAATTCAGAACTGATTTGATCCGGTCGATTGAACTCGAATCCACTCAATGCATAGAGTTGATCATACTGTAAAGCAGCCTCATGAGCGCCAACATATTGAATATCCTTAGAACCTTCTTCTTCTATCAATAACGTTTTAAGACGATCCGGATGGTCAGGATAAGTTGTATTCCATAGCGTCTCTAAAGCTAGTCCATATTCCGCATTATCCACTTCCACGACTAAACTTGCGCCTTCTTCAAATTCATAGCGATTCAGCTCATCGTTATAACAAACCAGATCCTCTTCTAGATCACATTTACGTAATGCTTGTGTACCTAAAAATAAGCCCAACATGAGTGTAGAACTTATGAGAATCGCAAGTAAAATCAGGATCGATTTTTTCATCTTCATTAGTTTACCAAAACGCTTTCATAAGTTCAAACACTATCGTATCCATCCATATGTCAATTAACCCTTTAAGTAATCGATTACACCCTAATCTCTGGCTTTATCATTAACAACGTTTTAAGCTTTATGCTAGAATGAAACTGGAGGGAAACTATGAGTACCAACTTAAACAAAATCAGAGAAGCACTCGCGAAACAGACGCAGAAGAACCATGAAATCTTCAACTATGCCATTCCAGATACCTGGTTGGCTTTTGATTATAAAGGTTCCAAAATCAAGGTCAATGATGGCAATGTGCTTGTCAATCCGTATCACTTCTATCAAAGTTTGATTGAGGATGTTTTTCTAAAACAAACATCCAATGAATTACGCAGTTATTATTTGGATCATCCTGTGGACAAGGGTTTCGATAATGGTAACTGGATCCGCAAGAGCAGTGCTTATTCCATGATGGTTCGTACATCTGGAAGCTATGATCATGATCGTACAGGTAAGCTTGAAGACCAGAATCTATATCATCTTAAAGACACCGGCACTTTCCTAAAGACATTGGCGTATCTTCCTTTATTGAAACGCATGGGCATTGATGTCTTATATCTACTCCCTATCGCAAAGTATTCACTTAAAGATAAGAAAGGTGAACTGGGTTCTCCTTATGGTGTATCCAACTTCTTTGCTTTAGATGAAGGTTTAAAAGATCCGATGACAGGCGATGCCACAACAGTGAATGATGAATTCAAAGCCTTTGTGGAAGCTGCACATGCCTTGGACATGAAGGTCATCATCGACATCATCCCGAGAACAAATTCCGTCAACTCCGATTTGATCATCGATCATCCGGATTGGTTCTATTGGATCGATCATAAGGATTTGGAAGATTATCGTCCACCGATGGTTGAAGGGTTGAAATCGACCCTACCTGCTAAGAAAGAGTATTTCAAAGAACTCTTCAGTTCCCCCAGTGTAGAGGAACATCTCCATAAGTTCCGTAAGAATCCACGTGATTTGAACCCTGAACAATGGAAGAAGATGGTTAAGGCGTATAAGTCTAAGAAGAACACCAAAGAAATCTTGGATTTGGTTCAAGAATACTTCGATATGACGGTTGCCCCAGCGTTCTCGGATCACATCAATGATCCTCAACCCGCGTGGAGTGATGTGACTTTCTTTAGAATGTACAATGATCATCCGATCAACTCACAGCCTTTCCTAGATGAATTGGGTGAATTCAATCCTTATATCTTATTTGATGTGGCGAAGTGCAGTTTGAATCCAGGCAGTCAACCCAACATGCCACTGTGGGAACTCTTGAGTGATATCATTCCATACTATCAAACCGAATTTGGGATTGATGGGGCTCGTATCGACATGGGTCATGCCTTACCGGTTGAACTCATTGACATGATCATTTCAAAGGCTAAGAAGATTGATTCTAACTTCTGCTTCATCGCAGAGGAACTGGATATCGAGAATGCTCAAGCTTCCATTGATAAAGGCTACAACATGATCATTGGTGATGGCTTCATCCGTGAACCACGCGTATATGAAGGCATGTTCAATGCCTTTGCCTACAGTGCCATGAATCTACCTTCACCAGTCTTTGCTTGTGGAGAAACGCATGATACCCCACGTTTGGCCGCCCGTAATGGTGAAGAAGTCTTAGCGAAGATGTTAAGTGTCTTCAATCTCTTTGTGCCAAATGCAGTTCCATTCTTGAATTCGGGTCAAGAGTTCTTCGAACGTCAACCAATGAATACCGGCTTGGATTGTAAACCAAATGAAGCCGAGGCTTTGGATAAAAACGATCCGTATTATGGCAAGCTTGCCTTATTCGATCGTTACCAATTGCACTATCTTCACCCACGTCGCTGGGAAATGGTTGAAACCATGGAGAAAGCCGCTAAGATTCGTCAGTCGATCATGAGTTCACTCGTTAAGATGGATAAGGTTTATCCACTTGGCTTCAGTGCTCCTTGGGATACCGCTGCTGGTTTCGGTTATGAAGGACGCAATAAAATGACTTTGGTCATTGCGAATACGGACTATGGTCACGACAAGGAACATTGGGTGCGTTTGGATACATTACCTGATGCGTTTAACAATGAAGGCACCATCCTAAAGCAAATCTTCTCTTCTGAAAATGCAGAGAATGAAACAGACGTGTTCATTGAAAGTACACGGAATGTACGGATCTGGTTTAAAAAAGGCGAAGTCAAAATCTTCGAAATCAAAGCTAAGTAGAAACAAAGAGCGGAATCATTGATTCCGCTCTTTTTGAATTCATTTAAACTTTGAAGATAATTGGATAGTCACCCAACATCACTTGTCCATGTCGGATATCCACATCTTCGCCTGTGATCAGATGTTTATACACACCTTCCTCACAATCGATGCGAACCATACCTTTAGAACGCGAGATGTTACAGAGAATAACGAGACGTTCTTCTTTATTCTGATATTCAATATGAATGACATCTTTAGGATGATCAATCAATTTATACCCTGCATTCTGTGCAAAGATTTCCTGCTTCTTGAGTTTCGCAAGCTTCGTAATCCAATCCACGAACTCCACATCGATCTTCGACCAGTCCACGGGATCCTTTTCAAAGAGGAATGAAAGATGATCGCTCACGGTCTCTACACCGAAATGCAAGAATGCGATGCCCTTGGCCATAAAGACATAAGCCAACCAATTCAAGGTCTTATATCTATCTTGTGTATACGCTTGGATACGATGATTGTCGTGGTTCTCCACGTTGCGTGCTTTGACATAATCGACAGGATACATGCGTTCCTGACGACGATGCGCCATGATGAAATCCTTTAAAGGTAGTTCGTTGTGAAGATAGCCCAAGAACTGCGATTGATTGTCATAATCGTAGAGAATATGGAAATACGCATACAGCTCCGCATCACTCAGACAGGTATGTCCATGGTAACGCAGGTAGTCCACGAAGTTTTGATCAACACTTTCTGCTAAGAAAATCAAATCTGGATTCAATTTCAATACCGCTGGGAAAGCACTTTGATAGAAGTGATGTGGAATCATCGATGCCACATCGAATCTAAATCCATCCAAACCTTTTTTAATCCAGAAACGCAAGACATCGGTCAAGTTCTCGATGAGTTTTGGATTATCCTCAAACTCAAAATCTGCGATATCCGACCAATCCCCAACTTTATTCGAGAGTTTACCATTCTTCCAATGATAGAATTCAGGATGTTCAACGGTCCATGGATGATCGGGTGCCGTATGGTGGAAAACCATATCCAGCATCAACTTCATGCCCAAGGCATGGGTCTGATCGACCAGTTCCTTAAAATCATCCCAATCCCCAAGATCAGGACTTAATGCGCAATAATCCTTGATGGCATACGGGCTACCGAATGTTCCCTTACGATTCAATTCCCCAATCGGTTGGATTGGCATTAAGTAAAGGATATCCGTACCCAACGCTTGGATGCGCTTAAGGTCTGAGGTTAAAGCTTTGAAGGTTCCTTGCGCGGAATAATTCCGCACAAAGACCTGATAAATCATTTGATTACGTAGAACTTGCATGCTAGAAAATCGCTTTGGTCGTTTCCTTATCAAAGAAGTGAAGTTTGGACACATCCATTGCCAACTTAATGGTGTCATGCGCCTTCACATCAACACGGGAAGCGACTTTTGCCAACATCTTCTGACCCCCGAATTGACCATGAAGAATGAATTCATGACCCAAGAGTTCAGAAACTTCGATATTGAAATCAAACGGTGTATCCGGGAACGTTTCCGCAACGATACCTTCGTAATGAATATCTTCTGGACGAATGCCCAACACCAATTCTTTGCCATCGTAGTTCTTCAATTGATCATGGAACATTTTAGGAACCATGAAACTTTGGCCATCGACTTCAAAACGACCTTTTACATATTTTCCATTGATGAAGTTCATCGCAGGGGCTCCAACGAAGTTCGCTACGAACATGTTGGCCGGTGTGTTATAGACTTGTTTCGGTGTACCGATTTGTTGGATATAGCCATCTTTCATGACGACGATACGCGTAGCCATGGTCATGGCTTCCGTTTGGTCATGGGTGACGTAGACGGTTGTCGCATTGAGACGTTCATGAAGTTTGATGATTTCCGAACGCATTTGAACACGAAGCTTCGCATCCAAGTTACTCAAAGGTTCATCCATCAAGAAGACTTGCGCATTACGAACAATTGCACGACCCAAGGCCACACGTTGACGTTGACCACCGGAGAGTGCTTTAGGTTTACGATCCAAATATTGTTCGATTTCAAGGATCTTCGCACTTTCGTGAACGCGACGATCGATTTCATCTTTAGGCAGTTTCTTTAAACGTAGACCAAAAGCCATGTTTTCATAGACAGTCATGTGTGGATACAATGCGTAGGATTGGAACACCATCGCGATGTCACGATCCTTAGGTGCTTTATCATTGGCCAATTGTTCATTGATCCAAAGTTCACCGGAACTGATGTCTTCCAAACCTGCGATCATACGCAATGTCGTGGATTTCCCACAACCGGAAGGTCCGACCAAGACGATGAATTCTTTATCTGAGATTTCCAAGTTGAAATCAAAGACCGCTTGGACGTTGTTGTCATAAATCTTATTAATGTTTTTTAGTTGTAATGTTGCCATATTAACCTCGCTTGATTTGAGTATACCACTGAATATAAAAGATTGAATGTGCACTGTGCACAAATCAATCTTTTAGACGTTCATTCATCACGAAATAGAGTTGTAAGAGTCTGCTGAGTTGGATATCACGTACATCGATCTTGGTCTCTTCATGGAATTTATCCAAACGATAGTTGAATGTATTCCTGTGAAGATAGAGATACTCTGCTGCTAAGACCGCATTGTTTGAACAGCTTAGATACATGGAAACCGTATCAATCAAATCATTGTGGAGTAGTCTTAATTTGTTTCTTAGTGCCTCTAACAATCTGAAGTCTTTCTGTTCGACACTCAGCCACAAACAGTCTGCTAACTCCATCAACTGTCCACTCGCAGTGTGCTCCGCAATCTCGATGGCCAAACGCATGATCGCATCATCTTCAAAGCCTACAACTCCAACTAATTGCGTCCCAAAGTCATCTTGAAGCTGATGAAACAAAAGCTTAAGTTGCACACATTCACGTTGGCTTAGCGTCAGTCGGAAACCCTGACCATTCAAAGCTTCATGTACATAGCCTGAGCTCTCACAGAAGTGTTCAAAGGCTCTTCGATCCGCATGGGCTACATTCACATAGACAAGCGTTTGCATCTATTCCCCGAACACGATGGCTTCATAAGGTCTAAGTTCAGTGATGTTCAATTTTGTATCCAAGTAGTTCGATAGACATAAAGCTTTGGCTTGGTGCTCAAATTTAATCGTTGTTGGTCTAAAGTTCGCAATCACGGTGATTCTCTTCTGATTTGAAGTTCGTGTGTATGCATAGACATCTGGGTTCTTAGGATCCAATAAAGCAAAGTCCCCAAACACCAAGGTCTCTAGATATTCTGGATTCTTTCTTAAATGAATCAATCTTCGATAATGATTGAGAATCGATTGTTCATCCTTTTCTTGCGCTTCCACATTCAGCCATAAACGATTGCGATTAATCTTTTGAATTGGTTCAACCGTACTGAAGCCTGCATAGACTTCATCTGTCCACTGCATGGGTGTCCGTGCGTTATCACGCGATGTTCTTCTTAAATGTCTTAATACCAATTCCAATGGATATTTCTTTAATAATGCTGGGGCATTATTCTTAACCCAGACATCTTTGAAATCATCAATGCTTTCATAATCTACATTGGTCATCCCAATCTCTTCACCATTGTAAATAAACGGCGTCCCAGGGAGGGTCAAAAGAATGGTTCCCAACATCATTCCAGATAAACGATGGTGGTGTTCAGGATCCCCATATTGTGAGATGACGCGTGGATGATCATGGTTCAACCAATAATGGGGCAACCATCCCTTATCCTTCATGCCATTGATCCAATAGGCCATATTCTCTTTAAGTTGAACGACATCGACGATCATCTTATCGTCATCATTCAAGATATCCATTCCACCTTTTGACCAACAATGATCAAAGTTGAAAACCATATTGAAGGCTTGGGCATCGTAGCCGGCATAGCGAACGCCAGCTTCAATCTTCGCACCACCACCCACTTCACCGACACTCATACAATCGTAGTGACTCAAAACTTTTTCATTGAACTCATGGATATAGTCGAAGAGTTCTTCACGATTGGAGAATTTAGCCCAATCTGGCGCAACCCCATGATCATTCAAAGGAAGTTCACTGTCTGTAAAACTTAGATCTCTTGCTAAATGTGCAATCGCATCTACACGGAAGCCATCAACACCTTGGTCCAGCCACCAACGCGCAACCTTAAACATCTCTTCACGCAGTTCTGGATTGGCCCAATTCAAGTCCGGCATTTTGTTGGAGAAGATCTTCATATAGAATTCTTCGGTCTTCGCATCGTAGTTCCATGCGGAGCCTTCGAAGAAACTACCCCAATTGGTCGGCGGAAGAAGCTTACCCTCCACTTCTTTACCCTTTTGCCAAATATAGTAATCCCGTTTCGGATTATCCACACTGGAACGTGCTTCCATGAACCATGGATGTTCATCACTGGTGTGATTCAACACAAGATCCAAAATGATACGAATTCCCTTCGCATGGGCTTTTTCAATCAATTCCTTCGCATCGTCCAAAGACCCAAACATCGGATCCACATCATAGAAATCACTGACATCATAGCCATTGTCATCCATCGGTGAACGATAAAAAGGTCCGATCCAGATCAGATCGATTCCAAGTTCATTCAAGTAGTCTAGTTTAGTAATGATGCCTCTTAAATCACCGACACCATCTTGATTTGCATCATAAAAAGTTCTTGGATAGATTTGATATCCAACTGCCTGCATCCACCACTTCTTTTCAATCATAGTTTAAGTCCTCGCAAATCCATTATAGCGAAGACTTGTGCAATGTGCTGTACAGAGTGTTGAAATCGATTACAAAAGAGATGGATGTTAAATATCTCATCAATGCTATTTCGCAAATACAACCAAGGTATAGGGATTGATCGTTGCATTTTGAACCATGACACCATCAATCAAACCTGCTTCATTGGCAATTACTTTAACAAATGCTGGAAAGCTTTCATAATAAATCTGATTGGTTGGGTTGATGTAGATCCAAATTTCTTCATAAGGCTTCGATTGCTCACATTTGTAATTGATCACCAACATCCCATCCCATTCACGGAAACTCACACGTTGCTCAATTAATTCAGGATCGTTCAAACGCAATATCGGAAGCATCTTCCTGAGTTGAATCATATCCTTCGTATAATTGAACACATCCAGATAACGTTCTTTACGTGTCCAGTCCAACTGATTGATGTTGTCAGGGCTACGATAGGTGTTGTGTAAGCCATTCTTTGTTCTACAGAATTCCTGACCACTGTGGATAAACGGAATGCCTTGTGCCAATAAGGTCACACTTAACAAGAGTTTCTGACGTTTGATACGGACATCACGATTATCTTCCTTATTGCTCTCCTTGAGCTTATCCCAAACGGTGTGATTATCATGGCATTCAATGTAGTTGATCGACTTATCTGGACGATCGAACAAACGCGTACGATTGGCAACGGCCGTCCCCAACATGCACGCTTTCATTGCTTCAATGTAATTGGTATCGCCAAGACAATATCCTTTAACATTGATTTCCTCATGGGATGTTTTACCTTTGACATGTTCACGGAAGAAATCATTGAAATGACCAATATTGGGCATCAAATGTTGATTGTAGCGATTGGCTTTTAGTTGTTCTGGTAAAGATGTTGGCATATTCCAACCTTCACCATAGATCATGGTTTCAGCTTTGATTGAACGACAAAGTGCTTCGACTTCATTCATCGTATCCACATCCAAAACACCCATCAAGTCAAATCTAAAGCCATCCACATCATAGTGGGTCATCCAATGTTTGACACTGTCTTTGATGAACTTACGCGCCATCAAACGATTCGAGTCCACATCATTGCCGCAGAAGGATCCATTCGATAATTGACCCGATTGTGATCGTCTAAAGAAGTAATAAGGAACTACTTTCTCAAACGAACTGGCTTCCATATCATACATATGGTTGTAAACCACATCCATGTTCACACGGATGCCTTGTTTATGGAAGGCTTCAACCATTTTACGTGCTTCTTCAATCCGTCCGATTGGGTCATCTGGATTCGAGGCAAAGCTTCCTTCAGGCACATTGTATTGCATCGGGTCATAACCCCAGTTATAAAATAAAGATACATTGTGTTCATCCACGGTCGCAAAATCATACATCGGCATAATCTGGACATGAGTGATCCCGAGTTCCTTAATGTGATCGATACCAGTTGATACACCGTTTAAGGTTTTCGTTCCTGTTTCCGTCAAACCTAGGAATTGTCCGCGATGCTTGATATTGGATTCCGGCTGTAATGTGAAGTCACGGATACTCAATTCATAGATGATCGCATCTGTTGCTTGCTTTAAAACAGGAAGTTTATAGCTTTGTTGGGCTTTGATTTGATCAAAATCAATCACAACCGAGCGTTGATGATTCACGGTTGAACCCGTCGCATAAGGATCCGTTGTGGTCGTCCAATTCCCATTAACCAACACATGATACAAGTAACTCGAACCATGCGCATTGTAGCTAAGATGGTAGGTGAAGACACCTTTTTCTTGACGATTGAGTTCAATGACCAAGGGTCCCTTCTTCTCAAAGATTTCGATGACGACACGTGTAGCGGTAGGTGCCCATAAAGCAAAATAGGTTCTTCCTGCTTGAATCGTAGCCCCTAAGTCATCCCCGTCATAAAAGAATTCTTCATCAAAACGCTGGGTCTTTGTGATCAAGCTGTACTGAAGTACGACAAAAAGACCATGTTCCTCTAAAAGGTCATAGCGTTTGCCAATCTCAATGATGTCTTCAACCCCTAGGGTATATTTAAAAAAGTCATTCCCGGATTGCTCATAATTAAAAATAGAGCACTTGGTTAATTTTCCATTTTCATCTCTAAGGTAGAAGACGTCACTTCGTCCTTGATAAAACTCTTTGGACAAATACGCCGTAATGATGCCATAGTCATCCAGATGTGCCTCAAAACGATTTACTTTTCGCATAATACTTCACTTCCTTCTATACGATTATACTCGATTTTCACAAACTTGGATGTTTATGTTTGGCATCGTTAGTAAATATCATTATAAAATGCCTACGACTAGACAGTAATCAGCTTATCTATTTTCGTGTTGTTCTATCGCACTTAAGCCTTTACGCATCGCAAAATACCCCAGCGTTACACTGATTGCGACCATTCCCAATAGGAACTGGAATCCAAAGCGAGCAAATAACAAAGGATTGATCAAACTCGTCACCAAAGCAGTGACAGACATCGTTAAACTTAAGGTTGCGGTTAGACTGGCTGGGTTCTTAACCGGCATGGTGGATGCGACAGGGAATAGGACACCTACAACCAAATCCAAAGCAAGCGAGAACACCAAGAGTGCTGGAACCAAAATCCAAGCATTCAAAGGGAAGATGAAAATCAAGGTGAAGATAACGCCCATGACACCATAGCGTAATAAATCACGCAATGAGTATCGATGGCCTAAGAATAGAATGACAAAACCTGATAGGACTGCCCCAACGCCTGTTATCGTGTAAATAAGCGAGATTTGTTGTTGGGTTTGTCCGACTGAGCTTAGATAGATGCTTAAAAAAGTGTAGATCGTATTCGGTGCTAAGAACACCAAGAACGTCATCGCCATCATCCACCATACAAAGGGATACTTAAAGAGTGCCTTGAAATCGGACAAAGTAATGGGACTCGAACTGATATTCTCGACATGTGGGATGCGTGTGAGAATCAATGCCAATAACATGGTTATTGTGAAAACAATTAGATAATAGTTTTGAAAGCCAATGGTTGAAACCACCAAAGCACCCATGATGGGAGCGATGAAGATGCCGCTCGCAAAGGCCAGCTTGAAATATCCCGATAGTTTGATGAAAAGTCGCGGTTCAACTAAACGCGATGCATAGTTCGCAACCAATGCAAAGAAAACGTTGTGGCCAATCCCAATGAGCATACGTGTGAAGAAATAGATGCTTGGACTCTTGGCAAAGGCCGTTAATAAGGTCCCAAAGCTGAATAGAAAAGCACCTAAGACAAGAATCTTTTTGACACCTTGTTTATCTGCATAATAGCCAAAGATCGGAACCAACATCCCAGATACGACAAAGCCAATGTTCAAATAAGGTACCAGTGCGATTTCGATATTGAAAAATTCTCCCATCGCAGGGGCAATTGATAAAACCATGGCCATCGTCATCGTGGTCATGAGTTGAAAAAGCATTAATAAAATAATGGTTGATTTAATACGCATAAAACTCCTTGTTCTTAGCTACATAAAAGCAGCTTACGCTACACAAAAGCAGCTTACGCTGCTTTAGTCACTAATCGGTCTAATCTTCCAAATCTCATCCGCATACTCTTGAATCGTACGATCCGAAGAGAAGAAACCGGATTGAGCAATATTCACCAGACACATACGTGCCCAGTATTCTTTATCAAGATAACGACGTTCAACTTCTTGTTGGGCTTCCACATAAGCACGGAAGTCTTGCAGTAAGTAATATTCATCGTTTCTAAACATCAATTCATCATAAATAACTCTGAATTCTTCAATGTTTGTACTGAAGCTACCATCCACAAAGGATTGGACGATTGCTTTCAATTCAAGATCACTGTTCAATACAGCCCAAGCATCGTAACCCTTGAGTTTAAGGTCTTCGATATCTTCAACCTTCATACCAAAGATGACATCATATTCAGATCCCACGTGTTCGTGGATCTCAACATTCGCCCCATCCAAAGTTCCTAGGGTTAGAGCACCGTTCATCATGAACTTCATGTTTCCAGTACCCGAAGCTTCTTTGCCCGCTGTGGAGATCTGCTCAGACACATCCGCTGCGTTCATCAAGATTTCCGCTATCGACACGTTATAATTCGGAATAAAGACAACTTTCATGAATTGACTGATACGTGGATCGTTATTCACTTTATCCGCGACCGCATGAATCAAACGAATGACTTTCTTCGCGAAGTAATAAGCAGGTGCTGCTTTCGCCGCAAAGATGAACGTTCTTGGATACATGGTGAATTCAGGATCATTCTGTAACTTCTGGTACAGATAGATGATGTGCATCACATTCAAGAGTTGACGTTTGTAGGCATGTAGACGTTTCGCTTGAACATCAAAGATGGACTTGGTATCGACTTCGATGCCAGTCACTTGTTTGATATAATTTGCTAAGATCTCTTTACGTTCTTGCTTAACTTTCAAGAAATCCTTTTGAAGACGCTTCTTATCCACATGCTTCATCAGATTGAGAAGATGTTCAGGTTGATAAACATAATCATCCCCGATTGTCTTGTCTAATAATGCCTTAAGTTGTGGGTTGGAATAAACCAACCAACGACGATGGGTAATCCCATTGGTTTTATTGTTAAACTTGGCTTCAAAGATCTTATAGAAATCTTTCATGACATCGTTCTTCAGAATTTCAGTGTGGAGTTTCGCAACACCATTGACCGACATACTGGAAACGATGGCTAAGTTGGCCATATGGATCTGACCATCTTTGATGATGGATACACGTTTAACCAAGCCATCATCTTCCGGGAAATCCGTTTTGACTTGTTCGACAAAACGACGATTGATTTCTTCGATAATCATGTAAATTCTTGGCAATAACAATTGAACGAAGTGAACCGGCCACTTCTCAAGTGCCTCCGCCATGACCGTATGATTGGTATAGGCAATGCACTTATTCACGAGATTCCAAGCACTGTCCCAATCATAATCATACTCATCCATAAGCAAGCGCATCATTTCTGGGATGGCCAAAACAGGATGGGTGTCGTTCAATTGGAAAACAACCTTCTCAGGTAGATTATCCAAATTCGGATATACACGGAGATGTGCTTTAAAATAAGCAATTAAGCCTGCGGACACAAAAAAGTATTGTTGCTTGAGACGCAAGTAACGTCCATGTTCCGTCGAATCATCGGGATAAACGTTTTGACAGATTTCACGAACTTCTGTGATGTATTGTCTAAAGTCTTTATTCGCAGGTAAAGTATCGCTGGCTTCAGCGCTCCATAAACGGAGTGTGTTTGTCGTATCTGTCGATTTGCCAACAATTGGCATATCATATGGAACCGCACGAATGTGTTCGCAATCGACTTGATTGAAAGCGATTCGTCCATCATCACGCTTGACCATTTCAATACGACCCCAAAACTTTACATCAACCGCATGTTTTGGTTTACGAACTTCCCAAACATTTCCTAAACGCAACCATTGGTCTGGAACTTCAACTTGAGCTCCATCCACGATCTTCTGTTTGAATAATCCATATTCATAACGAATACAGTTACCATGTCCTGGCAGGGACTTAGAAGCTAAAGAATCCAAGAAACAAGCTGCTAAGCGACCTAAGCCGCCATTGCCTAAACCTGCATCGGATTCCATATCTTCGAGTTGATTCAAATCGATATCCAATTCTTTGAGACCATCGCGGACGATTTCATAGATTCCCAAGTTCATCAAGTTGTTGGTCATCAAACGACCAATCAAGAATTCCATTGAGAAATAGAACATCTGCTTCGCTTCGAGCTGAGCGATGGCTTCTTTGTTTTCCTTCCAGTGTATGGATGCATAGTCACGTACCATCTCACCCAATACGATGTATCGTTCTGTTATATGGGACTGTTCAACCGAACGTCCGTACAGTTCCACAACGCGTTGTGTGAAATCACGTTTAAATTCAAATTTATCTTTAAACATAGAGCCTCCCTAAAATACCTTTCCCATTCTAACACATGTGTGTTGATTGGTCATTATTTTTTCATTTCCAAATAAACACCCGCAAACGGTGCAATTCGGACTAAAATACTGTTATCAAAACGGTGGGCTTCATGTTTTCCCGACACAAGAGGCTCAAAGTTGCACATATTACATCCATCATAGATATCTTTTTCTGTATTGATGATTTCGGTATAGCTTCCTTTATAAGGAACACCAATGCGATAGTTTTCATACGAAACAGGCGTCATATTCAAGATTACGATCACGACACTCTCTTCATCTTCACGGTAGTAACTGTAGATCGACTGACTTGCATTATCCGCATCGATCCACTTGAAACCATGGTGCTTATAGTCATGGTGACTCAAGCAGCTGTGATGCTTATAGATGTGTGATAGATCTCTAAAGAAACGATTAAAGGAATGATGCGTATGATAGCCTAACAAGAACCAATCTTGTTCGACATTCTCATCAAACTCTCTGAAGTGCGCAAGTTCATTGCCCATGAAGTTCAATTTCTTGCCAGGATGCGAGTACATGTAGGCATAGAGATTACGTGCTTGGGCAAACTTTTGTTTATAGTCACCCCATAATTTATTGATGATGGTTCCCTTTCCATGCACGACTTCATCGTGTGATAAAGGTAGGATAAAGTTCTCGGAGTAGAAGTAGGCCATTGAGAATGTGAGTTGGTGATGGTGGAACTGACGGTAAACTGGGTCTAGTGAATAGTATTTCAAGGTATCATTCATCCAACCCAGATCCCACTTATAGTCAAAACCTAAGCCCATTTCTGTCGTCGGATGCGTTACTTTAGGATAATCCGATGAATCCTCAGCCATCATGATGACCCCTGGATAACGGACATTCAGATAGTAATTCAGACGACGAATGAAGGCTGTCGCCCCATCGTTGGTCCCATTGTTCTTATTGCCATGCCAGAAGATGATGTTTGAGACCGCATCGATCCTTAATCCATCCACATGGTAGGTCTCCAACCAGAAACTTGCGGAAGAAAGCAAGAAACTACGAACTTCTTCTTTCCATAAATCAAAGTTCAAGGTATCCCATTGACTGTTCGCATCATGAGGGTTAGGGTATTCAAACAAAGGTGTACCATCAAAGCTGCGTAAACCAAAGTTATCCTTAACAAAATGAACAGGTACAAAATCTAAGATAACCCCAATATCATTAAGGTGACATTCATCCACAAAGGTCATGAACTGTTTTGGTGTACCATAACGGGATGTTAATGAGAAATAACCATGGGCTTGATAACCCCAGGATCCATCAAACGGATACTCCGTGAGAGGCATCAATTCAATGTGCGTGAAGCCCATTTCTTTGACATATGGAATCAGTTGATGTGCAATCTCTTCATAATTCATCCATTCATGCGCATCCCGCTTCATCCAACTGCCAAGGTGAAGCTCATATATGTTCATGGGTTTATCGAAATACTTCTCACGACGATTGACCCACATTTGATCACGCCAAGGGAAATTGCCAAGGTTGACGACGAGGTTCGCACTCTTGGGTCTAAGTTCAGACGCAAAGGCATAGGGGTCACTCTTTTCAACCCAATTGCCATCGGCTTGTTCGATTTTATATTTATATAAGGTCCACTCTGCCACATCTGGCACAAAGACCGTCCAAGAACCATCGCTCAAACGCTCTAAATTCAAGGGTTTTTCCCAATTGTTGAAAGATCCAATCAATTGAACATTCCGTGCATTCGGGGCATAGGTTGTGAAACGTACACCAGGTGCGCTCTCATAGTCAAAGTGGGCTCCATAATACTTATGGGCATCCAGACAGTGACCTTGATGGAATTTCTCATTTATTCTTTGTTTGAACATCGGTCCCCTCCCTAATTTAAATGGGTATTTAAATTCTCATGTATTGCTTTAAATTTCGCCTTCGCTTCTGCTTCATCTTTGCCTAAGACACAGAAATAGAACTTACACTTCGGCTCCGTCCCTGATGGTCGGATAGCCAACCAACTTCCATCTTCAAGAGTGTATTTGATGACGTCCGATGGTGGAAAATCCAATGGTGTAATATTCGTACCAACAGTACGCTGTTTTAACAAGTAATCTTCCTTAGCCACAACCTTTAATCCAGCAAACGAAGGAATGGCTTGTGTTCTGAAATGATCCAAGATTGCTTTAATTTTCTGCGATCCTTCAGAACCTTTAAGTGTGAGCGACACTTGATCTTCATGGTGATAACCATAGGTCGCATAGAGTTCATTCAACACATCCACCAAGGTATTGCCTTCATGTTTATAGAATGAAATGCATTCCGCAAGAATCAAACACGCTTGAATCGCATCTTTGTCTCGTACAAAGGGCTCAACCAAATAACCATAACTTTCTTCATACCCTAACACAAAGGATTTTTCATTCGTGACTTCATACTTCGCAATCTTTTCACCAATGAATTTAAAACCAGTCAAGGTCTTTTCAACTTCAACCCCATAGCTTTTAGCAACTTTTTCACCGAGATCGGATGTGACGACTGTGTTGAAGATGACCGCATTCGAAGGAAGTGCATTCATTTCCTTCTTGGTACGTAAAAGGTATTCGATCAAGATCGAACCTGTTTGATTACCGGTTAATAAAACATACTCGTCATGATGACGAACCACAACCCCGACACGATCCGCATCAGGATCGGTACTCAGTGCCGCGTCCGCCCCAACTTGCTTGGCAAGTTCAATGGCTTTTTCATACGCAACCTTTTCTTCAGGATTGGGTGATTTTGTTTGAGAGAAATTGGGATCGAAAGAACATTGTTCCTCGACCAAAACATAAGGATAACCTGCTTGTTTGAACACGGCTTCAACCGACATCAAAGCGGTGCCGTGTTGTGGGGTAAAGACGATCTTCACATTGGACTTATCCATATCTTTACGATTTTGTATTTCAAGAACGCGTTGGATGTACGGCTCATCGATTTCTTTATCAATCCAATGAATCAAGGCTTTTTGCTCATCACTCAAATTCACTTTGATTTCAAGTTCATCTTCAATGGCATTGATTTCCGCAATAACCTGGTCGATCAATTCAGGAATCAATTGACAGCCTCTTTGATCATAGACTTTATAACCATTGTATTCCTTAGGATTATGCGATGCGGTAATGACGATACCGCCTTCACATCCTAGTTCACGTACGGCATAGGAGAGTTCTGGTGTAGGCCGTAGAGCTGTGAATACATACGATGGGATATTGAAACTTGCTAAAACCTTCGCGGATTCTTCTGCAAATTCTTTGGACATATGACGATTATCATAAGCGATCGCCACACCTTTCTTAGACACATCAGGATATTGACTCAAATAACGCCCAAATGCCACATTCGCCTTACGGATCGTATGTACATTCAGACGGTTACAACCGACCCCTAATAATCCACGCATTCCAGCCGTCCCAAATTCCAGGTTCGTATAGAACGCATCACTCAGTTCCGTTTCACTTAAGCGATCAAATTCAGCTCTGAGTTTTGGATCCAAATTCGGATGATTCTTCCAATGTTCAATTATTTTTTGCATGTTTCTCCCTTGATAATAAAAAGAAGATGAGATCATCTTCATTTTATGACATTCTATTTATTGAATGACCTTTTGAGTTCTTAATACATCTTCGATTGTTTTGATTGCGTCGTCTTCGTCTTCACCTTCACACGAAATCATAACTTCCGATTGCGTTGGAATACCCAAGGACATAACACCCATGATCGATTTCATATTTACTGAACGACCTTTAAACGCAACTTTGACTTCACATTTGAAACGGCTAGCCGCACTCACAGCCACTGTGGCTGGACGCGCATGCAGTCCAACGGGATCAATTACCAATACATTAATTTGTTTCATAAAACTACCCTCCTACTGTTGGTTCTATTTTAGCTTAAATATAATGTAAATACAATAAAAAAGGATTTCCTAGGAAACCCTTTAAATTAATTAATGTAAGCGTTTTCTCATTTATGATACGTTTGATTATTCAGAATCTTAAAGGCACGATAGATTTGTTCCAGAACCAACAAACGAACGATACCATGCGGGAAGGTGTTGGCGGATAATTTCCAAAGAATGTTGGCACGTTGACGAACATCTTCATGAACACCCAGTGATCCCCCGATCACAAAGACGATGTTTTTAGAGCCATAGGTCATGGCTTTGTCCATGTGTTCGCTCAATTCAATGGAATCAATCAATTTACCCCTTAGCTCCAAAAGGATGACTTGATCATCCTTGGTGATCTTGCTTAGAATCAATTGTGATTCTTTCAAGAGTGAATGAAGATTCTTCACTTCATCCTCATAATTCGGTTCATCCTTGATCTCCTCAATTAGAATTTTGGAGAAGGGCTGAATCCGTTTGATATAATCCTGAATTAAGCTCTCTAAAGCTTTTTCTTTGATTTTACCAACTACGATCAACTTGATCATTCAAGCGTCACAGCTGTTGTGGAACTTTTCCCAGCTCTTTCATAGCTAATGGATATGACATCGCCCACATTCTTCGCATACAGGAGTTTTCTAAATTCCTTAAAGCTTAGAATATTGACTTGATCAAAACTCATGATGATATCGCCTTCTTTAAGGCCTGCACGTGAAGCAGGACTATTTTCCACAACACTCGTGATCAACAAGCCTGTGTTCAAATCCAAGCGGATACCATAGTAACTCTTTTGATAGACTGCCAGTTCGTCCACACTCACTGCAGAAATACCAATTACAGGTCGAATGACCTTACCATTGTCTTTAAGTTGTTGGATGATGGGAATGACTTCATTAATAGGAATCGCAAAACCCATGCCTTCTACGGAACTGTCCGCAATCTTCATGGATGTGATTCCGATGAGCTCACCCGCCATATTGATTAAAGGTCCACCACTGTTTCCAGGGTTGATGGCCGCATCCGTCTGAAGGACGATACTGTCCCAATCATCGGTCCCATTCCCATCCAAATCAACAGGAACAGTACGATCTTTACCTGAAATAATGCCCATGGTTACGGAACCTTGGAATTCCAAGCCCAAAGGACTGCCGATGGCTAGTGCGTTTTCACCCACTTTGACAAGGGATGAATCACCAAAACGGAAGGCTTCGACACTGAAATCAATTTTAGCTTCTAACAAAGCCAAGTCTGTAAATAGGTCGGATCCCATTAACGTCGCTTCAACGGTTTCACCATTGGCAAAGACGACTTGGATGCGTTCCGCATCTTCAATGACGTGGTTATTGGTTACGATGTGGACGGTGTTATCGACATAGTCAAAAATAGCACCGCTACCACTGGAATAGACTTCTTCAAAGACAATGGCTTGAATACCCACGACTTTCTCGATGGTGTTCTCCACAACCCGTGTTACATTGGTGTCAAACTCTGTCACCACGGTCTGTACAATGGTTCCATCTGGATTCACCGTTGTCTGTCCTTCTTTGAAAAAGACTTCATAGCTTAAAACACTATTCCAGATCAACAAAAGCAAGATGATGGTGGATGTTAAGAACTTCTTCATTGTTTATTCCTCCTTCAATCATTTCAAACTGTTTCGCACAGTTCAATTTAATCTGTTGTAAGTCTTTATTGACTTTGATGAATGCTTCAATGACACAGGCTTTGGCCAGTTCCGCTTCATTCGCTTCACTGGAGAGATGTGCCAAGATGATTTCTCTGGTTCTGTCACCACAGACTTGAGCAAGGATGGCCGCACTGTCCTCATTGCTTAGATGTCCGGTGTCTGAAAGTATCCGTTGTTTGGTTGGATAGGGACGTGAGGTCCGCATCAAGAGTTCCACATCATGATTACTTTCGAAGATATAATAGTCCGCATTGAATATCCATGTAAAATCATTTGCCTTGAGATAGCCTGTATCCGTAATATAAACAAGTTTCTCATCGAGGTGTTCGATCACATACCCATAGGTCATGGCTCGATCATGCGATAGAACCAAGGGCGTGATGTCCACATCTTTGATGCGATGTTTCTGGTAAGGTTCTAGAATCTGCACATCTGTTCTTTTAATGAGCGGTACAGGTGCGATCACCTTGGATACATCCTTGAATAGATTCAACTGTGCCACATGATCAATGTGATCATGTGTGATCAAGAGGGCATCGATTGTAGCTAAGTCTACATCCAAACTGTGAAAACTGTGTGACAAATAGCGCTTCGTTCCACCACAATCAATAACAAGCTGGGTAGAACCAGCTTGTATATAGGTGCAGTTCCCCTTAGAACCGCTTGCAAGTACATTGAACTTCATCTTAACATCCATCCAAATAATTACATGGGTTCTTGGCTACACCATCGACATAAACACCAAGATGCAAATGTGCACCGGTTGAACGTCCTGTACTACCAACGTTTCCGATAAAATCACCCTTCTCGACTTTTTGGCCGACACTCACAGGTGGGAAGCGAACCATATGTGCATACAGTGTCTTCATCCCATTATTGTGGTTGATCATGACGTTATAGCCATTACGCCAATCATAACGTACACGATCAATGACTCCACGATCGGCCGCATAGATTGGACCATTCTTATTCACATTGTAGACGAAGTCGACACCCTGGTGTCCTCCGTAACAATACCATTTACACGATACATGAGAATTACTGCCCAGTGGCCAACGTAAAGCGCCTGAGCCAACGCCTGAAACAACTTTTGTACCGATGCGGATGACTTCACGAACAGGTTGCTTGATGACGATCGAACCTGTCACGACACTTTCCGAGATGACACCGTTGATAAATGTTTCTTTGTATTTGACATCCTTATAGCCCAATTCTTCTTTGGTTTGGATGACACTATAGCCTTCTTGCATGGTCGGATCTTTGACGTAGAGCGTGGATTGTGGATAAACCGTTTCTTTTGCTAGACGTTCTTTAGTGACGACGACATTGATGGGCGAATTGAAATAGGTCACATTCAATTCTTCCCCAATGTTCAAGATTTGATTAACGGATTTGATTTTCTCATTATTGATGGTTACGACTTGTTGAGCGGATAAACCGGATTTATAGGCAATCCCTTCAACAGTATCGTATTCAATAACGGTATAGGTCTCGATTTCGGTCCCATAACCATAGCTTAAGAAATACACGATTTGTGGAATCGTGGTCATGATCTCAGCCGCAGGGGCCATCCCTCGTTGATAATTTGCTTTTTCGATTACATTGAAGCCAATATCGCGTGTCCCATACGTCACCAACTCTGGTGGGAGTTTATTGATGCGAATCAAATCCAAGGCTTCTTTCGAAATAAAGTTTTGTAGATAAAGATCTTTAGCTTGTTCAAAGAGTTCAATACTCTTGACATAAATGACTGCACCATTGGAGAACGCGACTTTATCGGCTTCTACGCTAAAATAATCTTGGTTACGAAGATAGCTCAAAATATCCGAATCCTTATTTTCGTAACTCATATAACTCTCTTCAAGCGTCACAAAAATATCTTCCCCAAAGCCTAAACTCGTATTTGGAAAGTCTTGAGCATAACGCTCCGCATAAACATCACGTAAGAAAGCATCGATGTCCGCCTGCTCGCTTAAAACACCAATCAGCTGTTCCTTCATGTATACTTTTTGAATCGTATTGATATTGGGGCTGACCGAGATGACCGCTTGTTCGATGATGGCTTCTTCTTGGATGGTATTCAATTCGAGATTGGCATAGGTATTGTATTCAAGTTGTTGGTTCAAACTGACGATACCAATACTCATGATGAGGGCAAGGAGAATGGGTAGGAATTTACGCATCAGTTGCTTCCTTTCACCGTATTCTCTGCAAAGTTGTAGAAAGCATTGACGTTACTCTCAAAGGCTAAATCAACCTGTCCGACAGGTCCATTACGATGTTTGGAAATCAAGACTTCTGTTTTTTCCGTACTTGGACGCTCTTCATCTTTTTCATAGTAAGCAGAACGATACAAGAAAACAACCAAGTCCGCATCCTGCTCCAAAGCACCGGATTCACGAAGGTCACTTAACATGGGTCGTTTGTCCGCACGTTGTTCAACACTCCGTGATAATTGGGATAAGGCAATGACAGGGACATTCAACTCACGGGCCAAAGCTTTTAGACCACGTGAAATTTCAGAGACTTCTTGTTGGCGATTGTCACTGGATTTAGAGGAGCCACTGCTGATCAATTGGATATAGTCGATGACGATCAATCCTAATTGATTTTCAGTTTGAAGTTTACGACACTTCGAAAAGATTTCCGCAACCCGAATCGTTGGTGAATCATCAATATAGATTTTGGTTTGTCTCAAATCCGCTGCCGCTTCATTAAGTGCATTCCATTCATTGGTATTGCTTAATTGACCCGTACGCAGGATCGTACCTGAAATACGGGATTTTGCAGATAACATACGTGTGATCAATTGTTCCGCTGGCATTTCCAAAGAGAAGATGGCAACGGCTTGTTTCGATATTTGAGCCGCATTCAAAGCGACATTCAAGGCAAAGGCTGTTTTTCCCATTGAAGGACGTGCTGCCAAAATGATCAAATCACCCCGTTGAAAACCATTGGTCAAACGGTCCAAGGCTCGATAACCACTGGATGTCCCCGTGACACTGCTATGATTCGCACTCATTTTTTGGATGTTTTCTAATACATCCTTGATGACATCACGCGCACTCTTGAACTCAGATGTTCGACGTGTTCGTGTGACGTTTAAAAGTTGTTTCTCTGCACTGTCCATGATGTCATCCACACCGGATGAGCCATCATAACCTTCTTGGGCAATCTTCTGTGCGGTTAGAATCAAGTTGCGTACATACGCCTTATCTTGAATCAATTCCACATAATATTTAGTGTTCGCAGAACTCACACCCACTTCGGATAGTTCAAGAATAAAGGCCATTCCCCCTACTGCATTCAGTTGTTTCAAGTCATTGAGCTTGGAAACCAAGGACGTATAGTCAATCGGCTTACCCTCTTCATACATCATCATCAACACGCCAAACAAACGTTTGTGTGCTTCAATGTAAAAATCCTCGGCTCTTAAGCCAAGTTCAACGGCTGTTTGGACACTGTTCGCATACGCGAGCATACTGCTGAGTAAAGCTTGTTCAGCTTCGATGCTATGGGGTAATGTTTGATTCATACTATTGTGCTTTTAAATGGATTTTGATGGTCCCAATAACCTTCTTATGCAATTCGATACGAATATCCGAATAGCCTAAGTCATTGAAGGGTCCATTATCCAGAATCTTACGTTTATCAATGGTGATTTGGTGTTTCTTAACCAATTCTTCCGCAATCTGCTTCGAACTGATCGATCCAAAGACCTTTCCGCCCTCACCCGTCTTAACTGGGAAAACTAAAGTAATGGTCGTTAATTTTTCTTTCAAAACTTCAGCTTTTTTGATGTCTTCGATTTCTTGGTCGATCTTATCTTGTTTCTGTTGTTCAAGAATTGCTTTGCTGTGAGCAGTCGCTTCTACCGCTAAACGGTTACGAATCAAAAAGTTACGCGCATAACCATCCGCAACTTCTTTCAATTCACCTTTTTTACCAACATTCTTCACATCTTCAATTAGAATTATTTTCATTTGTTAAACCTCTTGTGCCAGCCATTGTTCAATGACCATTTCTAATTCGCTAAATACTTCTTCGACACTGCTATTCTCACGTTGGAGTGCGGCGGCTGTAAAATGCCCACCTCCACTCATCTTTTCCATTATAACATGAACGTTGATATTGCCATTTGATCGAGCTGAAACACCGACGGTCTTTTCACTGATCTTACTGAGGACAAAAGCCGCTTCAACTTCTTTGACTTCAATCAAACGATTGGCTGCTTGTGAAATCATCGCACGCGATACGATCGTATCATCTGGCATGGAAGCGACGACGATACCACGATCAAAGCGCTTAAGATTTTGAATCATTTTCGCTTTCAGGATAAAGTCTTGGAAGTTTTCTTTCAAATAACCATCACAGATGATCGGATCAGCACCATACTGTTTCAATAAAGCTGCAACTTCAAATGTTCGACTGCCTGTACGGGTTCTAAAACGATTGGTATCCAATAAGATACCCGTCAGTGCAAAGTTTGCTTCATCGGACGTCATTTCAATGGTTCTTTGTTGATAAGGAATCAATTCCGCAATCATTTCAGTTGTGGACGATGCGGCTGTCTCCATATAAACCAATAATGGATTGAAGGTAAAATCCTGATTACGGCGATGATGATCAATGACCGCGATCTTCTTCACCTTTTCTAATAGATTCGGTAAAGTCGACTGCGAGGCAAGATGATGATCCACCATAACCAAGAGCGTTTTATCGTTGATCAAACTATACGTTTCATGTTCTTGAACGAAATGGTGTTGTTCCAAGAATAAATCACGCTTATCATGGTATGCCATGCTCAACTTCTCTTCCAATGCCCCATGCATTACGATGGAAACGGGTACACCTGAGGATTTTACGATACGGCTCAAAACTACAGCAGCCCCAAAGCAATCAAAGTCCATCTCTTTATGTCCAAGAATCAAAACATTACTCGATTGATTGATCAACTCTTTCAAAGTTTGCGCCATAACACGTGCACGAACCTTACTCCGCTTCTCAACAGCTTCACTGTTGCCACCCATATAGATGACATCTTCACCATAGGTCTTGATCGCAACTTGGTCACCACCACGACTCTGTGCAAGTGCCAAAGCACCATTCACCATTTCTTCAAGTTCTGGGAACTCAAGTGAGTTACGTGCAAACGCCATGGACAAGGTGATCGCCACATCCAACTCACTTGAAGCTGCACGAACGATCTTTAAGATGGCGAACTGTTCTTCAACCATTTGATTGAACAACATTTCATTCAAAACCAGCAACATCCTGTTATTTCTTAAACGTTTGATGAAGATACCACGCTCATTCGCCCAATTATAAACAGCTTGACGAATCTTACTGTCAATTAAAGCGATGCGCTGTTCTTCTTCATATTGCGTAGTTTCTTCATAGTTATCAAAGTGAATCAAACCTAAAACGATCTGCTTGTTTTCACTGGCACGACTCACAATCGATAATTCGGTCGTATCTTTGAAATAAAGCGTCAAACCATTTTCTTTACGTCGTATCTGATAGATATGATCATTGATCGTAGCCTGCACCACATCCGCTTCATTGTTAAACAAAGGCTTGGTCTCTGGCAACCAATTCATAATTTTCTGACCAATGACTTGATAAGAACGTGCATAGAGCAATTCACTGATCCATGTGATTTCATAATTATGGTCAATCGTCAACAAACCCACTTCCCCAAACAAGAAAGCTTCTTGCGCATCCTTACCCAATATCTTGGATATGGTTAGAATCCTTTGATTATGATATTCCTCAGAGAATTCAATGAACACAACCAATAAAACAAGATTGACAATGACCAGTGTAAAATTGACAAGCGAAAAAGGCAGTCTCAAAACCCAATGACTGAGTGCTAATGCAATAAGCTCAATGACTAGAACCAGCCAAATGAGACGTTTTACCTTCTTATATTGATTCGTCATGATGATGTTTTTATCACATCGATACGCTCACGGAAATCCGTAAAAATATCAAGTAAACCTAATCCAATGTAAACATAGATTAGAACACTTGGCAATAAAAAGATACCAATCAAAGCCAAGCTTGGTAAGAATTTTCGATTGGTCTTACGTGCGTAGATCGTAATCAAAACAAAGGCATCCATTACGATCGTCATCATGGACACAACTAATATCAAAGTGATGCCCATTCTTAAATTTTGATCCGTAACACGATTCAATAGACTTCCCACAAATAAACCAACTAAAGCGATGACACCAATCCATTTCGGTAGTTTGAAATCATTAAGTGGCTTCATTTTACGTGTCACAATATTCAAACGCTTCAATAAAACCGTTGCGATCAAATGCGTCACAAATGCTTGTAGGAAAGCCATGAATAAAAAAGCAACAGGATAGACAGCCAAGACTAACGTGGCCATATCTTCTGGAATTACCAAGCCTTCGATTTGGCCAAGATATGCGATGATTTCATTGGTTTCACGAACGATATCATAACCAAAGAAAGAAGCCAATAAAACCATTTCAATAAAGAAACTCACAGCGGTCAATAAGGTCGTACTGATCAATAGCCAAATGTTGGAGCGCTCTGTTCGAACGCCATAGCCATAAACCATCCCAACCGTGATTGCTGTCCCCATATAGAATAAGGTTACGATATTCCCAATAATAAAGGATAAAATCAAAGCAGCCGCACTTAAAATCAAGCCATTACGAACACCGTATTTAGCTTCATAAAAAATGATGGGCAAAGGAACCGCCCAGATGAGATACACCTGTAGCAGTCCGGCTGTCTGTAGATTTAGAAACAGAAACAAACCAATGATGGCAAGCATCATCGATCCTTCAGTTATAGTTCTTACTTGTTTTTTCATAGATAAAATAAACCTCCACCGACATGATGGAGGTTCTGATTTTTAGTCGGCTACGTAAGGTAGTAAAGCCATTTGACGTGCACGTTTGATTGCTGTAGCCAACAAACGTTGGTATTTAGCACCCGTTCCGGTAACGCGTCTTGGAATAATCTTACCATTGGCTGAAATGAAACGCTTCAGAAGTTCCAAATCTTTATAGTCAATGACAGTAATGTTATTTTTTTTGAAGTAACAAACCTTTTTGCGTGCTACTCTTTGCTTTTTAAATGCCATGAGATCTCCTTTCGCTAAAATGGAAGGTCGTCACTGGAGATATCCAGTAATGGACCTGTATTGAAATCATCATCCGAAACTTCCGCATCTGGGTAGTAACCACCACTTGATTTTGGTTGAACCGGAGAAGTCTGCTGTGGTTCGCTTGATTGATTACGCGAGCCAATAAGTTGAACATTGTCACAGGTCACATCGGTCGTATAGACCTTTTTGCCTGTTGTCTTATCATCATAACTCCCTGTTGTAATGCGTCCTTCAACGCCAACCGTCGTACCCTTTTTCGCATACTGTGAGATAAAATCTGCCGTTCTTTCCCAAGCAACACAACTGACAAAATCAGCTTCGTCCTTGCCTCCGAACCGTCGATTTACCGCAACCGTAAAACGTGCATAGGATTTTCCTGACTGCGTTTTATTAAACTGAGGATCTCTTGTTAGATTTCCTACCAAAACAACACGGTTGATCATAATTGTCCCCTTATTAGTTATCTTCTAAATTCAGAATCAAGAAACGTACAACATTGGTATTGATACGTGCCAAACGATCAAATTCTTTGATCGTCTCAGGTTTAGCTTCAACCTTCAACACTGTATAGTAACCCTTCGTCATATCATCGATTTCGTAAGCAAATTCGCGAAGTCCCCAGTCATCAACGTGTTTGACAACTGCTTCATCGTTCGTCAGAATGGCATGTAGGTTCTCAACGAGTTCCAGACGTGCTGCTTCTTCTAACGTAGCTTTGACGATGTACATGATTTCATAATTTCTCATGTGTTCACCTCCTTATGGTCTATTGGCCTTTTCAGGCAAGGAGTAAATATATTTATCTACTCGTGCTTAGCATTATATCATCACAACACTTAAAAGTAAACACTTTGCTTGATTGTGCTCAGAACCATTCTAAATCCAAAATGATATTGTCCAATTGAATCCAAAATGATTTTGTCACACAGA
>CAYRIW010000013.1:0-45683 GCA_964424595.1 uncultured Erysipelotrichaceae bacterium | reverse complement strand
CTTAGTGTCAAATGAGTGTGGAATTTTATGAAATGTTTTAACTGAAATTGCATCTTAGAAATTGGTTATAACGTTTTGAAGAACAGCTTTATAGAGTTTAGGGTCTTGGATGATACGTCCATGATCCTTTTTTGTATTGAAGATTGAGTAGTCAAATGCGCTGGCATCGAGGGTAAAACGATTCTGATGATAGAGTGAGTGCTGGAAGATATTGAGACCGTTGTGATGTGCACAGCGGAGATGAATAAGCGTGTTCAGGATATGCGGGGAATACCCTTTGGGTATGCTGGAGAAGATGGCAGCGAGCTCATGCGAGATCTGACCTTCCATGGAACACTTGATTTGTGGGTTTTGACGACAACGCTTGATATCCTGAATGTGATGAATGAGATACTGAAGACTCTTAGCTTGGGTCGGCTTCAAGTCCTCAGCAGCGTAACTTTTTAATTCCTTTCGAACGGTATGCGTCGCTTGCGTACAGATAAGCTGGTCGATTGTACGCTTACGACTCGGATCCAAGGTGAAGCGATGGAGAGCTTGCTTGTAGTGGAAGTGATCCAAATGGAAGACGACCGTTTGATCTTTAAAGGTTCGTAAGACTTCACAGCCTGATTTGATCCAGTTCGCTCCGTCTCCCATAAGAATGAAGTGTTTGATTTGACTTAGGTCATAACGTTCACTCAAGCGCTCGAGGAAGTCTTCCCAGAAGTTCGGTGAAAGGGAGGCAAAGATGATTTTATTGCTTAGACCAGGTCGTTTTGTCTCGATATTGACACGGTGTTCATAGCTTACCGCACATTTGATCATCTGCTTTTGCTTATCTTGACCTTGCATGGCGATGTATTTCTCGTCAGCCATGATGTACAAGGTCTCCGGTGTTCGCTGGGCAGGTTCAAGGGTGAATTGCCGAGGGGCTTTCTTCAGGATATTCCGAATGGTTTGGCGCGAGATGAAGGGGTCTGTCCGTCCAATCTGGCCAAAGCAATCTTGGCCAATCCAACGACCAAGAAGCGCAAGACTGTTGGTTTCTGAGGCTCTTTGATGGATATGTGCACAAACACTCGGATCGAACTTGGTGTACCGAGGTAGACCAAGGAGCTCATCCAGATAACAGAAGCAGGGACCGCCGTGTTTCGGTTGGTAGATGGTCCTGTGGTAAGTCAGTGTGCCATGAATCGTCCAAAGCGTACGGGAACGCTTGACTTTGACATAGGCGAATTGTTTGCGTGCGGTGCTGTCTCGATATGTTTGGTCCATCGATTCCAAAATGGTGGTGATGCATGTTTGAAGACAAGGCTTCAAAATCGTTTGCGTGCCTTGGATTAAATGCAGGTAATTTTGGAGGGTTGGGCCATTGTGTAAACTGTCAAGAAAGTGTTGTGTGAAGCTCGTGACGTGATCTTCGATTACATCGCGGATTGCACAGTTTAAAACCTGTGTTAGAATATACATGGAAAATCTCTCCTCTGTTAAGTCGTAATTTCAGTATAAGGGATTTTCCACTTTTTTATTCCACACTTATTTTACTCTGTCTGGAATACCTTTTTTTTTGCTTTCTTCTCTAATTAAGCGTATACTACATAAGTTATTTAAGGAGTAATATGCAATTTAATGAATTAGAATTAATCGAGCCACTAAAGAAAGCGCTCATCCAAGAAGGATACACCGAACCAACACCCATCCAGGCCCAAGCCATACCCTTTGTCCTCCAAGGTCGTGATTGCCTAGGCATCGCACAAACCGGGACAGGGAAGACCGCAGCCTTTGCACTACCCATCCTTCAATCCTTGGCATCCCAGAGTACGGTCAAACGTAGTTTACGTCCTATCTCTGCCTTGGTACTTGCCCCAACACGTGAATTAGCCATCCAAATTGAAGAAAGCTTTAAAGTCTATGGTAAGAACCTAAACTTGAAATCCATTGCCATATTTGGTGGTGTTGGACAGAAACCGCAAACCACTGCTTTGGCATTAGGGATTGACATCCTTGTTGCTACACCCGGAAGATTGTTGGATCTCATCGGTCAAAAACACATCAAGCTGAACCAAGTCAAACACTTTGTCTTGGATGAAGCAGACATGATGTTGGACATGGGGATGATCCATGATGTACGTCGTATTATTGATTTACTACCGCATGTGCGTCAGAACTTATTGTTCTCGGCGACGATGCCAAAAGAAATTGCCAACTTATCCGCAAGCATCTTGAACGATCCAGTAAAGGTCAGTGTTACACCTGCAGCCACAATAGTCGATACCATTTCGCAAAGTGTTTATTTTGTGGCGAAGGATAATAAAGTAAGCTTATTGATCAAGCTCTTGAAAGACATCAAGATGGAATCCGTCTTGATCTTCTCACGCACCAAACACGGTGCAGACAAGATCGTTAAGGCTTTATCCCACGCCAATATACAGGCTTTAGCCATTCATGGGAATAAGTCACAGAACAACCGTCAAATGGCCTTAAACGCCTTTAAAACGCGTCAGGTGAAGATTCTTGTGGCAACCGACATTGCGGCACGTGGTTTGGACATCGATGAGTTGTCCCATGTGTTGATTTATGACCAACCTGAAGTCGCGGAAACCTATGTCCATCGAATTGGACGTACGGGTCGTGCAGGCTTAGGGGGCGTTGCCATCAGTTTCTGTGATCCTGAAGAATATGTTTATTTCAAAGGTGTTCAGAAGTTGATTGACAAAAAAATACCGGTCGTAAAGGACCATCCCTTCGCCATCACCATCGATGAGAATACCGTGGTTAAAGTTGCCCCAAAGACGAATCATCGTCCTAAACGCAATCCATCTGCACATCCTTGGGACAGACAAGCCAAGGCAAAAAAACAAAGACCATCAAACTTCAACACCCGTAAGCCGAAAGCTTAAGGGTGTTTTTCTTTATAGAAAAGAAGGACTCAGTCCTTCTTGATGGTTTTATTCAGATGATCGGGTCTACCAAAGAGATACCCTTGACCATAAACACAACCCAGTTCAATAAAGAACAGCTTTTGTGCTTCGGTCTCAATGCCTTCCGCAATGATTTTTAATTTAAGCTTATGCCCCAGATCGATGATCGAGCTGAGGATCTCGTGTTGTTTACCCTGACCTTTTTGTAAGGCAAAGGTACGATCAATCTTCATCGTATCGATGGGCAGTTGGTGAAGATAGGTGAGCGATGAATACCCCGTCCCAAAATCATCCAGAGCAATGGTAAATCCCAATTGCTTCAAACGCATCAGATTCCGCTTCGCCAAATCAAAGTTTTCAATAATAGCGGTCTCGGTGATTTCAATCTGAACATTTGACGCCACAATCTGTGTGGTCTTTAAGAGTCGTTCAATGGTATGGATGAAGCTGATATCCACCAAACCCTTCGAAGAGAGATTGATCGAAAGCGTCAAATCAATTCCAATTTCAGAATGTCTTTTTATTTCATTGAAACAGGATTCAAACACAAACTCTTCAAGTGCACTAATCAGATTGGTCGTCTCTGCCACCGTGATGAACTCATCCGGAGCAACTTTGCCAAACAGACTCGAATCCCACCTTAACAACGCTTCATAACCCAAGATCTCCTCATTCCGCATATCCACAACCGCTTGATACACGAGATAGAGCTCTTTATTCTCCAAAGCCTTACGCAACTCATTCACCATCCGGATGCGATCCATGCGTTGCATATGATAATCCTCGGTATAAAAGTTATAACTGTTCTTACTGATGCCTTTGAGATGATGCATCGCGGTATCCGCTGCTTTATACAATTCATTGAAGTTCAGACCATCTTTAGGATAGATGGAAACCCCAATGCTCGAAGTGATAAAGATAGATTGATCTTCAAAAATCCGTTCTTGATTGATCAGGCTCAAGAGACCATTCAAGTTCTGATTCAATTGAATCTGGTTCCGTTCACTCAAGTCATAGGTGATGATGAAACCTGTACCACTGCGTGATAGAGTATCCAGAGGTCCGATTCTTTGTGATAAATCTTTCGCCAAATCAATCAACAAAGCATCGCCAATCGAATACCCCAACAACTCATTAATGGACGCAAAATCATCAATATCCAATGAAATCAAGGCAAAGGATCGTTTAGGATTCTTTTGAATGCGTTTATCAATGATTTCAGATAAACGTCTGCGATTGGGAAGCTGGGTCAACTCATCATGACTCTGTTGATAAAGGATGCGATCGTTCAACTCTTTATTGCGTCTCAAACGCACAGCTAAGATGGATGCGAAAAGCGCTGCTGAGGCAAAGACATAGAACCAACCCTTGGCGGTTTGAAATTCAACCAAAAGATTGATGTCTTTAACCAACATGGCTAAAAGATCATCCGAAGTTGTGATCCACGCCAAACCCACGAACAAATAGATGGCTGTGAAACGAAAGACTTCGTACTCAGGACTTCCAATCCACTTTGCGTTGAAGAGTTGACGTTCAAGTTTTAGAAAGAAATCGTGTATTTTTTTCATATTGATTCTTGATATCATTTTAACACAGTCAAACCGAGCAAATATAAATAAAAGGCGTCATGGTAACGCCTAAAGCTCGTGTTCCTCCATCCGTTTCGGCTTGGAGATAAAATAACCCTGGATCATATCACAACCATAGATTTTCAGAAGGGAGACTTGTTCCTGTGTTTCAACACCTTCCGCAACCACTTCCAACTTCAAGTTGTGTGCTAAAGTGATCATGGAGCTGACCAATTGACGGGTTGGTTCATCATTCATCATCTTGTGCACAAAGGATTTATCAATCTTGATGTGATCGATGGGGAAGCGACTCAAGTACGCTAATGAAGAGTAACCTGTCCCAAAGTCATCAATCGCAATCTTACATCCAATCGCTTTGATTTGATGCAGATCCATGAGTTTGACTTCCACATCATCCATGGCGGTGCTTTCCGTAAGTTCTATGCATAGGTTCTCAGGCTTCACACCGATGATTTTGATGCGATTCTTCAAGAACGTGATGAAATGCGTATCTTTCAACTGTAAAGCAGAGACATTCAAAGCCAAAACCATATCCGGATATTTTTGATTCAAACGCTTTAATTCTAGGATGGCTTCGTTAAGAATATATCGACCAATCTCAATGATCTGACTATTATTCTCCGCAATTGTGATGATGGTTTGAATGGACTCACTTGAGTAAATTGGATGGTTCCAACGTAATAAGGTTTCAAAAGCACTGATTTGCATGGTTCTTAAATCCACGATCGGTTGATAGACAGGATAGAGCTCTTTCTTCTCAATCGCTTTGAAGAGTTCGGACTCAATGTCCTGTTCCTTCTTGATTTCTTGTTGGATGCCATCCTCAAAGAAAACCGCAATGTTGCCATCGAGTTTCTTAGCCTTCAACTTCGCTAAGGTTGCGTTGTGAATGGTTGTTTCAATCTCTTGTGAAGCATCATGACTTGCAAAGCCACAAGATAGACTTAGATGTATTTCAATGTCCATGATTTTGAAGGGGCGCTGCGCCAAAGCCAAGAGACGTTGGATGCGTAGACGGATCATTTCTTCGCCCTCTGCATGCAGGAACAAGACCATCTCATCCCCGAAATAACGTGCCACAAGTTCATAGGCATAAAGACTGCTGTTGAGCAGTTCCGCAAATTGCTTCAAGGTCTCATTACCGAAGCCATAGCCACCCATGCTGTTGATCTTCTTGAAGTCATCGACCGATAATACAACGACATAGAATTGCTTATCTGGGTGTTCACGGGTGAGTCGATAAGCATCCAAGAGATAGGAGCGATAATTTGGAGCCTGAGTGACCGGATCCACAAAGGTCAGATTCTTGATTTCATTAAGCATGCGATTGAAGCCTTGAGCCGCTACACCCAGCTCATTTTTAACACTTGTATCGGCGACGACACTCAGATCGCCTTTTTCTGCTCTGCCAAAGACTTCCGTCAATTTTACGATGGGTTTGGTCAATGTATTGGCGTAGATGAAAGCGAAGCTGATCAAAGACAACAGACTGATGATGATCGCCCAATCAATGAAATTCATAACGGAAATCAATTGGTCAAAGGCCTGCGACTCTTGAACGGAAATGACCAATTTCCATGCATTGGTATTATGAATGGTGGAATAGACCGCCAACATCTTTTCATCGTTATAGCCGATGTAGTTGAAAGAACCACTTCCGGAAGTGAAAGGTTGAGTATCGATTTCCTTGATGATAGCGGTGTAGTCATGAATGATGTCGATGTTTGGATCAGGGTGGGCAATGATGCCTCCGTTTCCATCCACGATCCAGGCATAACCATAAGTATCAAAGCGGATATCACTGATGATGGTCTCCATGAAACGCGTGGTCAAGACCGCATTCAATAAACCAACGGTTGTATTGCCTCTTTGAATCGCATAGGAAAGCGTGATGATTGGTACATCATCATAGAAATATGGACTGTAGAATGGATCGGAAATTGCATAGAGCTTATTGCGCTCAAAGATATTTGTGAACTGTTCCTGCTCACGGATATCGATGGTCGCGCCATAGGTCGTCCATGCCTTACCATCGGGTTGGGCAAGGGTCATGCCTTTGAAATCACTGTGATTCAAAAGACTGGTTAGAAAGGGGAGGATGGCCTCCACGTCCATGGATTCCATGAAGTCTGAATGAGCCACCATGTGAACCTTATTCAAATGGCCTTGGAGTTCTTTGGATAACTCATCCGCACGAGCACGTGTGATCTCACTATAAAAGTCACGCGCATGGATTTCTAATTCGTTGAGTTTATTTTCAATGGTAATGTTTAAGACACCAAAAATCACAATTGAAACAATTGCGATGACGGCGATCATTTGAAAACGTATTTTTTTGAACATTCACTTACAGTATAACGATATCTAGAACAATTTATCAACAAATGTTATTGACATGACACATAGATAGGAGTATATTAACAGTGTTAATATAATAGAGAGGTGTTCATGACACAAATCAAACGGCAACGCATCGCACAAATATTCGTGGATACTGCCATTAAACAAATCAAAGATGAAGGCATTGAAGCGTTGAGTGTGCGTAAGATCGCAGAGGAAACGGGTTTTTCGTATGCGACAATCTATAATTATTTCGCCGATTTCAATGCTTTATTATGGACGTGCAAGAAACAGATGATCAATGAACTGACGTCATTCATGTTGGTTCAAGACATTGATGCATCCAAAGCGGGCGTCCATGCGCTCTTCAAACGTTATGTGCATTATTTCTTGGACCATCCACACATCTTTCGTTTCTTCTATTTCCATCATGTCAATCCTGGTGAAGAACGATTTGATGAATTTGGTTTTGATGCTTTGATGATCAAGTCATTTGGTTTTCTTAGCAATACCAAAGATGAGAAGACAATCCAGGCGATTGCCTTGACCTGCATCTATGCGATTCATGGCATTCTACAGTTGCATTTCAGTGGGAATGATCAAGCCGACCCAGCTGCCATCGATCAAAGCATCGATACCTGTTTGGATGTCTTGCTTCAATAGGAGGGATATTGATGAAAATAAAGATAATCGTTTACTCGTATACCCACAACACCTTGCGTTTGATCCAGGAATGGGCTGAACACTTGAACCAACACGAGATTGAGATCGCATCGATTCATGCTTATAATGAGAACCCCAATACCAAAACCATCGTACTTTCAGAAAAACCAAGCATTGAATCTGTCGATCATTTGGTTTTCGCGACCTGTGTGAGAGGGGGAACCGTAGCGCCTATCATGAGTGCTTATCTTAAGCAAATCCCCAATCTAAAGGGTCAAGCCTGTACCTTGGTCTTAACCCAGTATTTTCCTTTTGAAGCCTGGGGTGGACGACAAGCCATGAAGCAGTTCAAAGCATTGGTCGAAGCAAAGTCAGGTGTCGTCAAAGACAGATTCATCTTTTGTCGCAGTCGTAAAAGCGCTGCTCAAAAGGCAAGGATTCTGAATCATGTCCCGGAAGCTTAAAATCACTTTGATTGTGATTCTGCTGATCGGTTTAGCTGGATTTCTTGGTTTTCAAAAGCTCAATGGTGATCTTGAGCAACTAAAAGATTATCCATTTGAAACACAAAATCCTTCCCAATGGAAAGATGGAGCTTATAGTGGGGAAGCAAGCCAGTTTCCCATCCAAGTCAAAGTCAAAGTAAACATACAGAACCAACGCATCACAAAATTGGCACTGCTTGAACACAAAACCGGTGAAGGACAAAGTGCTGAAGGCATTCTTGATCATGTGCTGGACGCTCAAGCTTTGGAAGTGGATGTGATCACAGGCGCGACCTACAGTTCGATTCTAATCTTGAAAGCAATCGAAGATGCTTTGGAGAAAGCCATTGAATAGAAAATTGACCTATCCTTTGATCATCGCGATGATTTTGATCCTGCTTGATCTAGCTTTAAGTAGGATGCTTCAAAACACACATCCCATCCCTATAACGAATCAAGCTTGGCTAGCAGAAGCCTATCAACAGCCCAATGTTTTACTTTATCATTTGGATGCGTTGAATTTGATCATTGCTTGGGTCTTCGCAGTCTTTTTCTATGCTTTGAGACAAGCCAATGTTCGTTTTAAAGCTTTGTTCATCTTTTATGCCATTGGCTTGGGGCTGATGACCCTCATGAATCGTGCTTTTCTAATTTGACTACTGATGCGATTCACACAGTTGAATGATGCGACGCTTCTCAGTCTGATTCATCAAGGACGTCATGACGTAATCTGGACATTGCCGGGTTTCTTGATTCAAAATCTAAGTTTCCTTTTCTTTGCCTTCACATTCCTCCAAAATAAAACAACCCGCATGCTGGGCATCCTGGGCTGTCTGGGTTTTGGTGTATTAAGTGTCTATCTGATCCTCATCCGTTTCTTAGCCATCAATCTCATGTTGATGGGACTTGCCGCAATCGGCGGTCTTGTCTCACTGGCTTTCTTTGGCTTTTTAATCAAAGAGCTTTATCATCATTCGGTTTGAGGGCTCAATCAAAAACCTTACGAATCGCATCAAACTCTTGTGTGAAGGCATGGACGACGTCTGGATCGAACTGTGTCCCACTGTTATCTTTAATGTACATAAAGGCCTTCTCGATGCTCCAAGCATCCTTATAGACCTTTTTATTTGTCAAGGCATCAAAGACATCCACGATGGCCATGATGCGAGCTGAAAGGGGAATCTGGGGTCCTTTCAAACCCTCAGGATAACCATTGCCATCCCAACGTTCATGGTGATACTTGGCAATGTTCAAGGCCTCGCGGAAGAACTCTAACGATTCGCTGTTCATGGCCGATTCCATCAAACGATCGGACATGGAGGGTTCAATGGCACTGCGGATCGAATCATACCCAATGGTCGTATGCGTCTTGACCAAAGTGAATTCATCTACCGTTAGCTTATCCTTCTTTAATAGGATGGCTTCTGGAATGCCCAATTTACCAATATCATGTAAAGGACAGGCCTTGACGGTACGAATGATGTATTTCTCATCGATAAAGCGATTGTACTTCGGATGTGTCTGCAGTTTTCTTAGAATCAACTCATAGTAACGTTTCAACTTGGTGATCTTTTGACCTGTCAACTCCTCACGTGTCGCCACGAGATTCGATACGATGTCCAAAGATAGATCCAAACTTAGCTGCAAATCATAAAGACGCTTGTTCACACTGGACTCCAACCATTGTTCCTGATTAAGGACATAATCTTGAAGCCGTTTATGCTCACTGTAATGCTTCAGTGCGACCAACAAACGTGTATTGCGCAAAGGCTTGATCAAGATGTCACTGACACCTTTCGCATAGAAAAGGGCTTCATCCCGCATCTGATCTTGTGTGATCATCAATAAAATAGGGAGATGACTGTAACGCTCATCACACCGAATCCATTCCACCGTATCCATCGTCAAGGTATTTTGAGCACTTAAAAACAAGACATCGACTTTAGGGCCAGTCTTGAGATGATTCAAACACTCGGTACTGGTCTTGAAACTTGTGATGTTTGTATTGTTTTGCAAGGTATGTGCGATAAACTGGATTACTTCGCTGTCGTGTTCGACGATGATGATATCGATAAGTTCACTCATAAAAACCTCATTTAATTTATTTTATACTTTTATTGAAATAAAAACAATATGATACATATCGATACATATCGAAAAGAGATATGTATGGTCAATAAAGAGTCCTTGAAATTTATATCAAACTGTTTTAAAGTAATATCACTGAATCTATGCAACGTTCAAATATCGCAATCATTACACTCATTTTATTCGCTCTTTCCATGGCATTTTGGTTAGATGAAAACAACATCAACCAAGCGTCTTTTTTGACTGCTCAAAAAGGGTTCCTTCCAATTTCGGATGTTCAAGAAACGGACACATATCGATTGAAAGGGGAGTGGGAGTTTTATCCCAATCAGTTTGTTCATTCAGATCGGATCGATTCACGAACGTTTTTATCAAGCGCTCAAGATTGGTCAAGCGTATTCAATTCTCAATATGGTTACGGTTCTTATGTCTTAACCTTGACGCAGTTGGATCCAGAGACCATATATGGTTTATTGCTCGAAGAAGCAGGGAATTCCCATGCGGTTTATGTGAATGATAGTTTGATTATGGAAAATGGGAAAGTTGCTAAGAATGCATTGATTTATAAACCTGCAACCAACACCACCAAAGCTGCTTTTGTCAGTGATGCGAAGGGTGAAGCGCGCATCGTGATTGAAGTTGCGAATTTCGATGGACTCAAAGGAGGATTGATTCAAGCACCTTTGTTTGGGACCTTACCCGCCATCGATTTCAACTATGAACTGGTCTTGATGAGTGAAGTGTTTATTTTTGCTGGCTTGTTGGCAGTTGCTTTTATATTTCTCTTCCTTCATTTCATCGTTAATGATGTCCGTTCTTTATACATGGCGATCTTAAGTGCCTTGGTAGGCTTGCGCATCGCAACCACGGGGACACATTTCATCTACATGGCCGTTCCATATTTTGATCTTCCCTTGATTTGGATCATTCGACTTGAATACTTGAGTGTGTTCATGATGTTGCCAGTGATGTTGTTGCTCTTGGGAACATTCAGCTCTTTTGATTATCCCTCTAAATTACAACGTGCATTGTATGTTCCCATCTTCTTGATGCCCTTGATCGTGTCCTTTTCAACGGAAGGCATGCTGTCGATGATATTCATCGTATTTCAAGTCATCATGGTGATTTTTGGATCATATCTCATTTATTTACTTCTCGATGGTTATCGCCAAGGGAAAGTGCGCCTAACACGGATGATCACGATTGGAATCATGATATTGATCGTCTTGTTATTTGGAACCTTATTTAGTGAAATGAATAACATCATGTATTTCATGCTTTACATCTTTGTCCTCTTTGTGGGGACGACGGTCATGAAACGTTTCTCCTTGATTCGTTCACACAGTGAGAAATTAGAAACTTCAGCCAAAATCGACCCCTTGACCGGTTTATTCAATCGCGTCTATCTCAACGATTTGATGGATAATAATGACTGGGTGAATCCAGACGAAAAGTATGATGTCATTTTCCTAGACATGAACAATTTCAAAGAAATCAATGATGATTATGGTCATGAGATTGGGGATCAGGTCTTACGCATCTGTGCTAAGCGAATGCGGAACAGCTGTCATGAATCCGACATGATCTTCCGTTTTGGTGGTGATGAGTTTGTGATCATTGCTCGATTAACCGAAGAAGCGAATGTCAATAAGATGATTAAGCGGATTCGAGACAACTTCACCGAGCCCATTGCGCTCAATCACTTGCATTTAAAAATCTCCGTGGCGATTGGTCGTGAAACCTTTGATCCAAAGAAGGATAGTCTAAAAACGGTGATTTCAAAAAGTGATCAACGCATGTATGAGGATAAACGAAAACTTAAGTATATGTAAAACATCCACCAACGAATTGGTGGATGTTTGTTATTCATGTATAAATTTGCTTAGTACGACTACGAACTTCAAAAATCATTTCTTGTATAAAACATCTTCGTAGTACGACAACGAACTTTAAACTTATCCTTTATATAAAACGTCTTCGTAGTCGGGGTGTTTTTTAAACTCTGCTTGTGCGTATTCGCATTCAACTGCTAACTGAAACTTTTCATTGCGTGCGACTTCAACGGCATATTTCACTAAAGCGCGTCCAATGCCTTGACCTGCGAGACTCGCATCGACTTCCGTGTGTTCTAAAACCATGCCAAAGTCGGTATTTCGAAATACCAAACGAGCCAATGCGTTAGTGTAATCGTCTCCGATGTAGAAAGCTTGTTCGTTTTGATTGATTTCCATGTTTGTACCTCTCGACCATTATACATAAAAAGTACCGTGATTTTAAAACTTATGCATTTTATGGCATAATTATTGCAAAGAGGACGACTATGAAACGCTACTCAACACTCATCTTTGATCTAGGCAATGTCTTAATTGATTTTTCTCCTTACTCAATTGTGTCTAATTATACAAATGATGTCCAAAGCATCCAAAGCTTGGTCAATGAAATCTTTCTTAAGCAAGAGTGGTTGGATCTTGATCAAGGCACCATGCCATTAGAAGACGCTAAGGAAAGGGTATTAAAGCGTTTGAATATTTCGCTTCATGCTTTGGCTTTGGACATCATGGAAACTTGGTACGATCATTTGACGGAGCGTCCTTATTTTCCTGATCTAATGAAAGAACTCAAAGCCATGGGTTATCGTTTGGTTCTGTTCTCAAATGCGGCACTGTGTTTCCATGACTACCAAGACCGTATTCAAGCGCTCCAATACTTTGATCATAAAGTCATTTCAGCGGAGTTGAAACTCTCCAAACCGGATCCAGCGTTCTATCGTGTTGCCTGTGAAATGCTGGAAATTGATCCAAAGTCCGCATTCTTCATCGATGATTCGATGACCAATGTCCAGTCGGCTCAAGCGTTTGGCATCGATGCATTCTGGTATAACGGAAATTTCAATCGCTTGGTCGATTACTTTGCAAAATTAAATATCATTTAATGCAAATGCAAATCATTTGCATATTCAATGGACTTCGCTTACACTGACAATGTAAATAGGAGTCTTTTTATGTTCAAACGTTTAACGATATTATTCTTGGTCTTAGCTTTATTGAGTGCGTGTCAAAGGACTGTTCAAGTTGAGGATAAACCTCAAATCATGGTCAGTCTTTTTCCACAGTACGATATCATTCGTCAGATTGCTCAAGACAAGGTGGATGTGGAATTGTTTTTACCGGCTGGGAGTGAACCGCACAGTTATGAACCCAGTGCTTCGACCTTGATGAAAATCGTAGAAGCCGATCTTTTTGTGTATTCCAGTGATGAATTGGAACCTTGGGTCAAACGCTTGGTTGAAGGGAATGCTTCGGAGAACTTGATTGTCTTGGATGCGTCCAATGGCATCACTTTACTTGAGGCCGATCATGGTCACGAGGATGAACATGAAGATGAGGAAGAACTGGCATTCGATCCGCATTATTGGTTGGATCCGCAAAATATGATCATCATGAGTGAATCGATACTGGCTGCACTGATTGAGATCGATCCTGAAAATGAAGCGTTCTATATCGAGAATGCGAACAGTTATATCGCATCTTTGAAGGAGTTGGATTCCAATTGGCAAGATTTGTTTGATCGAGCTCAATTGAACCAGATCATCTATGGCGGACACTTTGCCTTTGGTTATCTGAGCCATCGCTTTGGACTAGAGATTCTATCGCCCTACAGTGGGTATGCGCCAGATGCGGAACCCAGTGCTCAAGCTTTGGCGGGTTTGATGGATGTGTTGGCTGACAAAGAAATCAATGTGATTTTCTATGAAGAACTCATCGATCCACGTGTTGCTCGTATCATTGCTGAACAAGCCAAGGTCAAGATCGAAGTCTTGCATGGTGCGCATAATCTGAATGCGGAAGAAATGCAAGCAGGATGGACCTATGTATCCATCATGGAATACAATATTGAAAAGTTAAAGGAAGCACTCCGCTATGAATAAACTTTTGGAAGTACGCAATCTTTCTGTATCCTTTGGACGGGTCAAAGCCCTGGATGACATCAATTTTTTCGTTGAAGAAAATGATTATCTTGCGATCGTTGGACCCAATGGTTCTGGCAAGAGCAGTTTGATGAAATGCATCTTGGGTTTGATTGAAAGCTTTGATGGATCGTATGTGTATTGGGATGACTTGAAACGTGAGGACATCGGGTATCTGCCACAACGCTCTTCCAATCAAGATAAACATTTTCCTGCGACCGTTTATGAAATCATCCAGACCGGCATCACCAACAAGAAAATCGATCGTAGAAAAATGCATCAAGCCATCTTGGATTTAAGTAAAAAATTAGGAATTGAAGACTTGTTGAATCAGAAGATCGGTACCCTTTCAGGAGGGCAGTCCCAACGGGTCTTCTTGGCACGTGCTTTGGTTCACAAGCCAAAGCTCTTGATCATGGATGAACCCACATCCGCCTTAGATCCCAGCTTCCGTGATGAATTCTATCAACTCATCAAACAACTTCATGATGAAGAGGGTGTCGCCATCGTCTTGATTTCGCATGATTTGAATTCGGTGAATCAATATGCAAAGAAGCTCTTATATCTTGATCAAAAAGTCGTCTACTTCGGAACGGTGCAGAATGTGTGCATGTCAGAAGCCTTGATGCATCAAATAGGACCCCAAGCAACCGCTGCTTTGTGTCAGGTGGAGAACCATGAACATCACATCCATCTTTAAGCTTCTATCCTATGCCTTTGTGCAAAGGGCTTTGATCGTGGGTCTGTTGATTGCCATCAGCAGTTCTTTTCTTGGCATCTTTCTCGTCTTACGTAAATACTCCATGATCGGGGATGGTTTGGCGCATGTCAGTTTTGCGACCGTAGCCTTGGCTTTGGTCTTGAATCAATCGCCCTTGATCATTTCGATTCCGATTGTCAGTTTAGCGTCGTTGTTGATTTTGAAGTTGAGTGAAGAGAATCGCATTGGCGGGGATGCGGCAATTGGTTTGATAGCGTCCACGTCTTTAGCCATTGGGGTCTTCATCACCTCTGTATCCAATGGATTCAGTGTCGATTTGAGTTCATATCTATTCGGAAGTATTCTAATCATTGCGCAAAGCGATGTATATCTTTCTTTGGTTCTCACTGTGTTGATTGTTTCATTAGTGCTTGTCTTTTACCAAGACTTGTTTGCGATGACGTATGATTTGGATTATGCCAAAGTCAGTGGACGCAAGACGAAACGTTTAAATCAGTTATTATCAATCTTAACGGCAATCACCATTGTGTTGGGCATTCGAGTTGTCGGAACCATGTTGATCTCGAGCTTGATCATCTTTCCAACCGTTTCAGCCTTGCGTTTATCCAAAGGTTTCAAATCGACGATCGTTTGGGCGGTCATCATCGCCATCATCAGTGTGATGAGTGGCATCTTGATTTCGGTGACCTTGGACTTTCCAACGGGTTCCAGCATCGTCTTGATCAATGCACTCTTGTTTGGCTTGATCAGTTTAATCACCATGGTGAAAGGAGTGAACACATGAATGCACGTGAAACCTTGAGCAAATACCAACTCAAATATTCCAAACAACGTGAGATCCTGCTTGAAATATTACAGGACAGTCATGAACCGATGAGTGTCGATGATCTCTTGGAACAATTACGCCTCAAGAACGTTTCGATGAACCAATCGACGGTGTATCGCATCATCGATCACTTCTGTGCGCATCGCATCGTGGAGAAAACTTCAAGCACCCTTCATCCCAAACATTTCTATGCGGTCATTCGTTTAGACCATCACCATTATCTTTATTGCCAAGCTTGTCATACCCGGATTCCCTTGGATGCGTGTCCAATGGAAGCGTGGTTGAAGGATGTGGAAGATGCCCATGGCTTCCAGATGACCCAACATCACATTGAAATCATCGGTTTATGTGCCGAATGCCAACAAAAAATCAGTCACTCGAACTGATTTTTTTAATAGACTTGGATTTGATTGCGTCCATTCTCCTTGGCTTTGTACAATGCTTGGTCTGCTTTATCCAAGAGCTCATTGGTAGAACTGTCCACATTGGGAATTAAACTGGCAATGCCGATGCTTAAGCTGATGCTTGGGACGACGGGATTGAAGGCATGAACCAAGGCCAAGGCCTGAACTTCTTTTTGGATGTTCATGGCAATGTGATGAGCATCTTCTTGGGTTGTGTTGCTTAGGACGACGATGAACTCATCCCCACCGAAGCGTACGGCGAGATCACTGCTTCGCTTTGCATGTTTTGCGATAAGCTTGGCAATCAGGATGATGATTTCATCGCCCTGTAAGTGACCATAATGATCGTTGTATTCCTTGAAATGGTCGATGTCCAACATCATCAGACTCATCCATTCTTGTGATCGTAGGCATCGTTTGAACTCATACTCATAAAACTCATCGAAGTGGCGTCGATTCGCAATGCCGGTGAGACCATCGATTTCACTGAGGTCTTGGAGCTCTTTATTGAGTTTCGCCAATTCATCTTGAATCAAGCTTTTCTCTTCGATCTCAGCTTTGAGAGCGTTGTTTTTTTGCGTGTTGCGAATCGCAATGGCAACGTAGGCAGCCAGGGTTTCCAAGGTCTTCAAAGATTGTTCATTGTAGGCATGATCGGCACGATTTTGAATGGTGATGATGCCGATCGCCTTATCCTCAATGACCAAGGGCACAAACATCATCGAGTTCATCACATTTCCAATGCTCGATGGCGTTACTTGATTAAGGATGTCTTTGATTTCATCGCGGGTATGGAACACAAAACTTCGATTTTGCGTGAAACATTGTACAGCGAGACTGTTTTTGTTTTCCAAGGAGGCAAAATGCTTTTCCATACGCTCTTCATCTACGATCAAGTACTGATATTGCAGGGCTTTTAAAGCTTCGTTGTGAATGGCGATCCCAAAAGTGGTGGAGGCCATCAACTTCGAAAGATTCTCATACACGATGTTATAGAGGGCTTCCAAATCGTTGGTCGCGGTCACTTTGCGACCAATCGCATGAATGACCTCGGCACTTTGATAGGCCTTTTCCAATTGTTGGTTTAAAAGGAAATAATCATCCCGCTCTTGAGCGGTGATGTCGGCTTGTTTCATCAGTTGGATACTGCGAAGTTTTTGATCAAGTTTATCATTTTCGATCAACTCGGAGACTTCCGTATATTTCTCCATGAAATAGAAAGCGTTCTGAGCGTTGTTCAGCGCTTGATGGTCTTTGATCAAGCGTTGATAGGCCTGCTTGAGAATATGATTCGCTTTCAAGTCTTCCCCAATCATGATGGCTTCACTGAGATAGATCAAAGCTTGTTGGATCTTGTTTTCTTCAGTATAGAGATCATGGAGCTCAAAGAGCACATCGGTTGAAAAGAGCAGTTCTTGGGTTTGACTGTAAAACGTCAGACTTTGGTTGAGATAATCTTCGGCCAAGCGATAATTGAAGTTCTTTTTCTCCAAGATACCGAGAAATTTAAGGGAGAGCGATTCGATGATTTTATCGTTATAGAAACGACTAAGCTCAAGGGCTTGAAGCGTGTATTCTTTAGCCAAATCATATTTGCCTTGGGCAAGATAAACCGCCCCGATGTTTGAAATGGGATAGATGATGCGATCTTTATCATCGACATCTTTCAAACCTTCCAAACTCAATTGATAGTGATCGAGTGCAGCTTCATAATCATTCAATTCACGATAGATCTCACCGATGTTGCTTAAAAGCGACGCAATCATGCGTGGATCGTTTTAATGTTGAGCTTTGTGATAACCCATTTGGTAATAGGTGAACGCAAGGTCATAGATTTGCAAATCGAGATAGATGTTGCCAAGGGTGTTCAGGATCTCAACTTCATGAATGGGTTGTTCCAAATACTTGTTGATGATGTCGGCTTCCTGAAGGGAAGTGATGGCATCATTGAGTTGGCCTAAGCGCCATTTCCCGATGCCAACGAAATAATGACTCGAACAAATGCTGGTTGGATCTTGGGCATCGAGCGCCAAGATTAAAGCCTCATTGGCGAGGGCCAAGGCTTCTTGAGGGTTACGATTGATGACCTGTTTTGCATTCTGGTTGAGCGATGCAATCTGACGGAGGATTTCGATGTTTGGCATTGGATTCACTTAAGTATAATGATAACATTTATCCTTTTTAATAAAAGGAGAAAATTTACGAAAAAGTTTGTTAAAAAAATAACAAGTGTATGTTATACTAGCTCCAGCAGTATATGTTAAATAATTAACAAGTGAGAAAAGACAATGGAACACCTCAATCAAACAAGTCTTGACGCTATTGCTCGCATCATTGAGCAACACCAAAACAAAGAAGGACCCGTGAAGTTGATTTTGCATGATATTCAGCGCGCCTGTGGCTATATCCCGGTGGAAGCTTTGCCGATGATTGCCAGTGCATGTCACAAACCTGTCGCGGAAATCTATGGCGTGGTAAGCTTCTATGCTCAGTTCAGTCTGAAACCAAAGGGTAAACATGTGTTAAGCATCTGCATGGGTACGGCTTGTTATGTGAAGGGTGCACAAGCCTTGATCGCAAAGTTTCAAGCACTGACGAATGCGGAACTCAACCAAACCAGTGCGGATGGTTTGTTTTCCTTGGATACAACACGTTGCTTAGGGGCCTGTGGTTTGGCTCCGGTTGCGGTTTTGGATGGCGTTGTCTACGCGGATGCTATTCATAATCCAAATCTAGAGTTTAAAATCCGTGAACTCATGCATGAACATGAGATGAAGGCTCAAGGTGAACTCAATGCTTGATGTGAAACAATTGAATGCGATTAAAGCAACGACCCTTCAAAAAATGCGTGTGGAAGATGGTCAAATCACGCATCGTATATTAATCGGAATGGGAACCTGTGGCATTGCGGCAGGTGCACAGGCTGTATATGACTTTTTAATTGAAATGAAGGATGTGTATCAATACCCCATCGATGTGCTCCCTACGGGCTGTTTAGGCATGTGCATGTTTGAACCCATGGTTGAAGTCGTGGAAGCCAATGATAAACATACGATGTACATCAAGATGGATCCTTTGAAGATGAAGGAAATTTTACACCATCATATCAAAGAAGGGTATACCTTGTATGCGTATACCCTCCAAGGAGCGAAGGACAATGCTTGAACAACGCATCCATCTCGCACTGGGTTCAAGTAGCAATCAGGAAGCTGTACTTCATCAACTGAATGCATCGCTTAAGAAGAATCGCTTGGATGATCGCATCCAAGTGTATTGTCATACCCTTCATGATTTACAGAAGCCGGCGTGTGGGATCTACCCTGAGCGGATTTTCTATGAAAACATCAATGAGAATCTGATGCGCTTGTTGGTTGAAGTCCAACTCTTAAACAAAACACCACTTGAGCAGTTCCAACAACTCAAGTTGGACCAGAGCTTGATCGAACGTTTTGATCAATGGGATAAGGATCGTTTCTTTTATAAACAAACCCGCATCGTCTTGAAGAATGCAGGGAAGATCAATCCTGAAGACATTCAAGAAGCCATTGCCATGGATGCCTACCAAGCTTTGGCAAAAGCTTTGACATCCATGACATCTCAAGATGTCCTAGATGAAATCACGTTGTCTGGATTACGTGGACGTGGCGGTGGTGGTTTTCCAACCGGCCGTAAATGGCAGGTCGCCCATGATCAAATCAATGATGTGAAGTATGTCATCTGCAATGCGGATGAAGGGGATCCCGGTGCGTTCATGGATCGTTCCCTATTGGAAGGGGATCCGCATGCGATTTTAGAAGCCATGATGATCGCAGGCTATGCAATCGGAGCGAAACATGGTTTTATCTATGTCCGCGCGGAATACCCGGTGGCGGTCAAACGCTTGGAGATTGCCATCCATCAAGCTGAAAACATTGGTTTATTAGGCAAGAATATTCTTGATTTAGGCTTTGATTTCTCTATTGAGATCCGTTTAGGTGCGGGTGCATTTGTGTGTGGTGAAGAAACTGCGCTTATCGCATCCATTGAAGGCCAACGGGGAACACCCAATCCTAAGCCGCCTTATCCCAGTGTTCAAGGTCTTTGGGGCAAACCCACGATCATAAACAATGTCGAGACGCTTGCGAATATTCCGCAAATTCTATTAAAAGGACATAAATGGTTCAGAACGATGGGCACCCCTTCATCCCCAGGAACCAAAGTATTTGCCTTGGGAGGGAAAATCAAACAAACCGGCTTGATTGAGGTCGAAATGGGTCTTTCATTGAAAGAAGTCATCTATGACATTGGTCAGGGCTGTGAACATAATAAAAAATTCAAGGCGATGCAGACGGGTGGTCCCAGTGGGGGCTGTATCACGCGCGAAGATTTGGACACGCCTTTGGGCTTTGATGAACTCATTCAGCTGGGATCCATGATGGGATCGGGTGGGATGATCGTTCTGGATGAAGATAATTGCATGGTGGATGTGGCACGCTTCTACTTGGACTTCATCGTGGAAGAATCCTGTGGAAAGTGCACACCCTGTCGTATTGGTACGAAACGTTTATTGGAGATGTTGGATAAGGTGACGCAAGGGGAGGGGACGCTAGAGCTCTTGGATGAAATGGAAGCGTTGGCGCAGTACATCAAGACCAGTTCGCTTTGTGGCTTGGGTCAAACCGCACCCAATCCATTCTTATCGACCTACCATCATTTCAAAGATGAATACATGCGCCATGTCGTGGATAAGAAGTGTGATGCGAAAGTATGTAAGGCTTTATTGGAATACACGATTCAAGCGGATCTGTGTAAGAAATGTGGTTTATGTGCACGCGCATGTCCAACCTATGCCATTTCCGGTACGGTGGGACGTGATCCTTTCACCATCGATCCAAATCTATGCATTCGATGCGGCGCGTGTGTATTGACCTGCAAATTCGATGCGATCAAGAGGCAATAAATGAAAACAATCAAATTGAACATCAATCACCAAGAACTTGAAGTCCAAGCGGGCTTGACGATCTTGGAAGCCTGCCGTTCACAAGGCATCACCATCCCCACACTCTGTCATTTGACGGAATGTAAACCCAAAGGCGCATGTCGCATCTGTGTGGTGGAAGAAGAAGGCAAGCAGAATCTTGTCCCATCCTGTGTGAGTGAAGTCAAAGAAGGCATGCATATTTTGACGCATTCCAAACGCAGCTTGGCTTCACGACGCATGAGTTTGGAATTGATTCTATCGAATCATCGTAAGGATTGTTTAAGTTGTACCCGCAACTTGAATTGTGAACTCCAAAGCTTGGCTCAAACCTTACATGTCCGCGAAGATCGTTTCTTGGGTGAGAAAACCGAAGGACGTTTTGATGATCGATCCAATGGCTTGGTTCGTGATACCAGTAAATGCATTTTATGTGGTCGTTGTGTCGATGCGTGTTTGAACATTCAAGGTTTAGGGGTCTTGACGATGATGAATCGTGGATTCGAGACGCGTTTGGGACCTGTCCTCGATTTGAGTTTTAAGGATGTCAACTGCATTGAATGTGGACAATGTGTCTTGCATTGTCCAGTCGGTGCGTTAAGTGAGAAAGAAGAAATTCATGATGTGATCAATGCTTTGGAGGATCCTAAGAAATTTGTGATCGTGCAAACCGCACCAGCGGTACGTGCGTCCTTGGCTGAGGAGTTTGGAGCTCCAATGGGAACCCGCATCACAGGGAAGATGGTTTCCGCACTCAAACAAGTGGGTTTCGATCGTGTTTATGATACCAATGTGGCGGCGGATCTGACCATTCTTGAAGAAGGGCATGAGCTCTTGCATCGATTGGAAAACAAGGGGGTCCTACCCTTGATCACCTCGTGCAGTCCAGGTTGGATCAATTTTCTTGAGAAAGAATATGCAAGTCTGATTCCGCATGTCTCTTCGTGCAAGAGTCCGCACATGATGTTTGGAGCGATTTTGAAATCATATTTTGCCAAGGTCAAAGGTTTGGATCCTAAAGACATCGTGGTCGTAAGCATCATGCCGTGTATCGCTAAAAAGGGTGAAAAAGAACGCATGACATCTGAATACAAGGATGTGGACCATGTTTTGACGACACGGGAGTGTGCTCGTTTGATCAAGCTCTATGGTTTGGATCTGATGAGCATGCGAGATTCTGAATTTGATCAGGATATGTTTGGGACCAGCTCGGGTGCGGGTGTGATCTTTGGGGTCAGTGGTGGCGTCATGGAAGCAGCGCTTAGAACCGTTGTTGAAAAGCTCACAAACAAGCCTCTCGATAAACTTGAATTCAAAGAATTACGTTTGATAAAAGATGTTAAGGAAGCCGATATCAATGTGAATGGGACGATCGTCAAAGTTGCGGCCGTGAGCACCATGAAAGCGGCTCAACCCATCTTAAAGCAGATTCAAGAAGGAACATCACCGTATACCTTCATTGAAATCATGGCTTGTCCGGGTGGCTGTATCAACGGTGGTGGTCAAAGCATCTATCCGCGTAATCATGATTTGAAGACGGAAGATGTGATCAAATTAAGAGCGAAAGCACTCTACGCTGAGGACCAAGACAACACATTGCGAAGCTCACATCTGAATCCCGATATCCTTAATCTTTACCGTGACTTCCTAGGTGAACCGGGCAGTAAGATCGCGCATCACCATCTTCATACGCATTACAGTGCAAAAGCAGCCCTTCATCTTGAATTTGATTAAGCATATGAATTGAAACATTGTCTTTGTTTCATTACACTTTGAACAGATGAAACCAATTGTCTTTGTAAAAGCCGCAATGAGCCTCGATGGTAAGATTGCGACGAAAACCGGAGAATCACAGTGGATCTCCAATGAAGCCTCACGTGCCTATGTGCATGGTTTAAGAGCGGAATATGCGGCCATTTGTGTGGGTGTTGAAACAGTGATCCAAGATGATCCCCGTTTGACCATCCGTCATGATGGAACTGAGGATTGTCACATCCGAATGATCTTGGATTCCAAGGGACGGATTCCTTTGACCAGCAAGGTCTTGAATGATGATTTTCGTTCGCAAACCATCGTCTTCACGACGCAACACATGCCACGCCATATCGAGGCATCCATCCTTGATAAAGGCGCGCGTGTCATCCGTTTGAAGGACCAGGATGGACGTGTCGATCTGAACGATTGGATCGATGTGTGTGCAGACTTAAACATCCCCTCCATTTATATCGAAGGGGGAGGCGAAGTGATTGCCGCAAGTCTAAAAGCTCAGATTGTGGATATCTTTGCCGTGGCCATTGCCCCGATGATCATTGGGGGTCAGGATGCGAAGGGCATTGTCGGAGGTTTAGGCATTGAGCATCTCAAGGATGCGATTCGTTTGAAGAATCCCAGGTACCGTTGGTTCGAAGATGATTTGATTTTGGAATATCAGGTAGTAAAGGAAAACAAACAATGAAAAATTCAAGTGTTCAAGATGTTTTAAAGATGTTTAGTGAAGGGGGCTTGGTTTTGATTCATGATGGTCTCGATTCGGATAATAAGGCGCATCTGATCACGTCTGCAGAGAAAATCACAGAAGAAAGTTATAAAACTTTAAAAAGAGTGGGTTTTCAAACCATCCATGTGGCTTTGGAAGCTTCCCGTTTGATCGACTTAGGCTTCAAGGCCAGCTTTGAAGACAACAGTTACCAAGTCGTAAACACGGTTTCTGTGGATGCGAAAGACAATGAGGCTGAAAACGTCCTTTTAAGTGAATTGAAGACGATTGCGAAGCTGGTCGATCCACACAGCAGTATCCTCGACTTCAAACAACCGGGTACGGTCTTCATCACCCAAGCGGCTTATGGGGGTGTGTTGAAGCGTGCAGGACATGTGGAAGCGGCGGTCGATGTGGCTCGTCTTTCAGGCTTGAAAGCCATGGCTTTGATCAGTGAGATTGCGGATGAATCCGGTAAACGTTTAAACAACGAAGAACTTGCGGCTTTCGTCGAAAAGCATGCGATTCCATGTCTCAAACTTGAAGATCTCATCCTCCATCGTCGCCAAACAGAATCCATGGTCAAACGTGCCTCTTCGGCGAAGATGCCGACGAAGCACGGCGAGTTTACGATCGTGGGCTATGAAAACATCCTAACGAAAGAACACCATGTGGCTTTGGTCAAAGGCGATGTGTCCAATGGGGAACCCGTATTGATTCGTGTGCACAGTGAGTGTTTGACAGGGGATGCATTTGGCTCGTTGCGCTGTGACTGTGGCCAACAACTCGAAGCGGCCATGAAGTCGATTGAAAAAGAAGGCCGTGGCATCTTGCTTTACATGCGTCAAGAAGGTCGTGGCATTGGTCTGATCAATAAGATTCGTGCGTACAATCTTCAGGACCAAGGTTTGGATACCGTTGAAGCGAATCTTGCCTTGGGCTTTGGGGCAGATATGCGGGATTATGGCATCGGCGCTGAGATCTTAGCGGATTTGAAAGTTAAGAAATTGAAGTTGATGACCAACAACCCTCGTAAGCTTGTGGGTCTGTCGGGTTATGGAATTGAAATCGTTGAACGGATTCAAATTCAATTGAATCACAATGAGAAGAATGAAATGTATCTAAAGACAAAACAAAACAAACTGAGTCACATGCTTAAGTTTGAGGAATGATATGTGGATCTTTCTGCTCGCAAGAAAATATGCGCTTCGCATCGTCCTCATTTTCAGTATTTTGGTTGGAATCGCAAGTTTTGCGTATCTGAATGATTTTAGTAAAGCCGATCCAGAAGCTTTAGCGGTATTGAATGATGATCGAATCGTCTATGAAGATAAGGTCTATGATTATCAAACTTCAGCGGATACCGCTCTTATCTTTTATCCGGGCGGTAAGGTTGAGGCAGAAGCCTATGCGATTCTCCTTAAAGGCATCCACGATGCGGGCATTCGTGTCTTCCTTGTGGAGATGCCCTTCAATCTCGCGGTCTTTGATGCCAATGCGTCTGAAAAGATCATTGAAGACAATCCGATGATTGAACATTGGTATATCGGCGGTCATTCCTTGGGGGGTGCGATGGCATCCCAGTTTGCAGAGAAACATGCGGATCGTTTGGAGGGTTTGATCTTATTGGCGGCCTATCCCTTGAATGATGCGATGGATAAGGTCTTGCTTATCGCGGGGACTGAAGATCGGGTCTTGGATCAAGCAAAACTTGAAGGCTTTGAAGTGAATTGGATCGAGGGTGGCAATCATGCGAATTTTGCGCATTACGGTGTGCAAAAGGGGGATGGGGAAGCCTTGATCGATAAGGATGAGCAAATAAAAATGACCCAGATGTGGATCATTGAATTCATGAATTTCTAAACAAGCTAAACGGCTTGTCTATTTTTTTCGAGCAGTGCTTTGAGATCGGCTTCGATGTCTCTGGGTTTGACCTCAGGTTCGTAACGATTGATCACATTGCCTTCTTGATCAACCAAGAACTTCGTGAAATTCCACTTGATGCGTGCGGGAATCAAATGACGTAGAAGTCTTGAGGCACTTTCCTTACGAAGGTGTTTGAATAAGGGACTGGCATTCGATCCATTCACAAAGACCTTGCCAAAGGTCGTAAACGTCGTTTTGTAGTTCAATTGACAGAAGTTAGCTAAGTCTTCATCACTGCCCATGGCTTGTTTGAATTGATTTGAAGGGAAATCAAGTACTTCAAAACCTTGGTCCTTATATTTTTGGTACAAGTTTTCCAAGCCTTCATACTGTGGGGTCAGACCACAGCTTGTGGCTGTGTTCACAATCAAGCAGACCTTGCCTTCATACGGCTTCAAAGAGATAGGACGACGTTTCGTGTCGTTAACGGTGAAATCATAGACCTTCATTTCTTACGCTTCAAGTAATTGGCTTTGATCCAATTAAAGTTGAGAAAGATGTGTGCGGCAACCGTGATGACCAAAGCATAACCGGTTAGGGGATGGAAAGTACGGAAGGTTTCATAAGGAATGAAATCTTGAAAGATACCCGAAATCGCAATACCGACAAATAGAAAGGCGAGAATAAGATTAACAATCTTTAGTGCTTTGTTTTTTTGCATATCAAGCTCCTTGTGTTCTTTCATTCAGTGTAGCATAGGGAAATACGGATAAACCATCGAAATGAATCAAAATGAAAAAAGTTCATTTCGCTTTCATTGATTTCTTACATTCATTTGATATAATGTGAGGCATATAGGAGAACAACCATGAGAGATGCGATATACATCCATAAAAATACAGCTGTTTTGAACTTTTCAACCTTTTTCCCGCTCACCAGCGAGGAATTCATTTCATCCGATGCCTTTAAAGTCATCGCTAAGAGTTATTTGGAGAATTTGCGTAAGAAGGATGAAGTTCGCTTCGATCATCTAACGCAAGGGCTAAGCATCGATCGTTTCATCCCCAAGATGGTGAAGTTTTTGAAACTTCTGCTTGTGTTGGATTTGCATGAGTTGGAGCCTGAGGTTCAAGCTCAATTGAAGTTCTATGGCAATATCGTAGAGGATTTCTATAACTATTGGCGTACGCTACAAAGGGTATCGACCATTAAGATCTCTGCGTCTTCCAGTGGTCAGGTTTCGAATTTCATGGATGCGGATACCCGCTTCAACAATCTGATTCTCACGACCTATCGTGCTTTTCAAGAAAAGATCCAAGGCTATAAGAATAAAGTCTATCGTCAGCTTCAAGCTGGAACCAATGCATCCATGGTTTTAAGGGATGTGAAGTGGGATATTCCGAAACAATATGAAGCGGTAAGAGGGATTCCTTTTGCGGATAGCATTCTGCTCAGAACGCCTTTGCTTTTACATCCTGAAGGAACGAAGCGTTATGGTTCCTTTGTTTTATCGGATCAAAATCCTTTTGATCAATTGAAATTGAATCGTCATGAATGGTTCTGTTATCCTGCGAAGGTTGGGGAATTGCTGATTCTGATCTACGTCCATTTTGATTACAGTTTCTCCGGCATCACCAATGCGAACCTCTTTGAATTGGCCAGTCCAAAAGAAGTGCTCAACCGTAAGCCAGATGGCATCTTATTGTTTGGTTTAGAGGATAAAACAGAAGAATCAAGCTATCATTACGATGGCTTGAATGATCTCTGGGTTGCGAAAGTACCATATATGACCAAGATCGAGTACTACGGGTATATGAAGAAGATGGTTTTGACCATGCACAATGCGATAATGATGAAAAAGGGCTGGTTGCCGATCCACGGTTCCATGATCAACATCCATTTCAAAGGCAGAGATCCGATTGGGGTCTTGTTTATGGGGGATTCCGGTGCGGGTAAGTCGGAAACGATCGAAGCCATGCAGCTCTTGAATCATCCTGAACTGATTGATATGGACATCATCTTTGATGACATGGGATCACTCCATATCCATGAAGGAAAAGTGGTGGCACAGGGCAGTGAGATTGGTGCGTTCATTCGTTTGGATGACTTGGACAAAGGTTCACCCTATAAAACCATGGACCGCTCCATCTTCATGAATCCTGAGAGTGTCAATGCACGTGTCGTCATTCCCGTGAGTTCGTATCAATTGATCGTTCAAAATCATCCGGTGCATTACTTCTTCTACGCCAATAACTATGTCAATCAAGTGGGCTTGAATCTCGCGAAGAGTGCGGATGAATTGAAAGATGTGTTTGTCGAAGGGAAGCGGATGGCTTTGGCTACGACGCATGAAGTGGGTTTATCCACGACTTATTTTGCGAATCCATTTGGACCAATGCAGGACCAAGCGAGCTGTGATCCGTTGATTGATTTCTATTTCAAAGAAATGGATCAGTCCAAGGTCAAGGTCGGGGAAGTTTATACAGGGCTAGGGGTTAAAGAAGCTGTGGAGGATCATTTGCGTTTGACAGCCGAAGCGTTGCTGAATACTTTGCTCGGAGCTTAAAATGGCAGTGTTCTACGCTCGTGAAGCTGCTTATATCAAGATTTTTGCTTGGGAACATTTCTTTTACATGAGCCTGATCCTGTTTTTGGTGTTTGCTTTGATTGCACAGCGTAGACGTTTGTATCTGTATCAAAATGCTTTGACACGAATCATCCTTGGTGTCTCAATTTTCCAACAAATCCTTCTTTATGCGTGGTACTTCTTTGAGACCGGTTTTGATTTGGCTGAGGCCTTGCCTTTACATTTGTGTCGGATTTCCAGTGTTCTGGGCATCGTCTATTTGCTTACCAAGAAATCACTTCTGATGGATGTGGTCTTCTACTATGGTTTGTATGCGTATGCGTCCTTTGTTTATCCGCAAGCCATCTATGCACCGTACCATCTTTTGGGGATTTCGTATCTTCTGAATCATGCGATCACCTTGATTCTACCCATCGTGGCGTATTATGCCTTCAACTGGCGACCCCAACTTCTGGGACTCATCATTTCAATGGTTAGTTTCCTCATCTACTTTGGGCTTGCGTATTACGTGAATGGTGTGACGGGAGGTAACTATTTCTATCTCACCAATCGACCTTTCTTCCATGCCTTACCCGCTTGGCAGTTCAATACGCTGGCTGTTGGGGTGACCCTTTTGGGCTTCTATTTCGCGTATTGGCTTGTGTCCGGTCGAAAAAAAAGCGTTTGATCATTCAAACGCTAATCCAAGTAGCCAAGTTTAATCAAAGCTTTAAGCAAGCCATCCTGATCCACATCATCCGTGACGTGATCGGCGATGGCTTTTAGCATGGGATCCGCATTCCCCATGGCCACTGAAATCTCTGCTCCCTGACACATCTCCATGTCATTTTGAGAATCCCCAAATGCTGTGAAACGGTGATCCAAACCGAGATTGTCTAGAAGTTCATGGATGGCACTGAGTTTACTAATGCCTGCTGTGGCCATATCCGCATAGGTTGAGACGGATACGAAGGTGGTCAAGCCCTCAATGGCTTTATACGGCGCATAGTCATAACCTTTTGGCGCATAGACCAGAAGCTTATCGATCGGTTGATCCACATAGACAGCTGGTAGCGGAATCGGTTCATTGAAGAAATGATGGGCTTCAAAGACCAGCTCATCCGGTGCTTTCATCATGAAATCACCCCGTGGCGTACTGAAATAGAGGTTCATGTTCAATGCGTTGGCGGTTTCAATGACTTTAAGAACAGCTGCTTTGGGTAAGAAGTGATGATGGATGATGTCTTCTGTCCCTTTAACGACCACTTGACCGTTGCTTAGGCATAAGCCAGTCCAAGGCACAAGACTCAGAGCTCCGGTTTCTTTTAAGAGAAAATGGCTTCTGCCCGATGCGATGCCGATTTTAATTCCTTTGTCTACCAAACGCTTAAGGGCGTCTAAGGCAGATGCAGGAATGGTATGTGTTTTACTGTCGATCAATGTATTGTCAAAATCAAAGAAAATGAATTGTGGAAGGTTCATGGTGTGCTCGCTTTCTGTCATTTCTAGTATAACAGAGCCCCTTTGCTTATGGTACAATGGGGCAATGATAAAAATGTTTGTATGTGATATCGATGGGACCTTATTTGAGCCCAGTGTGGGTGTTCCAGAAGCGAACATCCGCCAACTCTTGGAATTACAGCGCCAAGGAATCCGTTTGGTTTTAGCCAGTGGACGTTCTTATGGTGCGATGATTGAAATTGCAAAACGTCTTCAAATGGACCAGTATGATGGTTATTTGATCGCTGGCAATGGGGCCGAAGTGTTGAGTCTTAAGACCAATAGCTATCTTCATAAAGCACACTTGAGTGTGGATGAACTCCATGAAATCATTGCGGTCTCACAAAGTTTGGATCTGCATTTCTCATGCATTCAAGACGATGTCTTGGTGTATACGCATTACGATTTAGCGATCGAGCATGAGGAGGAACATGGTGGATTGAAAACACGTCCTCTATTGGATGTGTTTGAGATTCAAACATCAAGTCCCAAGTGTTCCTTAAACATTGAATTGGAGGATGATCCAGCACGGATGGCTTTGTTCGCGGAACATTTCAAGGGTAAGATTGCCTTAGAGTGGATCATGCCATGGTATATGGATTGTGCGAGTCTAGGTCAATCTAAACTCAATGGGCTTAAGATCCTAGCAGATGAACTAGGATTAACGATGGATGAAATCGCAGCCATTGGGGATGGGGAGAATGATCGATCCATGTTGGAAGGGGTCGGCTTGTCGGCTACCTTGGAAAATGCGCATCCAAGCATTCAAGCAATTACAGATCATGTGGTTCCACATGTAAAAGAAGCGGGGGTTGCCCGCTTCGCTCAAATCGTATTGGATTTAAGAACTTACTGAGTTCTTTTTTCTTTAATGTCATACCACGCCATCGGGATCATACCCAAGAGACTGGCAATGGCAGGATAGAGGGTGATCAGGGAAAAGATGGCAGCCATGGCTTTGGGTTGTTGGAGGCTGTTTTCAATGAAGCCACTTTGATCCAAAAGGAAACCGATGAAGAATAGACCAAAGGCAGATTGGAGTTTGGTTGTGAAGGTATGGAAGGCAAAACTCAAGCCTTCGGTACGCAGACCACTCTTTTGCTCATACGCATCGACACAATCCCCAACCATGGTATAGGTCAGCACGTCATTCAAGCCGAGAGAAAGACCCATGATGAACAAGAAAGCGTAATTGACCCAAGTGCTTTGGTAGCCAAGGAAGTAGAGTGTTATGTGGGCAAGGAAGCCCAAGACCAAGGAAGCTTGATAGAGGGTCTTCTTGGTAAAATGTTGCTTAAGTTTTGGAGTGACGAACATCGCCAGAATCATGGCAAGAATCAAGAGACCGCCCAATAATGAGAATTGCGCTTCATTTTGAAGATTGTATTTAGCAAAATAGAGACCCGCTGTCGCAATGACCATGCGGAACGCTTGCAGGATACGTGAGGATTGAAGAATGACCAAAGCCTTGTTTTGTAAGAGGTTCTTGAAGCTGCTGGGCTCTTGATTGTTGGCTTGGATACGCTCTTTGGCGTGTCGACCCACCAAACTGAAGAGTAAGGAACCAACTGAAGCCATCAGCACAGCGGTTAGAAGGTAGGCTTGTTGGCCACCCCCCCAAAGTTTGATCAGTAGGGGAGGCAAGACAATGGAGACAGCCAAGCCGACATTGCAGAGGATTCTCGCTAAAGAGATAAGGGATAAGCGCTCTTTTGGATCGGCTGTGATCGTGACGCTTAAGCCCCAATAGGGCACATCACTGACGGTGTACATCAAATCCCAGAGAATGAAACTGACATAGGCATACAAGAGTTTCAACGCCGGTGACATGTCGGGTACGAAATACACCAAAACCGAAATCACAAACATCGGGATGGGGATGGCTTTGAGGTAGGGAATTAGTTTTCCTTTTGGGCTTGGATGACGATCGATGTAGTTGCCTAGGATGGGATCATTGATCGCATCAAAGACACGAGCGACCAACATCAAGGTTCCGACCGCAATCGGTGCGATCAAAGCCACATCGGTATAAAAGACCATGATATAAGCGGTTGTGTAATTATAGACCATGTTTTGACCTAAGCCTGCTAAACCAAATGCCCAACGTTCTTTGCGTGTTATTTGTGTTTCCATCGTGTCATCCTTCATTTAGTTTTAGTATACTGAATTCAAAGATAGAAATATAGGGAGCAAAGATGGAATCGATTGAACGTTTAAGTAAAGAATTGGTCATCAAGAGTGCCGCCTGTTTGGAGTTGATTCAATGGAAGAATCAAGTTTTAAACAAAGAAGACTATAAACAGAAACTCTTGGAAGTTCAAAAGGTCGTGGATGAACTGAATGAATTGTTAGGATGAATCATTTTACATACGTAAACAAGAGTGGAGGTGCTTTATGGCCACAACTACCGTTCTTGTTTATATCGCCGTCGCTGCCGGTGTGGCAGCCATCTTTAAGATTCTTACCTCATCACGGGGACGCGTCAGCATTCCTGGTGTCGAAATGACCTGGGGGAAATAGAGGACATCGTCCTCTTTTTTAAGATGAAAATCAAAGATGTCAATGTAGAAGATCGTCCCCGTGAGAAGCTTCAACGCTATGGGGTCAAAGCCTTAAGCAATCGTGAATTGATCGCGCTCTTATTAAGGAGTGGAACGAAGACGCACAGTGCTCTGGATTTAGCGGATCAAGTCTTGCATAAAAGTAAGGGCATCCTCGGTTTAGCGCAATGTGAGATGCATGATTTCATGAGCATTGCGGGCATCAAGGAAGCGAAGGCATCCGAACTCTGTGCGATTGGAGAGTGTGCACGACGCATGGCGTTTGAAGCATCACAGGGGGTGAGTGTCATCGATCAACCGCAACGTGTCGTGCATTGGCTTCAAAGCGAGATTGGCCATTGCATGCAGGAGAATTTCCTGGTTGTCTTTTTAAATACCAAGAATCACATCATTGGTTACAGACCTTTGTATGTCGGGGGTTTGGATCGTTCCATCGTGCATCCACGTGAAGTCTTCAAACAAGCCGTTGCCCACTCGGCAGCACGTATTCTAGTGGTGCACAATCATCCCAGTGGGGATGTGACCCCGAGTGAGAATGATTTTATGGTGACTTCGGTTCTTGAAGAAGCGGGTCAAACGATGGGCATTCCGCTTTTGGATCATCTGATCGTAAGCAAGCAGCGTTATCTGAGTTTGAAAGAGGTCGTCAGAAAAGATTGAACTTAAGGGGTCCTGTCTTTATAATAGGGGTACAGTTATGCGCAAACTCTCACCTTTACAAAAGATGCTCATCAGTATCATCGCGATCCTTATGAGTGTGACCTTGATTTTAAACGTTATCCAGTCGACACGCCCCACAGAAACGCAAATGGGAGAGGGCGTTCGTTTTTATGCGCAAGTTCAGTATGCCCTGGTTCAAAGACCGCTCTATGCGATCACCAGCTTCGTACAGGATGTGAGCACCTTGTGGTCGACCATGGAAGAAAATAATAAACTGCGTGAACAGATTGATTTGATTGCGACCTATCAAAGCCGATTGGAAGAAGCCTATCGTGACATTGAAGATTTGAAGCAGTTAAATCAATTAAGTCTGAGCTTGAGTGAAGCCTCAACGATTTCCGCTACAGTCATCCAACGAAGCATGGACAGTTTCACACATTCCATCATCCTTGATGTGGGGTCCAATGATGGGGTTGAATTGGGGGATGCGGTCATCAGTAATCTCGGTTTGCTGGGTAAGGTCGTGGAAGTCAGTGAAAAGACCAGCGTCGTGCTCTTATTGACGACGGAATTGGATATCAATAAAATCAGTGTCAAGATTCAAATCGATCCAACAAAGACCTCTGAGGCCATCTTGGAACGTTATGACCCCAATACGAAAAGTTATTCTTTGAAGCTTTTGGATACCAACTCATCCATCACGACAGGGATGAAAGTCATCACTTCTGCGGCAGGTGGCTTGTTTCCAAGCGGCTTGTTGGTGGGTGTGGTGAATCATGTGGAGACACTGCCCAATACGATTGGCTTGAAGATTTTGGTTACGCCTGCAGCGGATTTCTATGATCTGAGTTATGTCCTGATCGTGAAGCGAGGTTCAAGTGAGTAAGTTCATTTACCTGATTCTGTGCTTTCTTGCCGATTTGATCTTGAGTCAGATTTTTTCTGTGGATTATGCACTTTATCGCTTGAATTTCATCCCCCATGTCGGTTTGATCGGCTTGATGTTGGTCGCTCGTGAACTGGATTTGCAAACGGCTTTGATCATGGCGTTTGGCTTTGGCTTGTTTCTTGATTTGACTCATTATGGTTATTTCATGATGAATGCGTTTGTGTTCACCTTGACGATTTGGGTTTTACGTCAATGGTCGAATCAAGTCAATGAAAGCATCGTTGAACTCTTGGTTTTGGGGGTGTTGACGATCTTTGTTAAAGAATTCCTTATTTTTGGCATCTTGCACCTCTTTAATGCGAGCCATATGCGCTTCTTGGTTTGGTTCACGCATTGGCAATTCTTGAGCCTTTTGGGCAATCTTCCCTTGATGGCTTTGGCGGTCTATGGTTATCATTTGGTTGAAGGTTTCTTATCTCATAAGGATCGAATACGTCGTCAGGGTGAGAAGACCCTATGGATGAAGATGCTCAATCCCTATGAATGAGTATGTTATAATGTTTGAGGAAATAGTCATGAAGCGAATCATTAAAACCTTAACAATCCTCGTCTTATTCAGTTTGAGTTTAAGTGGCTGTACTTTGGCCAAGCTCAATGTGGGTGTGACGACTTATCCCATTCAATATCTCGTTAATCGCATTGCGATGGATAAAGTGAATGTTTTGATGTACTCCAAGGGGCAGACGATGCTTCGTACGGAGATCGTGGATGATTATCAAACTCGTTTGGAGACGACCGATGTGTTGTTTCATTTTGGGAAGTTGGAACCGTATCTGACGCTCTATTTGAATGAACTTCAATCCAGTTCAGTGCAGTTGGTGGATTTGACCAATACAGCTGGTGTTTATGCGTTTGCACGTTATACAACAACGAATTTGGAAATGAATCGCATCAGTTATACCAATCCCTATTACAGTGGTGAAGCGTTCGCTAAAGTCGATATGTATGATACGGATCCTTATTTGTGGTTGGATCCGATCACGATGATCTCAATGGCGGGAACGATCAAGGATTGGTTGATCGAGAAGTTTCCGGAAGAGAAACAGTTCTTTACGAAAAATTATGATGTGTTGAAACAAGAGCTTGCGTTCATGGATGCGGATTATCAAGAATTATGGAAGCAGGACATTGCTTTTGTGTCCGTTACGCCATCGTTTGGCAATTGGCAGAAGGCTTATGGTGTGCGTGTCTATCCTTTGATTCTGTCGCGCTATGGAGCGCTCCCGAGTGCGACACAGTTGGCTTTGATCAAAGAACGCATCAAGACCGATGAAGTCAAATTGATCGTGCATGAGCCGAACTTGAGTGAAGACATGGAAGCTTTGTATAACGAAGTCAAAACGGAATTGGAACTCACTTCGATTGAGCTGCATAGTTTGACATTTCTAACCGAACAGAATTTATTGGACAATAAAGACTACAAAACCATCATGTTTGAGAATCTGGATGTTCTTGAAGGACTTCAACCCTAACCAAAGGTGACTTTGGTTTTTTTATGCAAGGGCTATGTTAAAATAGAGAAAAGGTGATTTGATATGAAAAAAATGTTACTGGTGGATGGAAATTCACTCTTCTTTCGAGCTTATTATGCGACAGCGTACACCCGCATGACCACAACCTCCTTTGGTGTTCCGACCAATGCGGTCTATGGTTTTGCGATGATGCTCAACAAAGCGATTGAACTGGTTCAACCTCAAGCCATGATCGTGGCTTTTGATAGTGGAAAGAAGACCTTCCGCCATGATCAATATGAAGATTACAAAGGAACACGTAAATCCTTACCCGAAGAATTGATCGCACAGTTTCCACTTGTTCGTGAATACTGTGATGCGGCAAGTTTGTGTTATTGGCAGGAAGATGGCTTGGAAGCCGATGACATCATCGGTTCGTTAGTCAAACGTTATCCCGATTGGGACATCAATGTCTTGAGCAGCGATAAAGATTTGTTGCAGCTGATCGATAAGACAACCTCCGTATGGCTGATGAAAAAAGGTTTGACTGAGATTGAAGAAATGGACGAAGCCAAACTTCAAGAAATGTGGGGCTTAAGACCCGATCAAATTCCGGATCTAAAGGGTTTGATGGGGGATGCCTCAGATAATATTCCTGGACTTCCAGGCGTCGGCGAGAAAACAGCTTTGAAACTCTTGAGTGAATATGGAAGTGTTGAGAATGTGATTGCCAACGTTGAACAACTCAAGGGCAAACTTAAAGAAAATGTTTTGAATTTTCATGAGCAAGCACGGTTCTCAAAGTGGTTGGCGACGATCAAGACCGATGCGGAGATCCATGTGAAACTGGATGATGCTTTATACCAAGCGAATGTGGCGGGTGCCAATGCTTTCTATGAGAAATATGAAATGAAGACCATGATCAAAGAAGTCGGTGTTCAAGCGGAAGCACTGAAGCAAGTCGATATTTCAAAGCTGAATTTTGATGAACCGCTTGCTTTATTTGGTCATTATCGCTTGGATGGGGATTGGCCGCATACGCTCTTGGGCTTTGCCCTCAGCGACGGTTCAAGCAGCACGTATCTTGAGCTCAAAGATTGGGAAGCTTTAAAAGCTTTCCATGTAAAATTAATGAACCATAAAGCTTTGTATGTTTATGATGCCAAGAGTCTTTATCATGCACAAACAGAGACATTGAAATTACCATCTTTTGTCTATGATGTGATGATGATGGCTTTTATCGATGATAGCAATCTCAATACATACGATAAAGTTAAGGAAGAACTGGACTGGCCAGCGTATCCAACCGCACGGATTGACGAGGAAAACATCCAGAAGTGTGTTGAAATCGCACAACGACTCTTGAAGAGTGGTCAAAGCATTCAAACCCGTTTGAAGGATCGTGATTTGTGGTCGGTTTATACGGAAATCGACTATCCTTTGGTGGATATTCTCTATCGCATGGAGAAAGAAGGCATCCATGTCAAGCAAGAAATCTTGGAAGACATCGCATCGTTGACCTTGCAAAAACTTAATGCCTTAAGTGAAATCATATATCAACACGCCGGTCAAAGCTTCAACATCAACTCGCCGAAGCAATTGGGTGAAATCTTGTTTAATCAATTGAATCTGAGTACGAATCGTAAACAATCCACTTCAATCGATGTCTTAGAGTCTCTACGCCATGAACATCCAATCATCGAACCCTTGATTGAGTATCGTAAATACCAGAAAATCTATTCAACCTATGCCATTGGCTTACAGAAGTTCATTCAGAAGGACCAGAAGATCCATACCGTTTATGCGATGACCATTGCGCAAACAGGGCGTTTATCTTCAACCGATCCAAATCTACAGAATATTTCGATTCGGGATGAAGAAGCACGTGAGATTCGTAAAGCCTTTGTCCCAAGTGTGGGGAACGTATTATATTCCTGTGATTATTCACAGATTGAGTTGCGTGTCTTGGCCGATATGGCAAATGAGAAAGCCTTGATTGAAGCCTTTAGTCAAGGTTTGGACATCCATACCAAGACCGCTATGGACGTTTTTGGACTTGCGAAGGATGAAGTGGGTTCGAATGAACGACGTGCCGCAAAAGCCGTCAACTTCGGCATCATCTATGGCATCTCCGATTTTGGTTTGGCGGCTCAAATCAACACCGATCGTAAGACAGCGAAGCAGTTCATTGAACGTTATTTAAAGACCTATCAGGGGATTTCAACCTATATGGACCAAACCATTGCAAATTGTCAGGAATTGGGCTATGTCGAAACCCTCTACAAACGTCGACGTTATCTCCCGGAAATCAAATCAAGCAACTATCAAGTGCGTGAGTTTGCTAAACGCGCTGCGATGAACGCACCGATCCAAGGCAGTGCTGCCGATATCATGAAAATTGCAATGATCAAAGTGGATGAAGCGTTGAAAGAAGCAAAGTTGAATGCAAAAATGATTCTACAAGTGCACGATGAATTGGTCTTTGATGTGCCTGAGGAAGAACTTGAAAGCGTACGAAACTTGGTTGAAAAAACCATGAAGCATGCGGTTCAATTGAAAGTACCGATGGAAGTGTCCAGTGCTTGGGGCGCGAACTGGTATGAGGCAAAATAATGCCGGAATTACCAGAGGTCGAAACCGTCGTTCGCATCTTGGATGAGCAGATCACAGGGCACACGCTGTTAAATCATTCTGTTTATTGGGCTAAAACGATTGTGAACCAAGATGAACTCAATGCCTTGCATGGGCAACGTGTTCTGAGTGTATCACGTCGTGGGAAGTATATTCTGTGGCAGATGGAGACGGCTTTTATCATCATCCATTTGCGGATGGAGGGGAAGTTCTACAAACTTGAGAAGAATGCTGAGCGCAACAAGCATTCGCATTTGCTTTTTCACTTCGATGATTTTGATTTGGCATTCAATGATACACGTAAATTTGGTAGAATTGAGCTTAGCCATGATCTCGATGCTTATTTTAAATCGAAATTAGGATATGAACCTTGGGATGAACAATTAACGAAGGAATATCTTCGCAATAAAGCCAAAACACGGAAGGTTCATTTGAAGACCTTTCTTTTGGATCAATCGGTCATTGCAGGCATCGGAAACATCTATGCGGATGAGATCTGCTTTAAATTAAAGCTCTCGCCCTTTACCCGCGTCCATCACATCCCACTCTATAAATGGGAAGAATGCATCAAGATAACGCGTCAAGTCCTGGCAGAAGCCATTGAATCAGGGGGTTCAACAATTCGTTCGTATACGGCCAGTTTAGGCATCACCGGACGGTTTCAACTCCAAATCCATGTCTATGGTCGGGCGAATCAACCCTGTCATAACTGTAATACCAACTTGATTAAAAGCGTGGTTGGACAACGCTCCACGGTCTATTGTCCAAATTGTCAAAAGAGGATTTAATGAAACGAATCGCAATCACCGGATCGATGGGCAGTGGCAAGTCGACGGTCAGTCAAATCTTACGCAAATTAGGGCATCCTGTTTATGATGCGGATTTGATTGCGAAAAAAGTGTTGCAGAGTGATATGACCAAAACTCAATTGATCGAACGCTATGGCAATCAAATATTGAATGAAGATCTTAGCATCAATAAAACCTTTCTCGCTTCACGCATCTTCAATAATCTAGAAGATAAGGCTCATTTGGAAGCCATCATCCACCCCCAAGTCTATCAAGAGCTTTTAAGCATCGATACGGAAACCTTGATGTTTGCGGAAGTTCCACTCTTGTATGAAAGCCAGGGTGAGCGCTTCTTTGATGAAGTGTGGGTTGTGGTCAGTGATGAATCCATCCTTCGTGAACGATTGAGAAAATTCCGTGCTTATACCGATGAAATGATCGATGAGCGCTTGATTCATCAAATCCCCCAAGCAGAGAAAATGAAACGTGCGGATGTCGTCATCACAAACAACGATGACATCGAAGCATTAGAGGCATCCCTACAGAAAGCATTGAAACGATATGAACCTACAAGTACAGGATAAATACATCATTGAATGGCCGGAAGAGGAACAAGATTGGCATTCGCTCTATCGCGTTTATCAACGCTTAATCGGAGCCAGTGCCTTAGCCTTGTATGGCTTTTTATGGCATGGTAAGCAACACAAGCAAGAAGAAGACATTCAAAGTCTTTGTGATGCGATGAGCGTCACTTTGGCAAAGTGTGATCAAGATTTGACCCTTTTGGAACAGTTCGATCTACTCGAAATCTATGTCAGCTATAACAAGCAGGGCAATCACTACATCTTCAAATTGAAGCCTGCTTTGCATATCCATGATTTCTTGAAACATGAAGTCTTTGGGCGTTTGTTCATCCAAGTCTGTGGTGCCAGTCAATATGAGTACATCCTTGAACAAAACACCTCAGGCTGCTTATCCAAAGAAGGCTATGAAATCATTCGTCATCCCTTGGATAAAGCCTTCTTACAAAACTGGACCACCCAAGCGGAACAAAAATTCGTCGGCCAAGAAGTCCCTAAAAACAATCGTCAAGATCTCAGTTTCGACATCAAGACCTTTTTAGTGGAATGTAGCTCGATCCTCTTCCCGAAACATTATCGTACGCAAACCGCGATCGATGCGATCAAGGAAATCGGAAGCATCTATGGCATCTCCGTAAGACGCATGGTCGAATTGGTGGGGAAGGCATACGTTGCCAATGAGACCAGTTTGAACATCAAACGCTTACGCAGTTTAGCTTCGAAAGAAGTCGTATCGGAAGTCCCACAAGTCAGTTCACCCTATGAATATCCGCCCGTCATCTTCTTAAAGAAGTTACGCAAGGATATCGAACCCACCGCCTTAGAAAAATACCTTTTAAATCAATTGGTCTCCGTCATGGGTCTCAATCCTCAGGTTGTCAATGTTTTAATTGAAGCGAGCTTTAAAGCCAATCGTCAGGTCATCAATACCCGAAATGTGGAGATGATCGCGATGCAATGGGCAACCTTGAACATCAATACCTTAGAAAAGGCGAAAGCTCAAGCGAGCCAGAGCTTTAAGTCCAATACGAAACGAAGAGTTGAGAAAGCCAGTGATTATCCGGAAGCCAAGCAAGAAAGCTTGAGTTTCGAGGAAGAAAAGGCTTTGATGGAAGCCTTTATGAAATTGGGGGATGAATGATGGAAAAGCTGAATTTCGAATTTGAATTGAGTCTAAGTCAAAAACTGGATCGCGAAGAACTTGTTAAAGTCCTTTTAAAGAATTCCAATGTCCAGGCTTTTCTAAGCAATCATCAATTGGATGAGAGTTTTGTGTCGGACAATGCGTCTAAACTTAATACATGGCTGATGCATTTAGAGAAATGCAAGAACTGTGCAGGCTTGCATACCTGTCGTCAAGAAGAGACGGGTTATGTCTTAGGTCTACAATTGGATCCACTCTTAAGCTTTGAGTTACAAGCCTGTGCGTATCAAATGGATTATCTGAAACAAACTGAACACAAAGCGAAGTTCAGTGTCTTGGATTGTCCGGAACACTACCTTCTCGCGGATGTCCGCAATCTGCTCAAAGTGAAAGCCGATTCCCAATACATTCAATCGATTAAGGAAATACCAGCATGGTTGACCCAGAATCAACGTCAGGGTTTATACATCTATGGGGGTCTGGGTGTGGGTAAGACCTACTTGGCCATGGCCATCTTGAATTACTATGCGAAGCAGAATGTGAAGGTCGCCTTCGTGAATGTGCCAGAGCTGGCTTATCAATTCTACAGTTCCTATGCGGAAGATGATCAACGTGCCATCAAGTTGGAACGTTTGAAGCATGCCAGCATCGTGGTGTTCGACGATATCGGTGCAGAGACCTATTCATCTTATTTCAGAGATGAGGTGCTTTTCCCCTTATTAAACGGACGTATGGAAGAAAAAAAGATGACTTTGTTCACATCCAACCATGACTTGGCAAATCTAGCCGTGCATTTTCGTTTCAACGCCAAAGGGGATGATGAGAGCTTGAAATCGCGACGTTTGTTGGAGCGCATCGAACGTTTGGCGAAACCTTTGTATTTGGCTGGGATGAATCGTCGAAACAATGAAAATCCAGTGTAAAATTTACACAAAAGTAAGTAATAATGGTAAAATTGTTCTGGATTAAGGAGGCTTATCGATGCTAAAAAGGATTGGAGTTCTCACCTCTGGGGGTGACTCACCGGGCATGAATGCAGCGATTCGTGCAGTGACACGTTCTGCCTTATCACAAGGAATCGAAGTCGTAGCCATCGAAGATGGTTTTAAGGGCATGGTCGAAGGATCGATGTACTTAATGAATACGCGTTCCGTCAGTGATATACTCTATCGGGGTGGTACCATTTTAGGTTCAGCCCGACTACCTGAGTTTAAGGATATCGAAGTTCGTAAAGTCGCCGTTGCGAAATTGAAGGAATTTGGCGTCGAAGCTGTCGTGGTGATTGGTGGGGATGGGACGTATCGTGGAGCCATGGCGCTTACGGATATGGGCATCAACTGCATCGGTCTACCCGGTACGATTGACAATGACATCGTCTCAACCGATTATACGATTGGTTTTGATACGGCCTTGAATACCGTCATTCAGAATATTGATAAATTGAGGGATACCAGTTCTTCACATCATCGTTGTTCGGTGGTGGAAGTGATGGGGAATAAATGTGGGGATCTTGCGATCTATTCCGGCATCAGTTGTGGGGCTGAAATCATTGTGACTCAAGAAACAGGTTACGATGAACAAGAAGTCTTGGCGAAGTTGCGCGAATTGGATACGAATCGTAAGAAGAAGCATGCGATCGTCGTCATCAGTGAGAAGATTACGGATGTCGAGATGTTGGCAGCGAAGATCAGTAAGGCGACCGGCTTTTCTGGGCGTTCGACGGTTTTAGGCCACATCCAAAGAGGTGGATCACCCACCGCATTTGACCGCGTATTAGCGACCCGTATGGGGGATTATGCGGTTGAATTATTAGTGAAGGGAATTGGTGGCCATTGCGTTGGAATGGTTCACAATGAGATCACATCCTTTCCAATTGAAGAGGCTTTGGCGATGCCAAAGGCTTCACGTAAGGGTTTATTCGCCTTGCACCAACGTTTGATCTAGGAGAAACTATGAAAGAAATTCGCAAAACTAAAATTGTATGTACACTGGGCCCTGCGACTGAAACCCCTGAAATGGTTCAAAAGCTCGCTGAAATTGGCATGAACATCGTTCGTCTCAACTTCTCGCACGGCAACCATGAAGACCATGGCAAGCGGATCAAGATGGTCCGTGAAGTCAGTGATGTGGCAGGTTTCAACTTGGCCATCATGTTGGATACCAAGGGTCCTGAAATCCGTTGTGGAGAAATGACGGATGGCGTATTGCATTTCACTAAAGGGGATGTGGTTAAAGTCGTCAAGGAACCAGTCTTGGGTACCAATGAGCGCTTCCATGTGGATTGCCCTGAAATGTATGCCGATGTCAAACCTGGGAACTACTTGTTGATTGATGATGGAAAAATGCGTTTGACCATCACCGATGTGGAACCGGGTGTTTTGACTTGTCGTATTGAAAACTCGGGCATCATCAAGACACGTAAGGGTGTCAATGTCCCAAATGTTAAATTATCGATGCCATTCATTTCTGAAAAGGATGAAGGGGATCTACGTTTTGGCTGTAAGATGGATGTCGATTTTGTCGCGGCGAGCTTCGTAAGAAGAGCGTCTGACGTCTTAGCGATTCGTAAGATTCTCTTATCCGAAGGCAAATCAAAGATTCAAATCATTGCGAAGATTGAAAACCAAGAAGGCTATGACAACTTGGATGAAATCTTGGAAGTATCGGATGGCGTCATGGTTGCACGTGGTGACTTGGGTGTTGAAGTCAGTACCCAATTGGTCCCAATCTATCAAAAGAAGATCATCAAACGTGCGAATGAAGTCGGGAAACCGGTCATCACCGCTACGCATATGTTGGAATCCATGATGGGGAATCCGCGTCCAACGCGTGCAGAGGCCAGTGATGTGGCGAATGCGGTTTTGGATGGCAGTGATGCGATCATGTTGAGTGGTGAAACGGCTGCAGGGGAATATCCTTTGGAAGCGGTCACGACGATGGATATCATCTCACGTGCAATGGAAGAAATTCTTCCTTACCGTGAACGTTTGGATCAAGCGATCAAATCGTCACGTAAGACGATTCAAGATGCGATTGGGATTTCCGTTGCGGACTCTGCTTTGCAATTGGATAAGGTGAAAGCCATTGTGGCCTTTACCCAAGGAGGGTCCACGGCTCGACGAATTTCGAAGTTCCGTCCTCCAGTGCCTATATTCGCAGTTACATTCACGAAGTCTGTTCAACGTAAGTTGGAATCACATTGGGGTGTCATCCCAATCTTGTCGGATATTCAAAATGAAATGACGAACGATGATGAATTGGCAACGATCATTGCCAAGGATCGTGGTTTGGTCCGTGGAGACTATGTCATCATCACCGCTGGATATCCAACGGGTGAAGGCACTGCCAATATGATGAAGATCGTAGAAATCAAATAGGGGGTAAAACATGAAAACGGTAATTGGAATCGATTTGGGTGGTACGAACGTACGTGTTGCCAAAGTAACTGAAGATGGTCAAATCCTACAAGTCGTAAGCGCTCCTTCCCATGCTTTGGAAGGTACTGAAAAAGTTATGGACAATCTCAAAGCTTTGATTCGTCAAATCAGGGGTTTGGATGAAGTTGCGGGCATCGGTATTGGTGTACCAGGTCCAGTGGATACGGTCCGTGGTGTCATGACCATGGCAACCAATCTACCGGGTTTCGAAAACTATCCAATGGCTCAGGAAATTGAACGTGAGTTCAATAAACCGACCTATGTCGACAATGATGCGAATGTGGCTGGTTTGGCTGAAGCTTTGGTTGGGGCTGGTAAAGGGTATAAGATCGTTTACTACATGACCCATTCAACCGGTGTTGGTGGCGCATTGGTCGTCGATGGCAAGGTTGTATCGGGTAAGAATGGTTACGCCGGTGAAGTTGGAAACATCATTGTCACCAGTGAAGGTGAAAAAATCAATCACTTGAACGTTGGGGCAGCTGAGAATGTCTTCAGTGGAACGGCTTTGGTCAAATTGGCCCAAAAAGAATTGGATCCTAAGATTACTTCCGCAAAAGCCATCTTTGATTTAGCTCAAGAAGGCAACGAAAAAGCAATTAAGATGATCGATGACATGGCATATCACTTTGCACTCTTGTGCTCGGCGATTGGTCATGTGGTGGATCCGCATGTATTCGTCATTGGTGGTGGGGTTGCGAAGTCGCATGCCTTCTACTTTGACAAGATTTTAAACAACTACAACAATTTAGTGCATGTCGGGATGCGCAATCCGCTCTTCAAACGTGCTGAGCTCAATGAGCCTGGTATCGTTGGGGCCGCAATGCTTCCGATTTCACACGGAAAATAGGAGTTTTATGTCAAGAAGAAAAACATTATTAAGCAAATACGCTGAGTTGGCGGTTAAGATCGGGGCGAATGTCCAAAAGGGTCAACCTTTGATGATCAGCGCTAACATCGAAACAAAGGATTTCATTCGTATCTTGGTTGAAGAAGGCTATAAAGCTGGGGCTTCCCATGTCTTTGTTCGCTACAACGATGAAATCGTGAATCATCATAACTTCACCTATTGTGATTTAGATGTGTTGGGTACAGTTCCAAATTATATCGTGGAACAGTTCAATTATTTCATTGAAAAAGGCTATGCTTTGATTTCCGTTCATGCGGAAACGCCTGGTTTGATGGCAGATATCGATCCAATCAAGATTCAAACGGCTGCGATCGCACAAAACAAGGCACTTAAATCTTGGCGTGAGCACACCATGGGCAATCGTACCCAATGGTGCGTCATTTCTGTCCCAACAGCAGGTTGGGCTAAGAAAGTCTTCCCTGACATCACCGAAGAAATGGCAGTCGATGCCTTATGGGAAGCCATCTTCAATGCGGTACGTGTTCGTGAGGACAATGATCCCGTTGCGGAGTGGGAAAAACACAACGATACCTTGCATAAACACAATAAGGCATTGAATGATTATAACTTCAAATCCTTGCATTTCAAGAATGGTTTAGGTACCGATTTAACGATCGAACTCATTCCAAATCATGTCTGGGCAGGGGGCAATGAGAAGTCGACCAAGGGTATCGTGTTCAATCCGAACATGCCTACGGAAGAAAGCTTCACCATGCCGTATAAATATGGTGTGAATGGTAAAGTCGTTGCGACAAAACCCCTCAATTACAACGGTAATCTGATCAAGGATTTCTGGTTGGAGTTCAAAGATGGTAAAGTCGTGAATTACGATGCCAAAGAGGCTAAGGATTCACTCAAGAGTTTGGTTGAGTTTGATGAAGGTTCATCCTATTTGGGTGAAGTCGCCTTGATCTCACACGATTCCCCCATTTCCAACAGTAATATCCTCTTCTTGAATACACTGTTTGATGAAAACGCATCCTGTCACTTGGCTTTGGGTAGAGCATACCCAATGAATGTCAAAGGTGGCAACGATATGACACAAGAAGAATTGGATAAGTTGGGTTCAAACAACTCGATGGAACACGAAGACTTCATGTTTGGCAGTGCGGACATGTCCATCATTGGCTTGACGCAAGACAATCAAGAAGTCATCGTATTCAAAGACGGTAATTTCGCATTCTAATCAAGGGAACAGTCGTTCCCTTTTTCTTTTGTCT
>CAYRIW010000012.1:0-50284 GCA_964424595.1 uncultured Erysipelotrichaceae bacterium | reverse complement strand
AATTGAGTGGCACAACTTCCCCGAAACAACTGGCACAACTCGAGCGAAACGAGTGACTCAAAAGTGGCGTCGTAATCAGTAAAAAGAACCATAAAGCATTACAATCTTGATGCTGTTCTATCAGTAGGGTATAGAGTAAAATCAATCAAAGCTACTCAATTTCGAAAATGGGCAAATACAATATTGTCGAGTTACTTAAAGAAAGGGTATGTCATTAATTCTTCAAAAGTTAAAATTCCCAATCTAACTGAAATAACTGAGATTCTAGATAATTATCGAAAATTTGATGGAGATTTACATTTAAGTGGTAATGATCTTTTAGAGTTTATGATTGCTTATAATCGAAGCTTATCTCTATTAGATGATTATGATCATCAAAGCTTTGAGCTACCTAATGGAAGTAAAGATGTATATAGAATAGAGTATAAAGAATGCCTTGACATCGTATAGAGAAGTAAATTTACAGGTAAAAATGATAATTTTAGAAAGGAAAGAGATAAATCCTTTGATTCAAGTATATCCACAATTTACCAAACATATGATGGGAAAGAACTCTACCCAACACTTGAACAAAAAGCAGCAATGCTTCTATATCTAGTAACAAAGAATCATAGTTTCATTGATGGTAATAAGCGAATAGCTTCTACAGTATTTCTTTACTTTCTAGATCGTAATAAGAGTTTATTTGTTGATGGTAGAAAGAGAATATCAGATGAGACACTCGCAACCCTTACTATCTTAATTGCAGCTTCTAACCCCAAAGATAAGGACATTATCATTAATCTCATTCTCGCGATTCTAAACTAAGAGAATTGAATTTGAATTTCAGAGCACTTATAAACTTAAATTAAGAGTTTTATAAAAATATGAGATTTGATCATGCTATATCAGATAGTTTTACCAAGTGATGAACGTGACACGCATCACTTCAACTAATTTGGTGAACGAACCGCTGAAAGGCGGTTTTTGTTTGCTCTTTGAAGTGTATATCGAACAAACTTGATAATAGATGATAATAAAATCAGATTAGTCTATTGCATAAAAGTGCGTAAATATGCAGAATAATGCAATTGAGAATGCAAATCGACAACTAGACTTAAACAGTACAAAATAAATACCCTAGTCATAAAATGCACTAGGGTCTATGTATGATTTAGTTACTTAAAGATCTTAGAAGTTAATTAGAGAGGTTTAAAGCGAGCATTGAAGAATCTCAACATTGGAGGTTCATAAACAAATTCTAAACCAGTGATAGTCTCGCGTTTATTGTATAAAGCGATGACCGAATCCGCTACGATATCCATGTGGGCATAAGTATACACTCTTCGTGGAATCGTAATCCGTACAAGTTCGAGTTTCGGACGATGATGTTCACCGGTTTCCTTATTGCGTCCAGCAGAAACGATGCCTCTTTCCATGGTACGTACACCCGATTCGATGTATAAATGGGCGGCTAAAGCCTGGGCTGGTAACTGATCCTGAGTTAAATGAGATAGAAATCTACGTGCATCCAAGAATACCGCATGTCCACCCACAGGACGAACAATCGGTACGCCCGCTGCTTCGAGTTGATCACCGAGATATTTGACTTGTTCAACGCGATGCGCAATATAAGCATAATCCACTGATTCCGTGATGCCAATTGCCATGGCTTCCATATCGCGGCCTGCCATACCTCCATAGGATGGCATGCCTTCAAACACAACGACAAGTTCCTTGCTTCTTGCGAACAAGTCATCATCGTTCATGGCTAAGAAACCACCAATATTAACCAAACAGTCTTTTTTGCCTGACATCGTACAGCCATCCCCATAGCTCATCATTTCGTGGAGAATGTCTTTAATGGAGGCATGTTTATAGCCTTCTTCTCGTTTCTTAATAAAATAGGCATTCTCGACACAACGTGTCGCATCAAAGAAGATCTGAATATTATGTTTCTTACATAAAGAACTCACCTCACGAATGTTTTGCATCGAGACGGGTTGCCCACCGGCTAAATTAACCGTAACCGCTAAACAAACATAAGCAATTCGTTCTGCCCCAAACTCATCAATAAGTGCTTGTAGCTTGTTCAAATCAATATTCCCTTTAAATGGAAGATCGATTTCTGAATTATGTGCTTCATCGATGATCACATCTTTAAAGATGCCCCCATTCGCTTCTTGGTGATAGCGCGTTGTGGTGAAATACATGTTACCGGGGATAATATCGCCTTGTTTAATTTTGAGTCGAGATAATAGATTCTCTGCACCACGACCTTGATGGGTTGGGACCATATGTTTGAATCCGTAGTACTCTTTTACTACTGCATCCAAATGCAAGAAATTACGACTACCGGCATAGGCTTCATCTCCGATCATCAAACCTGCCCATTGCCGATCGCTCATTGCGTTCGTTCCACTATCCGTAAGCAAATCAATATACACATCCTCACTCTTCAGAAGAAATGTATTATAACCTGCCTCAATCATGGCAGCTTCTCTTTCTTCTCTACTCATCGACTTCATCATCTCCACAACCTTTATTCTAAATGGCTCTGCTGGGTAGTTATTCATTCTAAGTCTCCTTTAAATTTACTTTATCGATGATTGTAAGCGCTGTCAATGAATCTTCGAGATGTAAATAATGATAGTAAAAGAAACAAAAATTCAACTTTTGAAAATTTTCTCTGTAATGAATCAATGACTGACTCAGATGATTATCTGCTCTAAATATGTTCCTAACTAAGCAATAAAAAGCAAGTCTCACTAGAAACTTGCTTCTACTTCAGCATCTGTGAAGACCTCGAGATAGTCCGAAAGATCTTCTGGATGATAATTCTTGACACTCGATAATCTATAAACACGATTCAGTTGTTTGTATTTGAGTTCACCAAAGTTGTGATAGGGAAGAAGGTTGACTTCGTGAATGCCGATTTCTTTAAAGTAAGCGACGAAAGCCTTGGCGTCTTCAACTGTGTCATTGAAATCTGGAATGATGGGGATTCGTGCAATGATCTTCTTTTGAGCTTCGATGGCAAGCTTGAGATTGATCTTGATCCAGATATTATCCACATGGGTATGGTTGCGATGTTTCGTGCTATCGGTATGTTTCACATCAAATAGAAACAGATCGACATAAGGGAGGATACGCTTGAATTGATCCGGATGTGCATACCCTGTCGTCTCAATCGCGATGTGGATATTGTGTTCCTTTAGAGCTTTGATCAAGTCGATGGCAAAATCAATCTGTGCTAAGACTTCGCCCCCTGACAAGGTGACGCCACCCCCTGATTCTTCGTAGAAATCACGATCTTGAAGTACAATCCTCACGATTTCTTGAATGCTCATATCTTTGCCCTCTGCTCTGAGTGCAGATTTAGAGCAGATATCGACGCATTTCATACAGCCGTCACAGGCATTGAAATCGATCACAATCCTTTCGTTCAAGTGTTGTATGGCTTTTCGTGGGCAAACTTCAACGCAGGTCAAACAGTGTGCACAGGTACGTTCATCCCACAAAATTTGTGTCTTCTGTAATTGTGACTCTGGATTAGAACACCAAGCGCAGCGTAAAGGACAACCCTTGAAGAACACCACGGTACGAATGCCGGGACCATCATGGATTGAGAACTTCTGGATGTTCAAGATTTGACCGTTCATACTTCAATAGTAGTTAAAGCAAGGATTAAAGTAAACATAAACTTACATTCGAAAGTGAATTGTAAGTAAATAATTACGAATGATGATAATATAGAACTGTGGAGAATGAATATGAACAAAAGACAGAGTCAAATATTGCAGTGGATCAACACAGAAAAGAAAATTGAAGTCAGTTCTCTGGCAGAACGTTTACATGTATCGCAAGTCACGATACGCAAAGATTTGGATTTACTAGAAGGAAATGGGCTTATCAAGAGATCGCATGGTTTTGCGACATCTGGAAATCCGGATGACCTAGAAAACCGTCTTGCTTTACATTATCCTCTAAAGCGACAAATTGCGATATTGGCTGCCGCATCTGTTAAGGATGGAGAAACCGTCATGATTGAATCGGGTTCTACTTGTGCTTTATTGGCCAAAGAGCTAACGCTCAAGAAGGACATTACCATCATCACCAATTCGGCTTTTATCGCTTCTTACATTAAAGATGCACCTCAAACTAAGGTTATTTTATTGGGTGGGGAATACCAACATAAATCACAAGTCACAATCGGAACTTTGGTCAAACAAGCCGCAACCAATTTTCGTGTTGATAAGCTGTTTGTTGGGGTAGATGGCTTCAGTGTCGGTTTCGGATTTACCGGTAGTGATTTAATGCGAGCCGATACCGTACGCTCCATGGCTGAATCCGCAGCTGAAGTCTTTGTATTAACAGAATCCAAGAAATTTGAACAAAGCGGTACCGTCAGTCTTTTTCCACTCAAAGCTGTTTCCCGAGTCTATACCGATGATCGCATTCGTGAAGAGATGATAAAAGTCTTAACGGATGCGGGTATTATGGTAGCGACTGCATAAGAAAAAAACTTACGAATGAAACTTAATATAACTTCAAACGAAAAAAATAGTGTTGCTTTTTCGTTTTTTGTATCTTATGATGAGGGTGTAAAAAGTTGGAGGTCTATTCATGTCAAACCTATTTGGAAGCTTAACGCCCCGGATACAACGTTATCGTGAAGCTGTATTAACATCCGTGCCGCGCGTTTGTGCTGAACGTGCACGCTATACTACGGAAAGCTACATGGTACATCAAGATAAGCCTGTCATTCTTAAACGTGCTTACATGATGCAAAACATCCTAGCCAATATGAGCATCTACATCGAAGAGGATACCTTATTGGTTGGAAATCAAGCATCAAGTAATCGAGCAGCTCCAATCTTCCCAGAATACGCAATGGATTGGGTCGTCAATGAACTTGATGCCTTTGATAAGCGTAATGGGGATGTCTTTCAAATCAGTGAAGAAACCAAGGACCAACTGCGTGCCATTGCGCCATATTGGAAACACAATACAACGAAAGATAAAGGTTATGCGGCCATTCCACCGCAGTCTCGTCTTTTCTATGATCTTGGCATCATAAAGGCTGAAGGCAATCTGACATCGGGTGATGCCCATATTGCCGTCGACTATGGACGCATCATGCGTGAAGGCTTGAAAGCGTACGAACAAAGAACCATTGAACATATGGAAGCTTTGGATTTAACACAATTAGAAGCGCTTAAGAAATATTACTTCTATCAAGCTGTTTTGATACTCATCGAAGCCACAGTTAAGTTTGCCAAGCGTTATGCCGATTTGGCCAGCGAAATAGCAAAGACCCATCCCGATCCTTTGCGTCGTGATGAACTTGTTGAAATCGCGCGTATCTTGAATAAGGTACCTTATGCGAAGGCAGACACCTATTATGAAGCTGTTCAATCGATGTGGCTGGTGCACTTGGTTCTACAAATCGAATCCAATGGGCACTCATTGTCCTATGGTCGTATGGACCAATATCTTTATCCTTACTATAAACATGATCTGGACCACAAGCTCATCGATGAAGCCTTTGCCGAAGAACTCCTGACAAACCTTTGGGTCAAGACCTTGACCATTAATAAGATTCGCAGTTGGTCACATACTCAATTCTCTGCAGGCAGTCCACTCTATCAGAATGTTACTATCGGTGGACAGACTGTGGATAAGAAGGATGCGGTTAACCCATTGAGTTATGCGATCTTACAATCCGTCGCACAAGCTAAACTCCCACAGCCCAACCTGACTGTACGCTACCATGCAGGTCTGGATGATCGTTTCATGAAACAATGTGTCGAAGTAATCAAACTTGGCTTTGGCATGCCTGCCTTTAATAGTGATGAAATCATCATTCCATCCTTCCTAGAAAAAGGCATTGAAGAAAAAGATGCCTATAATTACAGTGCAATTGGCTGTGTCGAAGTTGCCGTACCTGGTAAATGGGGATATCGTTGCACTGGCATGAGTTTCTTGAACTTCCCAAAATCCTTGTTAATTGCGATGAACGATGGTGTCGATCCTAAATCCGGTCAACGTGTCACACAAGGCCAAGGTCATTTCAAAGACATGCAAAGCTTCGAAGATGTCCAGAAGACGTGGGATACCGTCATTCGTGATTTCACACGTCATAGTGTCATCATTGAGAACGCAATCGACACGATTCTTGAAGAAGATGTGCCCGATGTTTTATGTTCTGCTTTAACAGAAGACTGTATTGGTCGTGGCAAACCCATCAAAGAAGGGGGCGCTATCTATGACTTTATCAGTGGACTTCAAGTCGGTATTGCAAATTTAGCGGATTCACTCGCAGCCATTAAAAAATGTGTCTACGAAGATAAGACCATAAGCCAAGATGAATTATGGAATGCCTTGATGAGTGACTTTGCAGGAGTTGAAGGACAACGCATTCAGAGAATTCTCATTGAAGATGCCCCAAAATACGGGAATGATAATGATGATGTCGATCAATTACTTGTTCATGCCTATCATAGTTATATCGACGAAGTTGTAAAATATCCAAACACACGTTATGGTCGTGGCCCTATTGGTGGGACACGCTATGCCGGCACATCCTCGATTTCAGCGAACGTCGGTCAAGGACTTGGAACCATGGCGACGCCAGATGGACGCAATGCGTTCACGCCATTGGCAGAAGGGTGCTCACCTTCACATGCGATGGATGTCAGTGGACCAACCGCTGTCTTAAAGTCTGTCTCAAAACTACCCACCAAGTCCATCACGGGAGGTGTCTTGCTCAATCAAAAGGTAAGTCCACAAGTCTTGGAAAAGGAAAGTGATATGGCTAAACTCATTGCCTTGCTCAGAACTTTCTTTAATCGTCTCAAAGGATTTCACATCCAATACAATGTCGTTAGTCGCGACGTGCTAATCGATGCGCAAAAGAATCCCGAGAAACATCGTGACCTGATTGTACGAGTTGCCGGATACTCTGCTTTCTTCAATGTCTTATCCAAAACAACACAAGATGATATCATTGAACGTACAGAACACCATTTCAACTAGGAGATCTCATGAAATATCTACTCGACACTGCAAACATCGAAAGCATTCAAAAATACATTGATATTCTACCCATCGATGGCATCACAAGCAATCCAAGTATCGTCAAACGTGAAGGAAAAGTTGATTTCTTCAATCACTTTAAAACCATTCGTTCCATCATTGGCTTTGAACGATCCCTGCATGTTCAAGTCACTTCTCAAGACTGTGAAGGCATGTTGGAAGACGCGGAAGCGATTTTAGATCATATCGATCAAAGTGTCTTCGTCAAACTTCCCGTAACGCTTGAAGGACTCAAAGCGATGAGAATACTGAAAGCAAAGGGTGTCCAAATTACGGCAACTGCAGTATATTCCAAAGCGCAAGCATTCTTAGCTCTAGAGGCAGGGGCAGATTACATCGCACCTTACTTCAATCGTATCCAGAACCTTGGAAACGATCCAAAAGATCTCATCCGTAGTCTCTCGATGATGATTGAGAAGAATCAATATCCATGCAAGATCTTAGCTGCCAGTTTTAAATCTATGGACCAAGTCAACGAAGCTTTTGAAGCAGGGGCACACACCGCAACGATGAGCGTTGATCTGATTGTGGATGCGCTGAATCAAGCTGAGATCCATAAGGCTGTCGATGTCTTTGAACAAGATTGGGAGAGCATCTTTGGGAAAGGGACGAGAATAAAGAGCTTAGAATGATTGGTCATAAAGGTCTTGACCTCATTTATTAAAGGGTAAGACGGAAAACACAAGATCTCAATCAAATGAAAACCGCTTCTCAGCGGTTTTGGTTTATTTTTCATTCATAAGCAAATCTCTGATCTCCGCAAGCTTCTGTTTTTGCACTTCACTTACTTCAGGATACTTAGGATCGATGGACTCTAAGGTACTCACAATAATCTCCGCTATGACAGCGCGTGCAAACCACTTCTTATCCGAAGGGACAACATACCATGGACAATCCTTTGTGGATGTCGCATTGATCGCATCTTCATAAGCTTCCATGTATTGGTCCCAATAACCACGTTCCACCACATCTCCTTCATTGAACTTCCACTTCTTTGCAGGATCATCAATCCGTTGTAAGAATTGTTTTTTCTGTTCTTCTTTAGAGATGTTTAAGAAGATCTTAATCACGCGAAACCCATTCTGATGCAAATGTTTCTCATAATTCTTTATTTGTTCATAACGATCTTCAAAGATATCTTTAGTTAAGACTCTTTCTGGAAGGGCTACTTTCTTATGTAAATCATGTACCTTTACAACCAATACATCTTCATAGTAGGAACGGTTAAAAATTGTGATCATGCCACGTTGAGGGGCAGCCTTCATCGCTCTCCATAAATAATCATGAGCTAATTCTTCTGATGAAGGAACCTTGAAATTATGAACCGTAATCCCTGCAGGATTAACACCACTCATGACATATTTAACAGCCCCATCTTTACCTGCCGCATCCATGGCTTGAAAGATGATGAGAACACCTTCTTTACCCTCGGCATAAAGACGATCCTGAAGACCTTGCAAATCCATGATGTGGTCTTCACGTAAATCTTCAGCTTCTTCTCGATCTTTAAACTTGCCATCTTGGTTCGTATCAAAATCCTTAATCTTGAATTTCTTACTCCCATCAAAACGGAAATTATTGATATTCATTATATTTCCTCCATTTGTTTAAATAAGTAGTCTTAGTTGTTTTCATTATAACATCATTACTGAATGAGATTAGTTTCACAATTGTCGGAAGATTATAATCAAATGAGATTATAAAAAACCGCTGAGATGCGGTAATTACTTAAGTTGTCTATAGTGTTGGAATCAAAAACAGGGATAGTATAAAAATGAATGACTCAGTCCAAATCTTGAATCGTCATACGACTGATTTCTTGATTTGCATTGCTATTCACATGCGCTTTCTTATAGATGAAAAAGAAGATTACTGAAGGTAAGTAGAGAACAATACTCAACAGAAATACTCTGGTTAAGTTCATGGCGAAACTGTTCACTAAAAGGAGAAAAGCAATAATTGTTGCATTGATTCCTGAAATAATCGGCAAGATTAGACCAGGCCAAGCTTGTTTCATTTTGGAAAGGTAAATCTGCAGCACAATCAAAATCGCAATAGGAATCGTAGCTAAAAATGGAATCACTATCATTGAAAGTATTGTTTTCATACTAAATCATGTCCTTCTTGTTCTTTTTATACTCTGAAATTAGTAGCTTCGCCGTCTCAAAATCAATTTTCTCATTAACCGCAAGTTGCTTAATTAAGGCGACATAGGGTTCACTAGAGGATTGTTCACTAATGTGTATTTTCTGTATCAACCGATCAAGTCTCAAACGAACGGTAGGATATGTTACAGAGTAAAGGTTCGCAAGCTCTTTTAAGGATCCCGAAGCAAGTAAAAATTTCTTTATAAAAGAGACATCTTCATCGTCTAAGTTCGTCATCCACTCTGGTACAATATTGATTGGCATTCTCAATACCTTTAATAATATTAAAGTTATCATTGAATATTATTAAAGTCAATATAAAATGGATTCAATTGTAGACACAAGAAACATTGGTTCATAAAGTTGCATCAATCTTGTCTGGAAAGTTCAGTATCATTGAGATTGTGTAATTTATGATTACTATTATCCAACGATAACATCCATGTAATATTTATCTATTAATGAATGATTTGGAAACATCATATTCTCGCATAAAATTGGAACAAATTTTCATTGTGAATCCTTTATCTAAACTAACTTTAATGTTAGGATGAAGATTAAGTGGAAAGCAGGGGGAATATAATAATGAATGTAAAACTCGTAATTGCAGACATCGACGGGACCTTGGTGAACTATGGCAAAAACATCATGCCGTTGACACGACAAGCACTCATCGATCTTCATGAGAAAGGTGTTTTGTTAGGCATCGCATCCGGACGTCCTGTAGGAGACCAACTCAAAGCAAATGCAGAGCGTTGGGGCTTGGATTTTCAATTCGATGTCATCATTGGTATGAACGGTGGACAACTCTTGGACGTTCGCAACGATACCTATCAAGAATTCTACAAGTTAAAGGGCGAAGTCATTCACGAAATCATCGATATGATGCGTCCATTGGATCTCAATCCGTTTGTTTATAAGACGGGATATATGTTGAGTGGACGTTTGGATGAAGAAATGAAAGCATCGGCTGTACGAAACCATGAACCTGCTATTCCGGTTAATGACGAAGCTGAACTGTGGGAAGAAGATAATGCGAAATTGTTATTCAGATTGCCGCCAAATCCAAACGAAGTAAAGCGTATCGTTGAGTTTGCGGCAGCACATCCTAAACCCTACTATCAATCCTTCTTATCTGGACCTAAGATGTTGGAGTTCCAAGATCCACGAGTTAATAAAGGCGTCGCTTTGATTGAGTACTGTCGTGCCAACAAGATTGAGCTTTCTGAAGTCATCGCCATTGGGGATGCGTCGAATGATAATGATATGTTAAAGGTAGCGGGCTTAGGTGTATGTTTGAAGAGTGGTACTCCGGATACACTTGCGATTGCCGATGTGATTACAGAATATGATTGCGATGAGGATGGCACAGGTCGATATCTTTATGACTATGTGTTGAATGTTGCTTGAACAAGATAAATAGAAATTCATCAAGGTCGTGAAAGTTAAAACGACCTTTTCATTTGATTTAACTCAAGCACAAATCAAAAGTTCATGGATTATAGAAGCAATATTCACGACTTAACAATGTGACAAATTTGTCTCTAAACTTAAGCAGAAACATACGACAATTGATGATTTGATGATGTATAATTGTGGCAAAGTTAAGCTATCGTGTGAATCATTGAATACAATTTAAGTAAAAGATAAGTTCAATAATCACCGACATCTCGATGGGGTCATCATGACAACGATAAAGAACGGTTTTGTGCTACACGACATTAAGAAGGATATCAAAATTGAATCCATTCATGCGATTTTTTACTCTGAACTTAAGAATACGCACATATTTAGTGGTGAGAGTCATGATTTTTGGGAATTCATGTATGTCGACCATGGACACATCATCGGACATATTGAGTCAAATAATATGATGGTAGAAAAAGGGTACGGGATATTGATTCGACCTAATGATTTTCATGACCTATATGGAAACGGACGCGATGCTTCAAATATTGTTAATTTTAGTTTTGTGTGTCATTTCGAAGGTCTTAATCAAGTGTGCAATCGGGTTAAAAAACTGACGCAGTTTCAATCCAATATTCTAAAGAATTTATTTGTTGCATTGGAGTTGCCTAAGACGAGCTTATACAAGCTGAATCTATACACCGCTTTGGATGGAAACATAACAGGTAAACAGCAAATGATCGCCAATTTATTGGAGGTTTTTCTCATTGATTTCTATCAAAGTAACATCACCATCAAAACTACGGAACACTTACCGATTCTGAGTGAAGAAGAACTTGACAAGGAAGCGGCAAACATCTTGTCTGTCATTCACTCAAACATCAATATCAAAATTGATTTGGAGTTCATTTCTGAAGAAACAGGGTACACTGCAGAACGGATCCGAAAGGTCATCAAACAGAATTTTGATGTGCCTCTCAAAGTCTTGGTGAATCAAATCAAGATTAATAAAGCGAAAACACTTTTACGCGAGACAGATATGAACATCTCAGAGATATCGGAATTCCTTGGATTTTCACGTATTGGCTATTTTTCTGATGTCTTTACATCCATTGTTGGAATGCGCCCAATGGATTACATCAGTTCGATTAAGGTATAAATGTAAGCGCTTATATTTTGTAAAATTAACTAAGGTTTTTGTAAAGACTTTATTTTGTTGCCAGATTAAACTGTAGATACAAGCACATAATGTGCAAGGAGGACAAAGTGAAGTTACGTAAGTTATTCGCTTTATTAACAATTGCTTCCTTAACGCTGGCCGGGTGTTCTCAAGCAGAACCTGAACCAGAAGTTGAAGAAATTGTCTTAAAGCTCGCCATCCAAGATGCTGGTTATGGCACCGCACACTGGGAACATATCATCGAAACCTTTGAAGCGGAATATCCTAATGTCAGTGTTGAAATGACAGCAAGTCCAGATATTGGAACCTTGATCTCAACATTGGCACAAGCTGGTGATGATGAAGAGATGTTCGACCTGATTCAAGCCTATAGCCCTTATGCGGCAGAAGGATTGCTTGAACCCTTAGATGATCTTCTTGATATGCCGTTACCAGACAATCCAAATATTTTGTTAAAGGATGCATTCTTGGAAGGTGTCGACAAAATGGTCGTACCTGAAGCAGATGGTAACGTGTACAAGTTGCCTAAATCGATGTGGTTGGGTGGATTGTTCTACAATAAGGCTGTTTTCGAGAAATATGGATGGAACACCAATCCACAAAATTGGGAAGAATTCCTAGCCTTGATGGCGGATATCAAAGCAGATGGTTTAAGTCCAATGACCTATGCGGGCATCTATAACTACTTGTATTTCACCGTAGGTTGGCACAAAGCCTTTGAACTTGCGGAAGAAGCAGGAGATGCAGGATTCAGAAATGATTTCGTAAATTATGGAGATAACCGTTTCAATAACGAGTACATGTTGGCAGTTTATGACAAGGTCTATCAATTGGGTGAATTAGGCTACTTTGATCAAGGTGTTGCCGTATTGGATCACACACAATCGCAAATGCAAGTCATTCAAGAGGAGTCTGCTTTGGTATCCTCTGCTGACTGGATTGATAATGAAATGAAGAGTGCTTATCCAGTTGATGGTTTCACATGGGGATACATGAGCATTCCATTTGTTGAAGAAAAAGGCGGTAAGATTTATGTGACGGCAGGTGCTTCGGATTCCCTATCCATTTGGGCAGGAAAATCTGATGTTCAAAAAGAATGGGCTAAGAAGTTCTTATTGTGGACATTCACGGATGATGCACAAAAAGTGACTGCAGAAGCCGCAACTGCGCTTCCAGCTACAGCAACATTCTATGAGGATGAAGCCAATGTCGAGAACCTCGTATCGGCTCAAAAAGCAATCTTCGCTTACATCGCTGAAAATAATGTTGTCATCGAATCCAACTATGCGATTCCACCAGCAAATCTAGATGGTGAATTGATGCAGATGGCAAATACAGAATTTGAAACCAATATTCCTTTAATTAGCTTGGCTCAAAAGACAGCACAAGAAGTCTTGGATGCCGCAAACGATTATTACCAACAAGCGGTTGGTCGATAGTACGACGCTTGTAAAAACGTTTAACGAAACCCGTTAGCGATACCGCAAAAGACCTATCGCTTCTCGCGTAGGTCTTTTGTTTCATAAGAAAGAAGGTATTATGAACCGAATCAAAAAATTCTTAAGTGATCATCCTTGGATTGCCAAATACAGTTTTGTCTATGGTTTCTTAGCCATTCCGTTGGCATTCTATCTGACCTTCTATCTCTTTCCCAATATTCTTTCCGTCTATTATTCGTTCATGAAATGGAGCGGGTTATCAGACCCAAAGTTTATAGGATTGCAGAATTACACACGGCTCTTCAACGATCCCTTCTTCTACCGTTCTTTGATGCATAATTTCGTGTTGATGTTGCTGGTGCCAATCGTGACACTCAGCCTCGCTCTGATCTTGGCTTTCTTTCTTGCCCGTGGGCAATCTAAACGACACGACTTGCTTCAAGCGTTGTTCTTTGTCCCAAACATCATTTCTTCAGTTGTTATTGGTTTACTTTGGGCCTTTATTTACAATGGGGACTTTGGCTTATTGAATGCATTGTTTGGACTGATTGGAATCGATATGGATGGCTTCTGGTGGTTAGGCAATACGGATACGGCCTTGTTGGCTTTGGTACCTGTCTATGTATGGGTAAATGTAGGTTTCTACACCTTGATCTTCACTAATGCTATTAAAGGTATTCCAGACTCTTTGTATGAAAGTGCAATTTTAGAAGGTGCCACAGAAGGTCAGATTCTCCGTAAAATTGTCATTCCCATGATCATGGGTGTCATTTCCGTCAGTGCTTTGTTTCTTGTGTTGATGACATTCAGATCGTATGATCTCGTCTTGATCTTGACCGGAGGTGGGCCTGGTGGTGCTACTCAAGTCGTTGGTCTATACATGTTCAGTATGGTCTTCCAAATCCTAGGAACAGCGGCTCGTACACCCAGTTATGGGTATGCATCCGCAATTGGAATCATTCTGTTTATTATCTTAATCGTTGCAAAATTCATCATCGATAAGTTGACCAAAACCGATGATATTGAATTCTAGGAGGCATGATGAAAAAAAGAAACTCAATATTCGCAGAAATCATACTCTCTGTATGGGCTGGCTTGATCGTCTTGCCATTGATTTGGATCGTATATGTTTCATTGAAAACAAACTATGAGTTTTATCTCGACCCTTGGGCATTGCCAGAAAGCTTACAATTTTCCAACTACACCAATGCCATCACGACACTGAATCTTGGGCCCGTTTTTCTCAATACGATTTACTTCGTCTTTGGAGGTTTGATTCTCGGTGTTACAGTCAATACCATGGCTGCTTACATTCTGACGCGCTTGGAATGGAAGGGAAAGAAGTTCATTCTCGGTGTGATCATGTTGTCTTTGTTCTTGCCAGGCATCAATATCTTGGTTCCACAGTATGTACTGGCTGTGTTCTTTAAACTAAACAACTCCTTAACAGGCTTGATTCTTTTGATCAATGTCGCATTGAGTGCATTTGATATTTTGTTGATGAGTAGTTTCATGCGATCGATTCCAAAGGAGCTTGAAGAAAGCGCTCGAATGGATGGTGCAAGTCTGTGGGTCATCTTTTGGAAAATCATTTTTCCATTATCGATGCCTGGTATCATTACGATTTCAATCTTCCGTTTCTTAAATCTATACAACGATTTTATCAATCCCTTTATCTATTTGACTGATCCAAGCAAGCATACGGTTGCGGTCAGTGTCTATTATGCGAATACGGTCTTACGTTACACCTCAAACTATGTCACGCTCTTTGCGGCCATCGTCGTATCACTGGTTCCTACACTCGTGGTCTACGCGATCTTCCAAAAACGTGTCGTTGCAGGAGCAACCATTGGAGCTGTGAAAGGCTAGAAAGATATTCCTATGAACTTAATTCTTATTGGTGCAGGCAACCGTGGTATGGAAATTTATGCACACTGGATCAAAGCCAAACATCCAGATGTGAAATTTGTTGCCATGGCTGATCCCAATGTGAACAAACGCCTGCGCTTTTCTCGTGATTTTAATATACCTCCCGAAGCGTGTTATGACTCTTGGGAAAGCATCTTAAGTCAAGATAAGCTTGCCGATGCGGCCATTATATCCACACAGGATTTCATGCATTATGAACCAACGATTCAAGCCTTATCAAAAGGGTACCATGTCTTGTTAGAAAAGCCGATCTCAGGCTCTAAGAAAGAATTGATTGATTTGCGTGAACATGCCAAAGCACAAAAACGCATTCTTTCCATAGCGCATGTGTTGCGCTATTCAGATTTCTTTGGTGTGATCAAACATTTACTTGATGACAAGGTTATTGGTGAGCTTAAAAGCATTCAACACGAAGAGAATATTGCGTACTACCACTACGCACATAGCTTTGTTCGTGGACCTTGGAACCGCTCTGACCTCGCCAATCCCATCATCTTAGCGAAGGCTTGCCATGATATGGACCTGATGGCATGGTATGTGGATTCAAAATGTATTCGTGTTTCCTCTTTTGGAACGCAAAACACATTGATACCCAAAAACAAACTCAAGGATGCACCACGTCGATGTGGTACGCACTGTCCCCATGCGGAGACGTGTGTCTATGAAGTCAATAAATTGTATGGTCAAGCAAAAGCCCAACACCTTGCAAAAATCATTGAAAATGAATATGGAAGTCTCGAAAAGGGGTTGAATTCATCCAACTATGGACGTTGCGTTTACGATATGGACAACGATGTCATGGAGACACAAACAACTTTGCTCGAATTTGAAAATGGTGTGCACGTAAGTTTCCATTTATGCGCATTTACCGATGAAATCTCACGTTACTTGCATTTGATGGGAACAGAAGGTGAAATTCGTGGAAACACCCTTGAACGCAAAATCGTTGTGAAGCGTTATGATGAAAAAGAAGAACGTGTCATTCAAATCGGAGAATCGGATTCACTTCATGAAGGTGGCGATGCAGGCATCGTCAAAGGATTCATCGAAGAGGTTCGAGCAAATAATATTGAGAACGGACGGACTTCTGTGGATAAATCCATCATGAGTCATTTGATGTCTTTAGCGGCGGAAGCTTCACGCTTAAGCCATCGCGTTATTGATATGGAAGTTTTTGAAAAGGAGATCGATGCATGAAACTGGCACTGGTTGGAGCAGGGAATCGAATCACATTTCAATATGCCTTGAATCTGCATGATCATTATGCGGATCAAGTCGAGATCGTCGGTATCTTTGATGCCAACACGACACGTGCCGAGCGCTTGCGTCAACGACTCGACGGTAAAGTAAAGACCTATCAAAGCATGGAAAGCATGTTGGCTGAAAGTGGTTGTGATACGGTTCTTGTAGGAACGATGGATGCCACACATGATGTCTATATCGATCAGGCAATGCGACATGGTTGTGATGTGATTTGTGAAAAACCAATCACGACGACACCCGAGAAATCCAAGGTGATTCTCAATGCTGAGCGAGAAACACAAAAACGATTGACGATCACGTTCAATTACCGATTCACTCGCTTCGCTACGACCATCAAAGAGACTTTGCGTACACATTCAATTGGAACTATCAAAAGTGTTCATTTTGAGTGGTTGTTGGATCAGGAACATGGTGCGGATTATTTTAGACGTTGGCATCGTGAAAAAAAGAATTCAGGTGGGTTGGCGGTTCATAAGGCCACACATCACTTTGATTTGGTCAATTGGTTGATCGAGAAGAAACCTTTAGAGGTCTATGCCAAAGGGGGCCTCTACTTCTATGGGTCAAAGAACAGTTCATTTAAAGGAGATTATTGCCGTGTTTGTCCTCATCAAAAAGAGTGTCGCTTCTATAAGAATTACAAAGCTGACGAAGCCATCCATTCGATGTTTTTTGAAGCGGAACATGAAGATGGATATCATCGTGACGGATGCGTATTCTCGGATCAGATCGATATTGAAGATACCATCACGGCCTTAGTGTCGTATGAAGATGGGATTGATTTAAGCTATAAACTGATCGCCTATGCCCCGTATGAGGGCTATCGACTTACGATCACTGGTGATAAAGGACGTATAGAGGCTGAAGATTTCCATGGTCTGGTGGGTCCGTATGCAAATGAACAGATTTATCATCTTGTTGTATTCGATGATCAAGGAAATAAACAAACTATTGAGGTTCCAGTTTCAATAGGTTCACACGGGGGAGGGGATGATCGTATGATGGAGATGATCTTTTCTGGAAAAACGATGGAAGATCCACTCAACCATATGGCAGACAGTGAAGCTGGCTTTGATGCGGCCTTTATTGGAATGGCGATCAATCATTCATTGGCTGAAAAACGTGTCGTAAGAATTGAAGAATTGAGAAAGTAAGGGTGTAATACACATGCAAAAATTTATCATCGTCGGAGGGGGTGCCCGTGGCATCTTCTTCTCGGAAATACTTGAAAATGAACTTAACTGCAAAGTGCTTGCGATCATGGACAAATTCGTAGAGGGGAATCCATTCATTGAGGCTCGATTGAAAGAAGCGAAGATTGAAGGCGTTGAAATTTACAACGATTTAGAAGCCATGCTTGAAAAATATCCAAGTGATTCAGTAGATGGAGCCTTTATTATGACACCGGAGTGGACGCATTTAAGCGTCTTTAAGCGATTAACAAAGGGAAATTACAATATCTTTCTTGAGAAACCGATTGCGACCACCAAAGAAGCCATATTAGAAATTGGTCAAATCGCAAAGAGTTATCCAAAAGTGATTCAAGTAGGCTTTGTCATGCGTTATTCTCCTTTCTATCGTAAGATCAAATCTTGGATCGCAGAAAATGATATGGGACGCATCGCACACATTCAAATGAGTGAACGTTTGACTGTTGCGCATGGTACAAAGTTCAAAAGAAGTTGGCATCGTATGAAAGAATTCACGGGGGGCTTCATGAATGAGAAGTGCTCACATGACTTGGATATGATGTGTTGGATCAAAGAAAAAGACGCCAAACCTGTAGGGGTCATGTCCATGGGAACACGTGCGTTTGCGCATGAATCGGTTGGACAGACATCCTGTTCAACATGTCCAGACAAGAAGTGTATCTATCGTGAAGACATCACTCAGTATGCGAAATATCATGCGGGTAAGGTTCTTCTGGATAGCACAGCGGGTGGCGTGAATGAATGCATTTATGGCAATGCATCGGACATTCACGATACACAGTCGGTTATGATTTTATTTGATGATGGGACGCACGGAACCTTTTCGGTCGTCGCTATGAGTGGTAAGGATGGCCGTGACATCACGATTCATTTCGAATATGGCATGATCTACGGTGATCTAGAAGCAGGTGATTTGACGAAGATTGACTATCGTACGAATCAAACAGAGAAATATCATATCTCTGGAATGAATTTTCATGGGGGTGGTGACACCATCGTTGTTCGTGAATTTACTGAATGTAGCTTAAATGGAACGAAGCCAGTGGCATCCGTTGAAGATGGTCTTCGTGCATCCCTGCTTGCTTTCTGCGTAGACGAAAGCATAGAATTGAAATCATTTGTGAGGCTGCCTGAATGATAAAATATCGCACTTTAAAGACACAAGCAGAGTTGAATGAAGCGATTCAATTAAGTAATCATGTGTTTTTTCAGTGCGATTCTTTTTTTGAACGACGCTATCCCCATGTGTTTAGTTTGGATAATCTAGATCATCTGTTTGGAGCTTTCAATGAGGGTGAGTTGGTGAGTTTCATAGCGACTTATCCTTCCATTGTATCGTTTAAAGACAGTCTAGTCTCTGTTTGTACACTGGGGTCTGTTTGTACTCACCCAGATTTTCAAGGCCAAAGGATTTCTTTTCGCTTGTTGGAATACGTAGGAGATGCTTTGAGCGATCAAGTGGATCTGCTCTTCATTTCAGGCGAAGGAAGAAACTACCTTCGTTTTAATGCGAGTGTTGCGGGCAAGATCTACGAAGTTCATGTCCCGAGTACAGCTTTTTCAGAGACATCAAAGCCGTATCGAATCATCAAGCGTGCTGAAGATTTGGATGTGAATGCTTATCATCGAGCGTATCTCAATGAGCGGAAACCTAAATTTGAGAGAAGTCTAAAAGAACAGAAATTGATGGTGAAAGGTCATTTTGAAGAACTGGGAAATGAACAGAATCTCGTTCTTCAGGATGTTGAGAAGAACGTCTTTGCATGTATTCGTATCGCTTTTGAAGGAGAGAATAAGATTGCTTTTATGATCGAACGTGTTGGGGATTTCGACTTACAAATCGCAGAAGATCTTGCTAAGCATTTAAGCTGCGACAAATTTTTCTATCGTTCGCAATATGAAATCTGCTCGCGACATCAGATTTATGCTCAATCTATTCCGATCACTGGTACGATTAAAGTGATCCGCCCCAAGTTTGGATTGAATGCGGTCGATTGGTTTGGAAACTTGAACCATGAAGGACGATTGCCATCGTTACGTGTGGATCACTTAAACTTTTTATGAGCACTTTTATTAAGATTGAAGAAAAAATGGGACTGAGTATGCCCTACGAGGATTTGAACAATCAATTGAATCGTATGGTTTTAAACCGTTCCAAGCAAGCATATGCAAAACGAGATCGGATTAAGCATGAGTTGAATGACTTGAACCTTCTTAAAAAGCATCAAGCTTCGATCAAAGCGAATGTCTTGAATGCATTGGGAGGGCTACCCAATGTATCGGGTCTGACTCGAGCTCAAATAAGGTCTATTGAGGAATTCGATGGATATCATCGCGAGAATATCGTATTTGAATCTTTACCCAAGGTGTATGTGACGGCTAATCTGTACAAACCAAAATTCATACAGTCTGAGCAATATCCCTGCATCATTTTAGCCTGTGGTCATCAAAGACTGGGTAAACATTCAGAAGAATATCAGTTTGTGGCTCAAACCTTGGTTTCTTATGGGTTCATTGTTTTTGTGCTCGACAATTTTGGTCAAGGGGAGCGATTCAGCTATCTTAAAGAAGGTGTTCAATACATTGAAGCTTTGACATACGAGCACGATCATGCGGGTTATCAAAGTAGTCTCTTGGGGGATAATATCGCCCGATACATGGTGCATGACTTACGTCGTGCAATCGACTATCTCGTTACAAGGAGTGATGTTGATGCAAAACGGATCGGTATGACAGGCAACTCGGGTGGTGGGACCTTAACATCCTTAATGATGATCTTGGATGATCGTATCCAAGCAGCCGCACCCGCAACCTTTATTACGCGTCGAGACATCTATCAAATGACGGGTCAAGCGCAAGATCGTGAGCAACATTGGTTTAATCTGGCTGATCAAGGCTTTGATCATGAAGATATCTTATTGGCATTCACGCCTAAACCACTTCGATTATTGATTGCGAACCATGACTTCTTCCCTGTCGAAGGCACCTTGAAATCGTACTCATTGGCTAGAAGAGCCTACGCTCTTTACGAAAGCATAGATCAGCTGAGTTATATGCGATTTCCGGTTGAACACAGTTATCCAATCGAGATGGCAAAGGATGCGGCACTCTTTTTTCAGTCTGTATTCATGCTAGAGGGTCATCATCCCATTCGGCATCATTTTGATGAGCATTGTTTATGCACTGCAAAGGGACATGTGGTAAGTACGTATCCAAATGCTCGTTTTGTTTATGATTTGAATTTGGAACGACTCGAAGCCATAAAAAAGAAACGTGATCTAGATGCCAATACGCAATTGATTCAGTATTTGAAAGATATTGTTTATAAGCATCGACATTTTGATGCGTTTCATACAAGATTTTTAGGCGTTTTGGATGAGATATCGACTTGTCATTTAGAACATTGGACCTATCAATCACAAGTAGATATGTCTTCGAGTATATTATGGTTTAGAAACAAAGAGCAGAGCACACATCAAGTACTAGCTATTTGGGCAGGGGGAAGTTCTAAGCTGAGTCAATATGAGGTGTTCGTAAACGAATGTCTCAAAAACCAAAAGGATGTGTTTGTCTTAGATCTAAGTGGAGAAGGCTATCTTAGACAAAGTGATTTGATTGAATGGGCAAAGAGCGATGAGAGTTATGGCTCACTTTATAAGCTGAATGATGATCTGTTCTGGCTTGGAGATTCATTGGCTGCGCTGCGCACCTATGAGCTCATCCAAGCGATTGAATGGATTCAAACACAAGAAAACAAACCTCTTGAAATCCAAGCCTTTGGTAAACACAGCATTTATGCAAAGATTGCGTCTTGTTTAAGTCGTCATCGATGCACATATCATGAACACGATGGATTTAAAGGATATGAGGATTGGTTGAAACAATGGACATATGTGGAAAGTGATGGCTGGAATTTCTTGTTTCCGGGAATACTTCGTTATGGGGATCTTTCCGATCTCCAGTGCAATGATAATCAAGCGGGTGTTTAGTCGGCTATCATAAACTAATGAGACTTATAAGAAAATCTAAGAGGATGGAAATAAGAGAGGCTTGAAATGAGATACATTTTACGACAAACGATTTTAGAGTCAAAATGGGAATGTCAGATTGAAGAGATCTTAACACTGGCCAAAAAGGTTCCAATTGAAGAAATCATGTTCATGGAGCAATCACACCAAATCGTAATGGTTCCTTATCCCCTTGAAAAACATCAGAGGATGGCAGAGATTTATGCAATCATGGGGCAACGTCTGCGAGAGGCGGGAATTGATTATTCAGTGAACATCGCTACGATTGTCGGACATGCGGATGCGCCAGTTTCGGAATCCATGGCTTTTCCGTTTCAGAAATTTATCGGTGAGGATTTGAAAGAGTGCAATGCAGTCTATTGCATTGGAGACGAAGATTGGCAATCCTATGCACAAGAAGTCGTCAAACTCTACGCACAAACGCATCCAAAGCGCATCATGATCGATGATGATTTCAGGTCGCTCAATCACACGGCACAATTCGGCTGCTTTTGTGATCTGCACATGACATCATTAAGAAATGAGCTTCAACTTTCAAAGGATTTTACATCGGATCAGCTCGTGAGAGTTCTACTCGGTCATTCAGTGAATGAGATAATAATCAAACAGGCATGGCAGAAAGTCAATTTTGATTTCCAGCTCAATGCCGCAAAGAAGATCGAACATGCGATCCATTCAATTGATCCTATGATAGAAGTCGGATTGATGAATTCAGGTGAACAAACGCATTCTTTACAGGGACGAGACATGTCCAAGCTTCTTCAAACATTTGCAGGGGAAGATCGTAAAGCACTTTCAAGACCAGCAGGCGGTGCTTATGCGGATGGTCTCCATGCACAGATCATCAATATGCACCAAATGCCCGCACTGAGCTATCATGCAGCAAAAGTTGATACATTTTGGGTTTCTGAGGTTGAAAACTGGCCACATACACGATACAACAAAAGTCTTGCCATAACAAAACTACAACTTTTGATGCATGCCTTGTTTGGTGCGGATGCATTGACACTTAATTTATACGATTATCTAGCGACTCCGCATGCGCTTGAGCCTGGATGGGAAGACATATTAAGAACGAGCAAGCCACAGTTGGATAAAATTAAGGAAATACGTAAAGGTAAAAGTCTCAAAGGCGTTTCTTTACCCTGGAAAGATAATTATGCATCTGTAACGAAGAATCGCTCTCATACATTTTCTGATCTCTACCCTAGACGGCCTCTAGATTTACTTTTACCACAGATGGGGATTCCAACTCAATTTGAGATATCAACGATCAACATCCTACTTGGTGATGAAGTCCTGGCGTACACACTGGATGAACTTGAAATGTTCTTAAGCAGAGGGTTGTTGTTGGATAATATCGCAGCCAGACATTTGATTGAATTGGGTTATCAGAAGGATTTAGGCATTCGTTTTAAAGAGCGGATTGAAGGGCCTTGTGTTGAGCGCTTAAGTGATGTTTATTTTTCTGAAGCTTACCATCAACGTGATATTCCAACAAACTGGTTTAGAATGAACATTCAAGGGGATGCCATTGAAGTGATGGAACTTGATGCATCCGCAAAAGCCATTGCTCATTTTGTTGATCCAGAAGATAACGTCCTCAGTCCTTCAATAGCTTTGTTTGAAAACGCAAGAGCTGGCAAGATTGCGATCATGGCTCAAACAGTTCAGGAACTGGCATTTCTTCATCGGGGAAAATCCATTCAAATGCAAGCCATCTTTAAGTGGATGGATCCAGGAATCGAAACTTTTATGATTTATGAGAGACCCAATATCGCTCCTTTTGTATACGAAGATGAAAAAGAAGGTCTCTATGTTTTGGTCAATACAGGCTTGGATGAAGAAAGTATAGAACTCCCTGAGCAATTCCTTGCAATAGATGGAATTGATCATCGAAAGATTACCCTTAAACCCTTGGATTCTAAAGTGTTTAAATATCAAGTCTAAGAAGGTTTTTGTGAGCAAAATCAAGCATTCGTTTATTCGAATGTGTATAATATCGTCATGAATCAGCTCAAGAAAAAATACAAACTCAAACAGATGTACATCATCATACTTAGAGCATATCGTTCCATCCTCAGTCTTTTCAAAAATCGTATTAAAAAAACTGTCGATCCGATGTTGATTGAACGTTTGATGCTAGCGACGACTGAAGTAAATGGCTGTGATGTGTGTTCTTATGCGCATACAAAAATGGCGCTTATGGAAGGGTTCAAGCAGGAAGAGATCGATGCCTTTTTAAGTGGTAGTGCAGCTTATGTAAATGAACGTGAAGCCAAAGCGATTTTGTATGCCCAACATGTTGCGGATACGATGGGGGAACCGGATCCTGATGCCACACGTGTTTTAGTGGAAAGCTATGGTGTTCAAACCTCAAAAATCATGCGTGCTGGGATAAACATGATGATGATGGGTAATGTCAGTGGAATTCCATTAAGTGCCTTGTTGAGAAGAATGAAGGGAAATCCCTATCAAAACAGTACCTTGATGTATGAGTTGGGGATGTTGGCAGTGCAGCCCCTCGTATTTTTCTTCGCTCTTATTCATGCGATACTAGACGCATTCATGTTCAGTAGATACGGGCTGTGAGGACGTGTTCAAGTGGAAAAAATACTCGATAACGAACAATTGATCTTGCAGTATAAATGGGGCTTTGGGGCATGGACCTATCATTTAAGAATTCCGAATACAGCTCATTTGGATGGGAAATGGGGTTTGTTGAAAGTGTCTGGAACCATTGATGGCTTTCCAGTATCAAACATCAATTTAGCACCTCGTAAGGGTGAAGATCGGATCATTTCCATCAATAAGAAGATTCGCGATGCGATTGGAAAAACAGGCGGTGATCCTGTTATGGTTACTTTATATCTCCATATCTAAATAAACGGTCCAATTTGGACCGTTTTCTCATTCATTTATTGTTTACTTCGACTTCAAACCATAATTCATTGTGCTTTAAGAAACCCGGAATGAAAGGTGGATTGTATCGCGCGAGTTGGAGATTACCTATGATGACATACCCTTGTTCATCAATCCATTGTTTCAGTTCTTCTTCATACTTGCGAATGATCGTTATCTTGGGATTCGATGAAAAACGATAGACAGCACAGATGCGTTCAGGAACGAGCACCTTCTTAAGACTCTGATTGCTTGGGTTTGGCACATCTTCATGCGCCATCTTAGGCGGCATGACAAAGGCAGTTGTTTGAACTCCGTCGTCGTTCATTTGATTGACAACAGGTGCGGTCATAGAGATTTTTTGTTGTTTTTGATTCTCTCCTTGAATAAAATCAAAAGCCAAGCGAAAACCTTGATAACTTTCCAAGTCTCGATCACTCGCTTCAACCATAGTAAAGGCTTGGTAAAGACGAAGTTCAAATGGACTTTGTTTTTTAATGAGTTTGTATTGTGGTTGTTCGATCATAGCTTCATTATAAGCTTATTTTAGACGATTGCATTTGGAATGCTATCGTACTTGACCATCCCCATGGATAAGATACTTGATCGTACACAATTCATTCAATCCCATCGGTCCACGCGCATGAAGCTTCTGTGTTGAAATCCCAATTTCTGCCCCATAACCAAACTCTGAACCATCGGTAAAACGTGTCGACGCATTGACGTAAACTGCTGCCGCATCAATCTCTTTCTGGAAACGTTGAGCAGCCAATAGATCTTGCGTCACGATGCTTTCAGAATGTTTAGTCCCGTATGTTTGAATGTGTTCAATAGCTTCTTGTAAACCATTCACAATCTTTATTCCAATAATCAAGTCCAAGTATTCTGTTTCCCAATCCTCTGTGCTCGCTAATGTAAGCTCAGGATAAAGTTCCTTGGTTTTAGCGCATGTTCTAATTTCCACATTTGCATCATTAAGCGCAGGGATGAGTAAATCTAAGAACTGGGGAGCGATACTTTGATCAACTAAACACTTCTCTGCCGCATTGCATACCCCTGGTCTTGAACACTTCGCATTGATCACAATCGCAAGTGCTTTGCGCAAATCGGCACTTTGTTCGACATAGATGTGACAATTCCCGACACCCGTTTCAAGGACAGGAACCTTCGCATTCTCGATGACCGATTGAATCAACTTGGCGGAACCACGTGGAATCAACACATCAATGTGCTCACGATCTTGCATGAGTTCAAGCGCAAGTGTACGATCATTATCTTCAATGAATTGGACACTGTCTGGTGATATGGCATTTCTTATCAAAGCTTCTTTAATGAGCGAGACGAGGTATTTGTTGCTATGATAAGCTTCTTTTCCACCACGTAGAATAACCGCATTCCCGGCTTTTAGACACAAGGCTGCCGCATCGATGGTTACATTGGGTCTTGCTTCATAGATCATCGCAATCACACCCAAGGGTACACGAATTTTCTGTATATCCAAACCGTTTGGGCGTGTGAACTCTTCAATCACAGAACCATTAGGGTCATTTAATCCAATGATATCTTCACAGCCTTTGGCCATGGCTTCAATTCTGTTTTCATTCAGACGTAAACGATCGATTAAAGCAGGGCTTAAACGTTCTTGATTGTTCTGGATATCGATTTCATTCTCATCCAATATAAATTCACTGTGTTCTCTTAGTAGTGTTGCTAGACTTTGTAAAAAAGCATTCTTAATTTCCGTTGTAACAAGTGCCATTTCTAAAGAAGCTTGCTTTGCTAGGATTGCTTTAGTTTTCACTTCATTCATTTCTCTTACCTTTGAACCATGTACCAATCAGTTCACCTTTTGTAATGGCATAGAGTATACTTGGGTTTTCACCATGTGCAATGATCATGTTGATGCCTTCAGCCATAACGATTTGCGCAGCTTTAAGCTTTGTGCTCATTCCACCTGTCCCAAGGGAGGAAATTGCTCCTTTCGCATTATTGAGTAGATCTTCAGTAAGATCATCCACATGATCAATCAACACCGCATCTGAATTCACTTTTGGATTGTCGGTATAGAACCCATCGATATCGGATAGAAGAATAAGCAAATCCGCATGAACATTCTTCGCAACCAAAGCACTTAAGGTATCATTATCCCCAATGGACTTCTCACCTTCGATTTCATCCGTGGCGACAGGGTCATTCTCGTTCACAATTGGGACAATGCCTTGAGATAACAACTTAGCAAAACTGTTCTGAACATTCTTCCTTAAGACAGGCTTTTCAAACACGTCAGATGTCAAAAGTATTTGTGCCACTACATGTCCATACTCTCCAAAGAACTTGGAATAGAGATGCATCAATTCGGATTGCCCTACAGCCGCTGCCACTTGTCTTTCCACAACCGTCACAGGTCGATGGGTCCACTTCATTTTGGCAGCCCCAATGCCAATCGCACCAGAGGAAACCAAGATGATTTCTTTGCCTTCATTCGCAAGATTGCTTAAAACTTCGGATAATTTGTCCAAACGTGCGAAATTGATTTTACCGTTTTCATGTGTAAGCGTTGAAGTTCCTACTTTAACCACGATTCTCTTTGCATCTTTGATCGATGTGCGCATGGGAGGTCTCCTTATTTTTGCTTATTATACACGATACAAACAGAATGCGTGTACATTTCAGTAATACGCATGTGTATAATTCACGAGATAGATAGACCTGAATTCAGTGTAAGATTAACCTAATTAATAACGATTGGCTAAGGAGGTAAGAAATAGGATGAACTTCAAAACGATTGAAATCGAAGACTTAAACATCAATCCAATGACCATGATCGGACAGGATTGGTGGCTTGTGACGGCAGGCAATGATATCAAGGGATACAACACCATGACCGCTTCATGGGGACATCTTGGTGCCATTTGGGGCAAAGAAGGCAAGAAACATAAGAACTTATTGGGTTTACCAACAGCAGTCGTCTACGTACGACCTCAACGTTACACAAAACAGTTCATGGATACAGAAGCGATCTTCACGCTCTCAGTCTTTGATCGTGCGTATCGTCATGCCTTGGTAACCCTTGGCTCATACTCAGGTCGAGATGGGGATAAAGTGTCAAAAGCAGGATTGACGCCAGTGTTCGATGAAAATACGACGTACTTTAAAGAGGCAAAGATGGTGTTTATCTGTAGGAAGATCTACCAAGCACCCCTGCTTGAAGAGGGTTTTATCGATGCATCGATACTAAAGTTTAATTATGATGGGGGTGATCTTCATGAGATGTATATTGGAGAAATCCTTAAGGTGCTTGTTTGTGAGGAACAGACAAACGAACGCAACATTAAATCGGTGGAGTTATGATCTTTAGAAAGATGTTATCAAGCAGGGTTTATGAAAGATTATTAAGTGTCAAATATTTGTAGGGGGATCAATTCGTTTATTCAAACACATGAGCACAATTCGTGCATAATTGAGTTGTAGAAGTTAATATGATTAACAAAAAGGGAGATTATTATGGACATCAAACGAATTGTCATCTATTCATTTTTGTTTGTATTGATAACGGCTTTGGCGAGCCAAGGTTTTACACAACTAGGGCTTGTGATTCCGCTAATTCTAACCTTTGTGTATTTCACTGCTATCTTCATTTATGCCCAAATTCTTAAAAACAACTCGATCGTCGATATTGGTTGGGGCATGGGCTTCGTGATTGGTAGTTGGGTCACCTTATTGATAACTGAAACCCCAACATTACTTTCCTATCTTGTGGTCGCTTTCATTACAGTATGGGGCGTTCGTTTATCCGTTCGTTTATTCAAACGTAATTGGGGCAAGCCGGAAGATTTCCGTTATGCGCAATGGCGTGAAGAATGGGGGAAGAATGTCGTTATCACAGCCTTCTTTAGAGTCTTCATGATTCAAGCTTTGATCAACTTCATCGTTGGGTCCGCTGCCTATTCCACCATTCGCTACAATACATTCAGTGGTGGAGTCGATAGTGTCTTTGTCTATAGTGGTTTGTTGATTGCTTTGATTGGCTTGTATTTTGAAGTCGTTGGCGATGAACAACTTCGTAAGAATATCGAAGAAAACAAACGCAAAGGAACAAAGTCTTTGATTCAAACTGGCTTATGGTCCATCACGCGTCATCCAAATTATTTCGGTGAAATCTTGATTTGGGTTGGTCTCTATTTGGTTGGATTTACCTTGATATTTACACAAGCTGTTCATCCTCTGTATTATGGGCTATTGATCATCTCACCTTTATTGATGAGCATCGTATTGATCAAAATTTCAACACCCTTGTTGGAGAAGAATATGGAGAAATATGCAGGTTGGGATGAATATTCCAAACGTGTCCCGATGATCTTTCCTGGATTTAAGAAATAAAATAGAAGCTTGGTCGTTATAAGGTGTTGCTTATAGGGGTCAAGCTTTTTACATCCTCAATTAGTGACAATATTTGTATAAAATGTTTCTATAAGCTATAATTGTACTGTTAGGGGGTAAAGATGAATCGACTTTACGATAAGTTCAATGAAGTGGTCAGGGTTGTGTTGCCGTTTATCCTCTTCGTGTTGTTTTTTAACTTTACATTGGTTCCGTTGGGCTCTGAATTATTGGGTGCCTTTTTATTAAGCTCAGTGTTTATTGTGGCGGGTTTAACCTTCTTTTTATTAGGTGTTGACCTTGGGATTACGCCCATGGGCAATCAAATTGGTCCTTTATTGGGTAAGACAAAGAGGATATGGAGTTTAGTTTTATTTGCGTTTATCATAGGCTTCTTTATTTCCTACGCAGAACCAGCACTACTGGTCATGTCAATTCAAGTGGAAGAATTAAGTTTAGGTTTGATCAGCGCAAGTGTATTGAACGTGAGTGTTTCTATTGGAATCGGCGTGATGGTTGTGGTGGGTTTTATACGTATCTTCTACAATCTACCTTTATATAAGATTCTCTTTGTGAGTTATGGCTTGGTATTTCTCATTGCCTTGAGTGCTTCACCACAGATGTTGGCGATTGCATTTGATGCCTCAGGTGTTACCACGGGCGTCTTAGCGGTTCCTTTCTTACTCTCCTTATCCATGGGAGTAACAAGTCGGCGCAAGGATAGTAAAGCGTCAGAGAAAGATAGTTTTGGAATGATTGCGATTGCGTCTGTTGGGGCAATCCTCTCAGTGCTCATTTTAAACATCGTCTATAAACCTGGTTTTGTTTCCATCCAGAGTTTACCTGAACTTGAAACAAGCAATAATCTTCTTCATCGCTTTTCAGACATCTTTTTCCCAGTTGGTCAAGAAAGCATACAGTCCATCTTCCCTTTATTTGTGATTTTTCTGATTATCGCATTGTTAAATCGTCTATTTAAGACAAAGCTTTTCAAACGGATCAGTATCGGATTCATCTATGCTTTATTGGGTTTATTTCTATTCTTAGTGGGGATTAACGCAAGCTTCATTGAAGTCGGTCGTCTGCTTGGTTCAGAGTTGATTATAAAGTTCAGTGCCCCTTGGGTAATCTTGATTGGCTTTGCATTAGGGGTGGTGACGATCTTAGCAGAACCCGCCGTTGCCATCTTAACCCAGCAAATTGAGGAAGTCACATCCGGTTATATCAGTCGGAAAGCCGTCAATGCCTCCTTGGCCATCGGTGTTGGTTTTGCCATTGCTTTATCTGTCTTACGTATCGTTGTGGTGGATATCCAGTTGTGGCACTATCTCTTACCAGGTTATCTGATAGCCTTGGCACTCAGCTTGTTTGTGCCCAAGCTGTTCGTTGGGATTGCCTTTGATGCAGGGGGTGTAGCGACAGGGCCTATGATTTCAAGCATCGTCATGGCCTTTGTCCATGGGATTGCCAACACACAAAGTGGTGCGGATATTCTAATCGATGGTTTTGGCATGGTGGCTTTGGTAGCTTTGATGCCTGTCATCACCATTCAAATACTTGGTCTGATTTTTAAACTTAAAATACAAAGGAGTGTTTCCAATGATGCATGAAAATTGCTTTTATCTCACCGTGTTCATTATCGATCGTGAAAAGGGAAGTGCGGTTTTAAAACACGCTAAACAGAATGGAGCTTTGGGCGGATCCATCCTTTTAGGCAGAGGTACCGTAAACAGTTCGTTGCTTCATCTTTTAGAGCTTGCGGACAATCGAAAGGCCGTTGTGTGGATACTGGCTGGCGCACAATCCGCAGTCAACATCATGACCAAGACAGCTGAAAAGTTTCAGTTTGCGAAAGCCAATAAAGGCATCGCCTTCAGTGCTCCCATTAGTAATCTCTTTGGGACAACAAGCAGTATCGGGGTGGGAACACATTGCCACATTCAAGAGGAGGATCTCATGACAACGCATCAAACCATCATTGCCATTATCGAAAAAGGTCAAGCAGAACGTGTTGTGGAAGCGGCAAGACGTGCAGGTGCCTATGGGGCTACCATCATCAATGCGCGTGGTTCTGGTATTCACGAAGAGTATAAACTTTTCGCAATAGAAATCGAGCCTGAGAAAGAAATCGTATTGATGGTCGTAAAGAGCGAACAAGTTGATCAAATCTGTAAACAGATCATAACAGAAACTCAAATCAACGAACCAGGTAAAGGCGTTCTTTTCACTCAACCAATCAATCATGTCTTTGGTTTGGATGAAGGGGCTGCGAAAGCTAAATAGTTCATTATTTAGGAATGTATTATTTTGGGATATAAATCGATTTGTGTTATGTGAAATCTGTGTTCACAAACTGTTCACGAGACCTTCATCCAGAAGTATTGAATTCTAAGGTGAACGTGCTATGATGAAGATACCCTTTAGGATGGTTGCAAGTCTTGACTAAAATAATGCGATATCGATGAGAGGCAACCTATAAATCCTGAAGAGCGGGGCATCTTAGTGAAATAAGATGCCCTTTCATATGCCTAGACTGTTGATTATATTTGTTATAATGAACTCAAAAGCATAAAGGAGATCAGCTTGGAAACACCAGAAATCAGTTTAGAACAACACAAACAATTCGCCATTGAGCTCTTCAACAACACTTGGGACATGCTCGAGAAAAACGACCGCAGTGATTACGATGATATTCGTATGATCCATATGGCCCATACATCCCTCTATCATTGGAGTTATGTGGGTGAAGCTGTGAATATGACCAGAGGTGAATGGCTGGTTTCAAGAGTTTACTGTAGCGTTGGTTTATTGGAAAGTGCCGAATACCATGCCCGTAAGTCATTATCCATTTGTTTGAACAATAATATTGGAGATATCGACTTAGCTTTTGCGTATGAGGCCTTTACGCGCATCTATGCATTGAAACTGCATCAAGAAGACTTCGATAAATACCAAGCCTTGGCTTTTGAAGCTTCAAAGCAGATTACATCGATTAACAATCGTGATTACTTCATCGGTGAACTTGAAAAAATAAAACTCAAATAAAAAGACCTCTTATGAGGTCAAGTCAAACAAAGTCCCTAAACCAGCTCTACTTATATCTTGGAGAGTTGGTTTTTATTTGCGATCGATGATCTTCATGAAATCATCGTAATCATTGGCTTGAATTGCCGCATTGATGTCACTTGCACTGGTTAAAAATTGCGCACTCTTCGCAAAGAAGACATCCAGATTATCGTGTTCGTGATTGCCATACGCCAACATGAATACCAATTGAACCATGCGTTCTTTCCATTGAATGGGTTTCTTTAGGATGGCAACAGAAACGATGGTATTGGAGCTGAAAGGCTTATCCGGATGCGGGATGGCGATCAAGTTCCCGAATTCCGTAGAAGCAACGTCTTCACGTCTCAAGATGGATTCATAAAACCCTTCTTCGAAATTTCTAAGTTCACTGATCTTTTGAGCCATAAAGAAAATGATTTCTTCTTTAGAATTTGCCAACACATCTTTGTAAAATAATTTACGATCAAAGTACTCCGCGATGGAACGTTCGTCTTGATTGAAACGATGACGTAGTGCTTGAAGATCTTGATCACTCAATAAAGTGGAGACATAGATGATGGGTGTGATTGTTTTGACGCTTAAAGGGACCGTGGAAACGATTAAGTCATAATCCCTTAAATCCAAGTTTCTGATGGATAAGGCATCTTTCGTAACCACCTCTTCAAGGAAGGCATTGAATTCCTGCCTGAAACGATACTCAAGCAATCGAGCCGTACCATGTCCGGTCGAACACACTAAAAGGACGCGTTTACGATTCTCCGCAACCTTATGTCTTTCCAAGGCGAGATAGAAGTGAAGCGCCAGATAGGCGATTTCGTCTTCTGTCAATTTTGTATGATAGCGAACATTGATTACCTCTGACGCAACCGTTGCGGTCTCAAAGGCTTGTTTGTGTGCTTTGATATCCGCTAACAAGGGATTCTTCATCATCAACTTATAGCGGATACGCTTGACCATGGGTTCTGAGTGCAGTCCTAATGCGACACGAAGTTCCAAATCTTTCGTTAGATCCACATCCATAACCAAGCGTACGCGATCAATCATCGCGACGACTAAATCATCCACTTCAGCACTCACGACATGTGGCTCAAGTTCAGATTGACCATAAACGCGTTTACCCGATAGATGCATGGAGACATAGCCCTTCTCATCTTCTGGGAATTTATAACCAAATTGGCGCTCGAGCTCAGAGATGATTTCATGCGCAATCAGATATTCAACAGAATCCTTTAGACTTTCTAAATGCGAGGTGTCCATCACAATGGATTCGCCAATTTTAACACGTTCCAATGCGACGAATAGGTGGATGACCAAATTATGAAAGACGACTTCACTGGTCTCGTAATGGTGATGATTGAAGACATGAAGAATGTTTCGACGCATTTCATCCAAAATCCATTGCGTTTCAAACTCATTCTCTTCCAACGCAACGCCATCGTTGTATAAAAGATTGGCAATGCATAAACGTAGATTCAACTCGCTCCCATTGATTTTCATACCATGGTGCGGACGCACATCCAAATAGAGTTGATACGGCTCAATTTTTTGACGCAAGATCTGCAGATCTGCACTTAACTGCGACTTTGATATGGCGAGTTGTTCGCAAAGATCATTGGCACGGAGATAATTCTTTTCAAATAGAAGTGTCTTCAATAAAAACTGTACACGACTGGGTTTGTAGGAAAGATTGTCTTCCTCATATGCATACTGAGCCCAGTGATTGGCTAAGAAATCGCGGAATAAATCCATATCGACGACTTCAAAACGATAGCCATAACGTGCTTTTGCATCGATATGGCCACCATGTTTCTCTAATAAGGCATCCAATACCTTAATCTCATTGCGAACCGTTTTTGGACTTACGTTCAACTCCTGCGCTATTTTTTCACTGGTCAAATAGCTTTGGTTTTCACTGAGTAGATCAAAGATTTTCTTGAGTCGAGTTTCTTTCATTGGTTCTATGATACCAAAAAACCACTCAAATAGAACAGAATTCCCTATTATCCAAGAGATTATGTGATTTTGATAACACGTTCTACCACAATAATGTGGAAAAAGCTCAAATTGAACACAAAATAAAAAACGTTAGAATAGTGGTTGTAAGTCCGATGGATTTGCTAGAAGAAAGGATGCGACAATGGATGATACAAAGTATCAAACAGCGTTCCAAATCATTCTTCATGCCGGGAATTCGAAGTCATATTCGATGATGGCCATGCAGAAGGCACGCGAAGGGGAGCTTGAAGAAGCTGGGCAATTCGTGATTCAAGCCGACGGTGCTCTACAAGAAGCGCACCAGATTCAAACTGAATTAGTGCAGTCCGAGGTCACTGGCAGTAGCATCGATATGAATATCATCATGGTTCATGCTCAAGATCACTTGGGAATGGCAATGATGATGCGAGATGTCGCCAATGAAGTGATTCACATCTATCGGAAATTCGGGCACGTACTTTAAAGGAGATCTATGATTGTCATTAAATTGTTTTGCCAGGCGGGAATGTCGACATCACTCCTGGTCTACAAGATGAATCAATCCGCTAAAGAACGCGGTATCGACTGTCAGATCAAAGCGTATCCAGCTGGTTCGCTGATGACAGAAGTACCTTCCGCTGATGTGGTTCTACTGGGTCCACAGTTAAGTTATCTTCAGGCAGATGCACTTAGGTTTGCTAAGCCGCACAACGTTCCAGTGGCGATCATTCGTATGCAAGATTACGGGATGGTCAATGGGGCAGCTGTTTTGGATTTCGCTTTAGAATTAAAAAAATAGTTTAAGTGTTAAACACACATGAAAGGGATGGAATAATGCAAGACTTCTTAAATGACAAAGTGCTTCCTCCAGTAATGGATTTCGTTACGTCGAAGCCAGTCTCCGCAATCAAAGATGGTATGGTTGCGACAATCACATTGACGCTTGTTGGTTCGATTTTCCTCTTGTTGGCAAATTTCCCATACGCGCCAATCAAGGACTTCTTTGTTGCAGTTGGCCTTCAAAGCCACATGATGCAAGTTTACCGTGCTTCTTTTAACGTTTTGGCAGTCGTTGCGGCATTCGCAATTGCTTACCAATACGCAAAACATGCCGGTAAAGATGGTTTAGGTGCTGGTATCTTATCCGTAGTCGCTTTCTTCACCTTGATTCCACATACACAAGCTGTATCGGGTGTTGCGGAAGTCAGCCAAGAAGCTGTAAACATCACCGTCGCAAATATCTTGCCAATGTCCTATACGGGCTCAAAAGGCTTAATTGCTGCGTTGATTGTTGGGGTATTGGTTGGGATTGTTTATGACTTCTTCTTGACAAAGGGTTATACAATCAAAATGCCAGAAGGCGTTCCACCGAATATCGCAAACTCATTCTCTGCTTTGACACCAGGTGCTGTTGTCTTCACTGCAGCGTTCTTAGTCAATGCGGTCTTCGTTAATTTCTTTAACACAACCTTCGTGGATTGGGTCTATGTAACCATTCAAACACCATTGTCTGGTGTAACTGGATCTCTTGGTGGTGTCATGATCCTTGCCTTCATGGTTTCCATGTTGTGGTGGTTGGGTGTCCATGGTGCTTCCCTTGTTGGTGGGATCACAAGCTCCATTGCTACAGCGAACATGTTGGCAAACCAAGCCATCTTAGATGCTGGTTTACCTTTGACTGCTGAAAATGGTGCTGCCATCATGACCACGCAAATGGATGCTTTATGGAGAATCACAGGGTCTGGTATTACTTTCGGCGTTGTTATTGCGATGTTGCTTGCACGTTCGAAACAATTCAAAACCTTGGGTAAATTGGCTTTGCCTCCGGCACTCTTCAATATCAATGAACCGATCTTGTTTGGTACACCAATCGTCTTGAATCCATTCTTATTCATTCCATTTGTTATCGTTCCAATCGTTGCGGCAGCAGGTTCTTACCTAGCAATCGCTTCTGGTTTGGTTCCTTACTATGGTGGGATTACGGTTCCTTGGACAACGCCTCCAATCATCTCTGGTTTCATCACCGGTGGATGGAGAGCAGCTCTACTTCAACTTGTCATCATCGTTTGGTCAATCGTGGGTTACTACCCATTCATCAAAAAGATGGACCAAGACAACGTCAAGCTTGAACAAGAAGCTGAAGCTGCACATCACGCAGAATAATTTAAACTGCATTCAGAGCGCTTTGGTCACCAAAGCGCTTTAATCTATATCGTTAAAAAGGAGCTAAAGAATGAGTCGATTTCCAAAAGAATTCTTATTGGGTGGTGCTACTGCCGATTTTCAATATGAAGGTGGGTTTAATGAAGGTGGACGTGGTGTTTTATCGCATGATTTTGTTACAACGGGCAGTGTCACGCAAGCTCGTCAGATTACATTGAAATTTGCGGATGGTCGTTTAGGTTCTTGCCACTGGAAAGAATCTCTTCCCGATGGGGCTGAGGCCTGTTTTCATGAGGATGTTTATTATCCGAGTAAACAAGCCACGGATTTTTATCACCACTGGCGAGAAGACATTGATTTGATGGCAGAATTAGGGTTCTCGGTCTATCGCTTTTCCATTTGTTGGACACGTATCTATCCAACAGGGCTTGAAGAGAAACCCAATGAAGCGGGTTTGAAGTTTTATGAAGAGGTCATTGATGCGTTGTTAGAGAAAAACATTGAGCCAATGATCACCATCTGTCATGATGAGTTGCCTTTCCATCTATGTAAAGAATACGATGGTTGGTCGAGTCGCTTGGTCATCGATGCTTACCTGAAATATGCCAATACACTCTTTGATCGTTTTGGGTCAAAGGTCAAATATTGGTTAACCTTCAATGAGCTCAACGCCTTGAATGGCTATGCCATGTTGGGAACGCATAAGACAGACTGGCAAACCAAATACCAAGCCATTCATCATATCTTTGTCGCAAGTGCCCTAGCAACGCGCGATGGACATGAGAAAATGCCGAATGCGATCTTTGGGGCCATGTATGCCTTGAGTGAACTCTATCCAGCGACTTCAGATCCTAAGGATGTGCTTGCGACCTATTTCAAACGTCGCGAAACGTATTTTTTTATGGATGTCATGGCACGTGGAGAATATCCGAATTACACGCAAGAAATCTTCAGTCGTAAGAACATTCAAATTGTACTTGAAGATGGCGATCTTGAAATCATTAAGAAGTATCCATTAGACTATGTGACTTTCAGTTACTATCGTTCCACCATCGTTGATAAAGATTCTAGCTTTGATATCATGGATATTTCCGGTGGCAAACCCAATCCCTACGTCGATCGTACGGAATGGGGATGGGCTGTGGATCCTATCGGTCTACGCTATTGTTTGAATGAAATCTACGATCGTTACCAAAAACCATTGTTCGTCGTCGAGAATGGTTTAGGTTATAATGATCAACTTGAAGCGGATGGCACGATACATGACCCTTACCGAATCAAATATGTTAATGATCATCTCAAACAGATCAAGGATGCGGTTCTAATCGATGGTGTTCCATGCTTAGGTTATACGATGTGGGGGAATACTGACCTTGTGTCTCTTAGTACCGGTGAGATGAAGAAACGCTATGGCTTCGTCTATGTGGATATGGATGACCGCGGCAATGGATCCTTGAAACGTATCAAAAAGGATTCCTTCTATTGGTTCCAAGAAGTTTCGAAATCCCATGGGGAGAATCTAGTCTAATTCAGAGTCATTGCATACGCAATGGCTTTTTCTTTGGTTTGAATAAGCATAGTATCTATGAGAAGATGAGTTAAAGAGGACTTGCTATGAAACTAAGAAAAATATTAATCATATCTGTACTCCTATTTGGAACAGCATGCTCAAGTAAAAAGGAACTGATCATTATTCCTCGTGAAGACACCATCAAAGCGCTTCAAACTGTTGGAGATAGTCGTTACACCATGAATATTCCTGAGGGGTGGATCATCGAAACGATGGGTGAGTTTCAAAACTTTGGTTTGCGTGCGTATGATCCTGAGAATCCGAATCGTTCCATCTTTTATTATGGAACCATGAGTCCTTGGATGAAAAGTGAAGGCGCTAAGGATTTCTGGGCTTGGTATGCCGCTACAGGTTATCCGAATTCAAAGATATATGCCGATGCGCCGGTTTTATATGACGCAAGTGTTGAAGGTCTATACACATCATTTAATGTATTCACTGAGTTTGCTCAAACTTATGGAATCCAACATGAGTTTCCGGACTTTTCAAGTTTCGAGGTTCTAGAGCAGTTTCAAACGTCTACGGAAATGGTGAATTATGCATTGGATGAGTCCACGCTTCGTTTGAGACTGGATGACAATGGCTATCCCATTGATGCCATGGTTACCGCAACAATCGTGGATGCGATGGCTTATCCTGTTAATGGCATCGACGCAGGTTATTACACGGCTTATCGAATTTCAGGCATCATGGCTCCAGCAGACGACTTTATGCATCACGAAGCACGTTTGACGGAGTCATTGGCTTCTTTTCAATATTCAGAAGCCTACATTGAGGAAGGTGTACGCTTAATTGAATGGGGGACAGACCAAGCGAAAAAGCTTCAACAAACATTAAACCAGACCGCCCAGATCATTAACGATGCATGGTCGTATCGGAATAAAGTCAATGATGCGGCGAATGCTAAATTCATCTCTTATATTCGAGGTAAGGCCTATCTTCAGGATCCTAAAACAGGTCAAACGTATGAAGGGGATCCCGCTGTGATTGAAGATTATTTAAAAGATCCGACAAAATTCACTAAATCTGACTTGATTGAGATCAAAGACACGGATCCGGCCTTTGGCCAACCAATCTCGGGTGTGATCAAACCCTAAAGGAACCCTATGGAACTAAGAGTACTCGAATACTTCATCATGGTAGCGAAAGAAGGGAATATCACCCGCGCTGCTGAACGTTTGCACATCACGCAACCTACCTTGAGTCGTCAACTCAGTGATTTGGAGAAAGAGTTGAATACGCAATTATTCATACGTGGCAAACGATCCATTGTTTTAACTGAAAGTGGACAACTTCTGATGCAAAGAGCTCAAGAGTTGGTGAACTTAGTCGCGAAGACGGAACGCGACCTATTAGAATCAAAGGGTGAGCTCTTAGGAACCATCGCCATCGGTTGTGTTGAGAGTGAGGCATCTCGCGTTTTAGCACGTTGGATGAAGGGGTTCCGTGATATACAAGCCTGTGTTGTATTTGATCTGGTTAGCGCAAATGGAGATGACTTAAGGGAGAAATTGGATCGAAGTATTTTAGATTTGGCCATTCTTCTTGAACCCATCGAATCCGCTAAATATGATTCCATTCGATTGGACATCAAAGAACGTTGGGGAATCCTTTTACCTAAAGATCATCCATACGCTTCACTTGATCACATCAATGTCGAACAGCTCAAGACATTACCCTTGAGCTTGTCGCGACGGTCCATTGTTCAAGATGAAATGGAGCGATGGTTGGGCGTATCGCGTGATGAATTGAACATCATTGTGACACAGAATCTACTAACCAATAGTTTATTGTTGCTAGAAGAGGGCATCGCTTATCCATTAACAATCGAAGGTGCATTTACAATTCGTCCAGATGATCATCTTTGTTTCATTCCCTTTTATCCTGAGCGCACAACTGGGCATGTCTTGGCGTGGAGAAAGAACCAAGTCATGAATCCTGCAACACGCATGTTTTTACAGTATATAATCAATGCCCTATAAGCATGGTAAAGCATTCAATATAAGTATTCGCTATATTCAAGTTTCAAATTTATACTATCCATAGTAGTGAGGAAACAAACATGACATGGATAGCACGCTGGGTCGAACCCAAACACCAAATATCAGAAGAACGTAAAATATTTAATAACGCATACCTTAAGCAATTAATCTTACCGCTGTTCATTGAACAGTTTTTAGTGATGTCAGTAGGCATCGCGGATACTTTGATGGTTAGCTATGCCGGTGAAGCAGCAGTATCGGGTGTTTCACTCGTAAACATGTTTATCACCATCTTTATCTATATCTTCACAGCTTTGGCATCGGGAGGTGCGGTTGTGGTGAGTCAAGCCATTGGACGCAAAGATCGCTCTTTATCGGATTTAGCCGCAAGTCAATTGGTCACCTTATCAGCTGTCATATCGATCTTTTCACTCATCGTGACCTTAGCTTCAAGACGCTTGATTCTGGGTTGGTTGTTTGGAAGTGTTGAGCCAGCGGTCATGGAAGCCAGTGTCACCTATCTAACGGTCATGACCTATACATTCCCTGCAATTGCGCTCTATAACGCTGGCGCAGCCTTATTTAGAAGTATGGGACGTACGAAAAGTACAATGCATCTATCGCTATGGATGAATGTCATAAACATTGTTGGTAACTATATCGGTGTCTTCATCCTCAGAGCGGGTGTCGCTGGTGTCGCTTGGCCAACCTTCATATCACGCGTCTTTGCGGCACTTGTGATCATTGTTTGGTGTTTTAAAGAGAACCAAGAAGTGACACTAAGAATCAAACAGATTATAAGTTGGCATGCGGATATGATGAAACGGATCCTTAGAATCGCCATTCCTAATTCCATCGAACAAGGTCTCTTCCAAATCTCAAAAGTCGTCTTGAGTTCCATCACGGCACTATTTGGCACAAGTCAAATCGCAGCCAATGGGGTTGCACAAAGTTTCTGGTCGATGGCAGCTTTAGTCGGTGTCGCCTTTGGTCCTGCCTTCATCACCATCATCGGTCAAACCTTAGGTTCAAAGGATATCGAAGCCGCAAAGTATTACATGGTGAAGTTGTTGAAGATAACCATTCTGAGCTCTGTCGTATGGAATGCGTTGATGTTGGTGATCGTACCGATTGCGTTAATGGCATATGACTTGAGCCCTGAGACCAAGCAATTGGTCATCATCTTGGTCATCATCCATAATCTCTTCAACGCCTTCGTGTTCCCCATCTCTTCACCTTTCACGAACGGTTTAAGAGCAGGGGGCGATGTACGCTATGCAATGTTTGTATCTATTTTTGCAACGGTGGTTGTGCGTGTTATCTTGTCCTATCTGTTTGGCATCGTCTTCAACCTTGGCGTCATTGGAATCGCCTTGGCCATGGGTGTGGATTGGTGTGTACGAGCCTTCTTAAGTCTACGACGTTACCAGAGTGGTCGTTGGTTGGCTCATCAAGTTATTTAGAAATCAGAGAGGAACATTATGACAAACAATACAAACACAAAGGTCATGTTGTCGATATTAGCAGCGATGTCAATTTATCTCTTCGCTGCAGCAGGCGGATACATGAATCCAAACATTCAAACCAGCATCGAGGCTTGGCCTTCGGTACCCGCAGATCAGATTCGACTCTTAAATACCTTACCTGCGTTGATCAGTCTACCGGTTATGCTTCTGGTAAGCAGTCAAATTGGTAAGCGTATCAATTACAAGACGGCGATTCTGATTGGGACAGTGTTAATCTTAGTGGGTGGTGTTGGTCCCTATTTCTATGCGCCATCTTGGAATACCGTTCTTGCCTTCCGAATGATCATTGGTTTAGGGTCGGGATTCTTTGGGGTTCGTACCGCACTCTTGATTCATACCGTACCAAAAGAGAAGCGTGCTCGTTATCTTGGTTTAACAGGCATCTTATCAAGTCTAGCTACGACCGTAATCTCACCAATCACAGGTTCATTAGCAGAAATCAGCTGGCGCCATCCTTTCTTGATTAACTTCTTTGTCATCGTGATCGCATTGGCTGTGGGTGCTTTCTTGATTGAACCTGATCACGAACAACACGCAAAGGACAACGCTGAAACACCTGTGGATGCGAAGTTTCCATGGATGAGTTTGGTTTACATTGCGATTCAATTCATCACAACCATGACCATGTATCCAATGTTGTCCGGGATATCAACGTTCATGCGTGAACAAAATCTTGGGTCAGCTTCAGTTGCGGGTTTAGCAATATCGTTCTATACCTTAGGTGGTGCTATGATCGGTTTGATACTACCCAAGACACAAATTTGGTTTGGTCGTCGTACACAAGGTGTCGCATTGGTACTCGGTGCTATCGGTCAGCTTATTGTCATCTTTGCACCCCATGCGATGATCGCATGGTTGGGGGCTTTCATTTGTGGTACAGGCTTCATCTTGATTGTGAATACTTTCCAACTCTACAATGCTAAAATCACGCATCCAAGTAAGATGGCCTTAGGCTCAACGCTGTTGATCGCATCCATGCAGGCGGGTGTGTTCGCATCAAATTACTTCATCAGTCTTTCTCATATCGTAATCAAGGCAAGCAGTGAAGTCATGAGTTCATACTGGGCAAATGTCGCAATCTATGCGATTCTTGCAGTCTTTGCGATCACTGGCTTCTTAGCTCCAAAAGTAGACAAGAAATAATTGAGGGAATGCATTAAAGTAATTGAAAGGAGATCAATCGTGAAAAAAGTGCGTTTAGGTTCAAGCGAATTGATGGTTTCACAGATTTGTTTGGGTTGTATGGGCTTTGGAGATCCTGGTCAAGGGATGCACAAGTGGACTTTGGATTATGAAGAAACCAAAGCCATCATTGCTTATGCTTTGGATAAGGGAATTAATTTCTTTGATACAGCAATGGCATATCAAGGTGGCACGAGTGAAATCTATTTAGGACGTGCTCTGAAAGAACTTGCTAAGCGTGAAGATGTCGTGATTGCGACGAAGTATACACCGCGTACCGTTGAGCAAATTCAAAAGGGTATCAGCGCAGAGGAACATATAAATACCTGCTTAAAGAATAGTTTAGATCGATTAAATACAAACTATATCGACCTCTATATCATGCATATGTGGGATGCGAACACCCCCATTGAGGAATCTTTGAGAATTCTACATGCTGCGGTATTGAGTGGGAAAGTAAAAGCGATTGGTATTTCGAACTGTTTTGCTTGGCAATTGGCAGAGGCCAATGTGATTGCGAAAGCACAAGGCTATACACCCTTTACATCCGTCCAAGGACACTACAATCTCATTTTCAGGGAAGAAGAACGTGAGATGCGCCCCTATTGTACAAGTCACGATGTGGCAATGACGCCTTACAGCGCACTCGCATCAGGTCGTCTCTCAAAAAGACCAGACGAAAAGTCGCAACGACTTGAGTTCGATAAGTTTGCAAGAGGTAAATACGATGCGACCAAGGAACAAGATTCTTTAATCATCGAGCGTGTCATGGAGTTGGCGGATCGTAAAGCAGTTTCCATGACAGAAATATCGTTGGCGTGGTTGTTAAGCAAAGTCACGTCACCTGTTGTTGGGGCAACGAAAACGTCTCATATCGATGGGGCTGTTAAGGCGAGTCAGTTGATTTTGAGTCCAGAAGAATGTGTGTATCTAGAAGAGTTGTATACCCCACATCCATTGGTGGGGGTCATGGCTCAACATAATTAATCCAAAACCATGATTAATTTCATGGTTTTCTTTACATTAGATGAATAATGTATTACTATATCACTATACGATATATCACGAGGTGAGTGTACATGGAAATATCACCATCCCTATTTCATTTTTTGTTGGTTCTTCTTAAACCTCTGCATGGTTATCAAATCATGCAAGAAGTCGAAAAGGCTTCAGGAGGCGAGTTGACCATGGGAGCTGGAACTTGTTATGGCTTGATTGCGCGTTGTCTACAAGAAAAACTAATTGAATTGGTCGAAGAGGTCGATCGCAAGAAGATCTATCGTGTGACACGCAAGGGTCGCGATATGCTTCAGGATGAAATCGACCGGATGCAGAAGCAGTTGAATAAGACAAAGGATTATTTGGGGGAAATTTATGATCAAAGCATTAAAGTATGATCCATACTTACAAAGCACTGAACTGATCAAATGGCTTGAAAATAAAGCGATGGAAGGGTGGTTTATTCGTAAACTAAACAGTGATTCGCTCTATGTGCACTTTGATAAAGGATCACCAAAGCGTGTTCATTATGCAATCTTTTATGAACGTTCAAAACATTTCAATGTGGAGGAGTTTATAAGGACCCTCAAGGAACAAGGCTGGAAGAATATAGGAAGTGATCGAAAGAACAAAGATATTTATCTTTTCATCAATGAAGATGAGAATCCGATTCCAATTGAAACTGATGCGATTGAACTTAGCCATAAACATGAACGAATACGGAAATCTTTAACAGCAAATTTACTTACTTGGTTGTTTGTTATTGCATTCAATGTTCTGATGACACTCGGTCGTGGGGCGAGTGTTTGGGATCAATTATTTTTAATCTCGATGTATGGCTATGTTTCATTTGACGAGCTGATCAATGTGATACGATTCTCATTTGTCGACCATCATGATTCAGTCAAGAGGAAGAAGCTTGCGAATACAGCTCGTTATGCTCGCAACGCATTGATTATGATGATTTCAATCGTTCTACTCGGAGCAGGATTAAATTACTTCCATATGAATCAACGTTCGGTTTCTAATAATCCGATTCTGAATATATCGGATTATTATTCTAATGTCGAGTTCATTAATGAACGCTACACGCAGAGTGTATTCAGCGTATCGCCTAATGCTACAGCGTTTACAGCAATCGTTAGAGAAGGTGAACCGACTCAATCGATTTACCAAACCAAACGTCAGTATCTTTACTTAAGTGATAAAGCATTTAATAAATATAAAAAGTTTGTTCTTTCCAATAGCAATATCGATGGTCTTGAGTACCAAACAATCATGGATACGGATTTCGAACTTGTTTTAAGCGACGGAGTAGAAAACTTGAGTGTCATAAGAACTGGGAGAACCGTCTTCACTCTACATACCATACACATCGCTTTGACGGAACATCAATCTATGTTGGAGGATATGAAGGAGCTTGTCCCATGACCAAAGTACTTGCGATTTTGCTGTTGGTTTTCATAAACTTATTCTATTCAGGAAGTAAAAATGTACCTGTAAACATCCATCGAATCACGAATCAAAATGAATTTGATTTTCGCTATCAGATGCGTGAAACAATGTATCCACGAGAGAACACGGATCGACCTTGGTCGAACCTAAGTCTAGTGCCAGATGAACGGATGGATGAGTGTCATGCATATTATGACAGTTGGATGGGGAATGGTTTGGCTGCGGAGAGCGGAACTCGTATTGGGTGGAAGCGAGTCGTATATTATGATTACAATGCTTGTGATGATCGTTTCGATATCTTCACTTATGATCAAACCTATTCAGTATTGATTTCGGACAACCCAATGATGGGGTATCCTCAATACAAAGATTTTAGTAAAGAAGTGGATCATGTGACTGCCATGGGACTATCCGTGTGGGAAAATAAGTCAATATCCTATTGGATGAAAGAGAAGGATGTAAAAATCGATCTCAATTTCTACTTTGATTCATTTAAAGTAGGCGATTATTACGTATTTATTCAAACGCTATTTGTTGGGGATGAAGATTCACAAATACGCTTTGAATGGATAGATGAGGTAGCGAATGAATTAAAAACGGTGCTCGAATGAGCATCGTTTACTTATAAAAATCTTCTATGATGATTTTCTTCATCTCCAATAGTTTCTCCATTGCGAGCTTGGCCTTCTGCTCATCTTCTGGATACAAGACTTCTTCAATCCCTTTAGGGACAATCTGCCAACTGACACCGAATTGATCTTTGCACCAACCGCAGGCTTCTGAAGCTGGATCTTTGGAGAGTTGGTCCCAATAGAAATCAATTTCTGCTTGGTCATCACATTCAATCACGAAAGAAATGGCTTCACTCAGTTTGAAGTGAGGACCTCCATTAAGGGCTTGGAAACGTTGATTCATAATCGTAAAGTCGACAGTAAGAATGGAACCTACAGGTTTACCACTCGGATTCTCTGTTGTGTAATGGTGAATTGACCCTAGATTACTATTTGGAAACAACTTGGTATAAAACGTAGCGGCCTCAAGCGCTTGGTCATCAAACCAAAGCTCTGTAATGAGTCCTTGTACTGGCATAGAAGCTTCCTTTATTTAAACCATCATAACACTATGAAATTCTGAAAGGGTGTTGGATGACTTGGTGAAACACAGCTCATAAAACATAATTAAGATAGTTATGCATTCACCCCTATGGAAATTCATGATAAACTTATTCACAAGATTAATATGCAAAACATCAATCGAAAAAGACAACTCGTAATAATCGGTCTAATCTCATTCATCTTGATGATGTTTTTGTTGAGCAGTATGGATCAACGTGAAGATTTTCATTTGATTTCTGGTAAGATGCAAGAACTTACAGGTCCATGGATCGTTGAGGCTCAAGGTGAGCGTCAAACGAATGTATCGCTTCCTTATGATTTGGGACTTGAAGACGGTGTACGCTATAGTGCTTCTACTAAAATTCCTTTATTAGCAGAAAACCAAGATACCATCTTGTTGAGGGCTTCCATGCAAGATCTTTGGGTTTACCTCGATGATCAACTTATCCATAAACACATTCAGCCTGCGTCTCTAAGCTTGCACATGCCACCAAGCAGTTTATGGGTATTGGTGGATATCCCAGAAGATTCCATTGGTAAAACACTTCGTATTGAGTACGTTTCTAAAGTCGATGAATTTTCAGGTTTGATCAATGAGGTTTACTTGGATCGTAAAGCGATGATCTTATATGATCTCTTTGTATCGCAAAGCTTTGGGTTTGCCGTGTTCTTGTTGTTGGCATTATTGGGCATCATCTCAATTGGCACATCCTTTGCATTTAAGAACGCTCAGGATCTACGGCTCTTCTATCTTGGTTTTATGTCCATCACAGTAGGTATTTGGGTTCTTGCGGAAGCAAGGTTAATGCAATACTTTATCGGTAATCGTTTCATCTTAGGTTCATTGGCTTACTTGATGATTCCAATCATTGCGTTTTTCTTTGCACTGTACATTAAAGATGCCATTATTACACAGGAGAAATTTAAAAAACATTTGAAATACTTGGCTTATCTTTTTCTCGCGATAGTTTTAATCAATGTCAGTTTGCAGATCAGTGGTGTCATGGTCTACATCGATATGATGCAGTTTACGTTGCCGATTATTCTGATAAGCGCGATCTATGCAGCCTATTTGATTGTCTTGGAAATCACCGTACACAACAATGAAGAAGCTGAACGTTTTGTGAAGTTCACGATTATCTTGTTGGTTAGTTTGATCCTTGAGATCGTTTCATTCTTCACCCGCGCGTTTGTATCGATTTCGTCGTTCTTCAGAATTGGTGTCGTTATCTTCTTTGGGATGTTGGCGGTGGATACCTTTAGCTATATTCGTTCCAACATGCGAAGACGTGATGAAACCCTCTTGTTGGAGAAACTAGCCTATAAGGATTTCCTCACAGGTGGCTTTAATCGAACAGCTTATGAACGCGATGTGCAGAGCTATTTGGATACACAGAAGAGTTTTAGATTGATTCTTCTTGATTTGAATGAATTGAAACACATCAATGATACGTATGGACATAATCAAGGCGATGAAGCGATTCGCTTGGTTTTCAATGCCATGAAAACAAGCTTTGTACAAGGGAAGAATTATCGAATCGGTGGCGATGAATTCGCGGTTCTGATAGAAGATGTGGACGCAATTCGTTTCAAGGACTGCTTAGATAACTTCCAAAGCATTTTAAATGAAACGACGAAAGACTTCCTATACCCCATCCTCGTAGCCGTAGGAAGTGATGTCTATCATTATGGGGATTGGGATAATTATTCACGATTCTATCATCATGTGGATCAGAAGATGTATCTGCATAAAATGAAAATCAAGAATACGAAAAAATAGAGCGTCCTGCTCTATTTTTGTAACCATACTTTGACGGCATCGATTTCACTTTGCGTGATACGATGGCCATTGTTTTCCCAGTGAAGGTGAACGTTGGCGTTCGCTTCACTGAATAAGCGATTCAATTCAATGCTTTGTTCAGCTGGACAGATGGGATCATTTTTACCTGCACCAATGAAAATCGATACGTTCGATAAATCGGGAAGTTCTTTGCGAAGTGGAACCATGGGATGTAAGAGAATCGCTTTATAAAACGCATCTTGATCGTGAAAAAGGAGGCTTCCTGCAATGTTTGCCCCATTGGAGTAGCCTAATGCGATGACCTTAGATCGATCAAAGCCATATTCAATGGCTTTCAAGTCGACAAAATCTTTCAGTTGATGGGTGCGGAATATTAAATCCTCTTCATCGAAAACACCCTCAGCTAAGCGTTTAAAGTAGCGATTCAGTCCATTCTCTTGAATCTCACCACGAACACTGAGAACGTTATAATTGGGTTCGATGTATTGTGCAAGACCTAAGAGATCATGTTCATCGCCGCCTGTCCCATGGAGTAAAAGAAAAGTGTAAGGTGACTTGTGGTCTTTATAGATGTGTTTCATTGTGCTTTTCCAATCTTCTTTAATAAGGTTTGCAGCTGAAGTTCTTCTTCGCTTGTTAAGATGTTTAATGTTTGACGGAGGGTCTGTACATGTTTCGGGTAGATTTCATCCATTAGACCTTTGCCTTTTTGACTTAGATGCACATGGTGAACACGATTATCTTTTGGACTTATGCTTTTCGTGATCAAATCTTTATCCAACAATCGTTCAATCACATAACTCATACTTGAACTTGCGATCAAAACCTTCTCTTTGATGGCTTGTACGGGTAAAGAACCCTTATGATACAAAGCTTCCAATGCGCCAAATTCACTGCTGTTCAATCCGTGACAACGGACATCTTCACGAATGATATTCTCTAGTTTGTTTTGTGTTCGAAAGAGGATGGTGATGGTTTTAAGATCAGTCATTGAAATACTCTTTCTCGTAGTGCTTTGTACTACGCACTGTGTCAATTGGACGGACCACAGATTCCACATAAGCGCGTTTGTCTCTGAAGCGCGGCGGTAAAGCTAGAATCTCACCCAAGCTTTCATAAGGCTCTTCATCATCGATGAATCCAGGTCCTTCCGTTGCGAACTCAAACAAGATACCGGGATATAAACGTGTATAAAGTGATTTGAAATAGAAGCGATCCACAAAACCGGAATGACCTGCTCCGACACTGTTGAGTCGTTGAATCCATTGATCGAGTTCTGCTTTATCTTCGATTCTGAAAGCCACATGGTGGACGCCTCCATAACCTTGATAAGCGAGGGGAAGACTGACGGTTTCTAGAATGACACTTGCGCCATTACCGCCTTCACCCATTTCATAAAGATGGAGAGAAGCTTCACTTTGAGTGTGACGCATGTCCATGATTTGGCTTAGGACTTTACTCATGCCATCCAATTTATTGACTCTAAAGAAGATGGGACCTAAACCTGTGATTCCATATTCGACAGGGACAGGTCCATTCAACCAAGGGGTTCCGGATCCGATCCCCACATTGTTTTCATCGGAGAAGAGAGCGTATTCTTGATCATCAAAGTCGACAAAAAACAAAGCCTTTTTACCAAAGATTGTTTGGATGGGTTCTTGTTTAACTTCATAATGGTTAAAACGTTTGACCCAATATGCGAGTGCCGCATCGTTTGGAACTCTTAAACCAATACGCGATATTTCATTTGCGCCACGCTTGGCTTTTCCAATGCCTTGGAAGTCAAAGAAGGTCACATCGGTACCCGCATTTCCACGATCGTCCGCAAAGAAGAGGTGGTAGGTATTGATGTCATCTTGATTGACGGTCTTCTTGACAAGACGCATGCCTAAGATGTTTGCAAAGAATTGATAATTTTTTTCTGCACTGCTGGTGATCGCAGTGACGTGATGGATGCCTTTTAATGGGTTCATGGTAATTACTCCTTATGTTATGTCTCTATAATATTTCGAATTCGAACTATATTCAAACGAAATGCTCAGGAAAACAATTATAAGTTTTCTTGCCGTTTGTGTAATATATGAAAGAAATCGAATGACTGTCTTGGGAATTGTATAGAAAAGCAAAAAGAAAAAGCGATTGCTCGCTTATTCTTCTTCAAATAATGTTTTTGCCAACTTCGTAAACATGGTATCGCGATAACGAATCACTTCTGCATCACGCCCATTGGAATAATCATAGAAACCTTTGCCAGTCTTGACACCAAGATTGTTGTTATCGACACAGTCTTTGATCAAACCAAAAGGTTCTTTCGCATCACAGAGATCTGGGAAAGTGTACTTGGAAATATTATTATGAATGTCCAAACCACCAAGATCACAGATTTCAAATGGGCCAAATGCCGCATAACGAAAGCCAAGCGCATACTTCATCACATCATCAACCCCTTCTGGTGTCGCAATGCCTTCTTGTACGATATACAAAGCTTC
>CAYRIW010000011.1:0-50557 GCA_964424595.1 uncultured Erysipelotrichaceae bacterium | reverse complement strand
GGTCGATGAAAGGCTTCTAACAATCGAATTCAAGTCTGGAATCGAGATTAAAAAAGAACTTTGAAGTAAATATTTAATGGGCTCATGTCAAATATGGCATGGGCTATTTCAATTTGACTAGACAAACATATTACTTATAATAAAAGATGATATGAACGTATTGTGATGTTGAGCTGTTCCTATGTACTTCATGATATTTGGATTTCGTAAAAAGAAATATTTCAAAATCGCTCAATAAGAATTGGACTATAGATAAAATTTAATTCACATATACCTTGAAAGGAGTGGATTTTATGGGAGAATGGGCAAGGCCTACGACTTTTTTGTTGCTTGTAGATTAACCAGTTCAAAATATGCTGATTCCTTTTTAGATACCGGATCAATTAAATTCAACACCCCCCAATCGTGGATTGATTATTCCAAAAAATATGGGGATGGCCGGGGAGATGGATATCAAGGAACACTGGCTTTTTGTGATAGTTTCGATTTTGAACGTATGTCGGAATTGATTGGAAAATATGAATCAAGCTGTGTTTTGAATCCTAATACTAGACCATTACATAAGGAAATAAGAGAGGGACGATTATTTCTAAAGGATAAAAGAAGTTTAAAGCTACCCTGTTTTTGTGTGTACATATTGAAAAACAGCATGTTTCCTTGTCCTGATAGTACGGGGAAACATAGGATATCCACGGAAATCCCAACTTCATATTTCAGAGACTTCTCGGATAATTTATTTCCGGAAGAAGTTAAAAGGCTACCATTAGAAGACCAACCGGCATTGATAACTATTTTTAACTTTAATGAATTTAAGAATAGATTGTATAAATCATTAAGATATCTCGGTTTGGAAGATACTGAAATATTAATTAAGGATGTATCATATTTTGATTTTTAAAAATACGGTACAAATGGGTGGATGGATTTCAATAGAAATTACCCTGAAGAATTATTAGTGAAAAATATACGATTTAAAGAGCAAAGCGAAGCACGTGTTATAATTAAGACTAAAAAAGAGGATATTATTAAGCGTCTAATCGAGTCTCCAATAGAATTAGGATGCATGAGAGACATAGCAAAAGTTCATAAAGGTTATTTAGATCAAGGTGTGCATGTTGAAATGACGATTGATACATATGAAAAATAGATTTAGATATTTTATTCATATCGACATGTTCCCACGAACGTACAAAATTGTCGATATGTTCCCGCATACGACCGTTTCACTAAAAATCGCAAATACATCAATTCTATCAACTCGTCCCAGCAGTATATGTGATGAATCTATACTTTGATTGATATGTTCCCTCAAACGAAAGGATATGTTGGATATGTTCCCAAATACGAACGTAGATATATTCCCCATAACCACAGGAGTTGAAAATGCTGTTTTGACAGCTATCCCCTCATCTCAAAACATGTAGAAACAGTCGTGTTGTTAACGCATAAGAAGTAATTCTAAATCAAATTGATGATAATCAAGGAATTTTAGTTTGGAAGTTTATATGTTCACTTTTAGTGATGCTTGGGTTTTAACTTCTTAAGTATTAATTAATGATACAAATTCATCTATTCGTATGTGGTGATAGGATTAATCATTCGATATCTACTAAAGAAGTTAACAGAACTGAGTTTTATTGCACTTGAGCATGATGAAATTTGGGTCGTTGCGAGTAATTGACTCAGTTTGCGAACAAGATCATTTGATAAAAGTGATCTTTTTTAGTAAAGTAAAAATGCGATTAAAGCATAAAAAATATCATATCAAGGAAATTGGACATTAATATTTTACTGAAGACGAAGCGAATCTTGCATACCCAGAGTATGAAAAGAATTCCAGCATTGATAGAGTATAATCTTAATGACATAGAAGGAGGAAACACAATATGCCAATAAAAATTACTTATTTAGGACATAGCGGATTCTTCGTTGAAACAGATAAAACAATGTTGTTATTTGATTATTATTATTATGGAGACCTTTCGTTTTTAGAAGAGAAGTCAGGTGAAAAACCTCTATTTGTGTTTTCAAGTCATGGACATGGAGATCATTTTAACCCTGAGATTTTCTCTATCGTAAAAACTCATCAGAAAACGATATATCTCTTATCATTTGATATCAAAGGTAAACCAGCGGTTCCAGAAAACAGAGACATTCAATATTTAGATGCGGACAAGACCTATGAAATCGAAGAACTCGGCACAGTGAATACACTTATATCAACGGATGAAGGCATTGCTTTTCTTATCAAGACTACAAGTGAAACACTGTTTTACGCAGGAGATCTTCATTGGTGGGACTGGCCAGGTGAAGATCCGGAGTGGCTTGCGGAACAAGAGATCGTTTTCAAACGTGAGGTAGGTAAACTCAAGGATAAGACCATCGATATTGCATTTGCGGTGTTGGACGGTCGCTTAGAAGAGAATTATGCAAAGGGCATGACGCATATTTTATCAGAACTGCATCCACGATACGTACTACCGATGCACTTTTGGGATGATAGAAGTGTTGTGGAACGTTTTAAAGAACTTTCAGAATCAAAGAAAACGGATACAATCATACTAGACACAACAAAAGAATTCCATTGGGAACTATAAAAAAGAGAGAAATACTATGAAATTTAAAATGATTCATGAAAATTATAATGTGACCGATCTTGATCGTTCACTCTCATTCTACGATCAAGCACTCGGACTTAAGGAAAAACGACGTAAAGCTGCCAAAGATGGTTCTTTCATCATTGTGTATATTGGAAATGAAGAAAGTGAGTTTGAACTCGAATTGACCTGGCTTAAAGATCATCCTCAACCCTACGATATCGGTGAAGAGGAGTTTCATCTGGCGTTTAAAACAGATGATTTCGAAGCTGCACATGAACTACACGAGAAGATGGCTTGCATTTGTTATGAAAATCCATCTATGGGAATCTATTTTATACAAGATCCAGATGGATACTGGTTAGAAATCATCCCAACCCGTTAAGATACGTAATGGATAGAATAGTTAGAATGTTAGAATTTGAAAGTTGAAATGTCCTTAAACATTACAAGTCAAGTCGTGACAATTGCATGCACCTTGAGGTCAATGCAGACGAGTATCTCTTCATGTTGTAACCTATTGTCCTTATACCCTAGAACATAATCGCTGGTGTCTTTATGTAGTCAATCTAAACGAATGTTATTTAAAATTGAAGAGGGGAGCTATTTAAAGTGGGTAGTAATGATATCGGTAATGTGATCGATAGGTAAAAGCTGAAATAGAAGTGGGTTTGACACGTTATCAGTTCGTAAACATCCACGTCGAGACGGTCGTATTGATGTCACGAGTAAACCCTTGAAAATACTGTGTTTCAAAGTGACATCCAAATTGACTACTCAACCTAGAGTGTATTTTTGCGTTTGAGGAAACATATCGACAAAATCCATCTTATTAACTCAATTAGCTTGAGCAACTGAAATAGGTATGAGTAAGCTTGTGTGAGCAGGATAGACATCAGACTATGGGATAAATCGTTGTTTGGAGATGATAATATGAGTACAAGGATAAAGCTTGCCGAAACAGCGAAGGAAAAAGCACGATTGCCTTTCCACGGTTTTTTGCAGGATAAGAATCGAATATTAAGCAGATGAAGTGTTAGTGTTATTGTCATCCTTTGATGTGGATGCGTCTGGTGGTGATGGATCACTAAATCCCAACAGCAGCTATGAGGGTTGGGCTTGGATTCTAGTGCGGAGTAAAGCTGGTCAATGGAAACATGATGACCATGGCTATTAGTGTAAATGCCTGCAAGACAGGCATTTTTTTATGAATGAGCTTTTTAATTACTTGATTTTCGATGTGGATAAGGAAAATCGTCTCCCAATATCAAATATAACTGCGATCAAAGCGTAAATATACGTGAATACAGAGTGATTAAGGTTATATTTACGTTTATAATGATTATATGTGACGGGTATAAGTAGCTTTAATGGACTATTTATACAAGAAATGAGCTGGATGAATGCTATGAACCTTAAAGCTAGAGCAATTCAATTAAAGACAGACATTCCAGCTGTATTTTTATGTTTGAAAAGTAATGAAACTCCGTTGTTGGCAAAGTTGTTGGCTGGCATAACGGTTATTTATGCGTTATCACCCATCGACTTGATTCCTGATTTTATACCTGTCATTGGTTATCTCGATGACATTATTATTTTGCCCATTTTAATTACCTTGACCATTAAGCTTATTCCAAAAGATGTTTTTTATAAATTTAGGAAGGAAGCGGAAGCGTTGTGGCTGAATGGAGAGCCAGTAAAATGGTATTACGCGATTCCATTTGCGGTGATTTGGCTGATTATTTTGGGATGGATCATCAAAGCAATTGTCTATTAACCAGTGGGGGGATTCATGAATCTTAATACGCAAACACTCGTTTTTATCTTGAGTCTATCCCTTTTAGCGCAGGTAATTGCGCTCTTTGTGCAATACAGGGTCGTAAACCGAAGTTATCGTGGTATTGGATTGTGGCTTTTGGGTTCGAGTTTCATGGCGCTCGGATTCGTTTTTATGCCTTTTGTGAGTGTTGAGTCACTTCTATTTCTTGCGATGATCGCCAACCCGTTGATGGCATTATGGCAGATTCTGTTATACCTAGGTATTGCGAAATTTCTTAATAAGAGAGAACATCGATGGATACTCAGTCTATTTTTCAGTCTATTTTTACTCGCATACTACTATTTTATGTTCATTTATAGTGATATCGCAGGACGAACGATTGTAATCAACATTGCATTGGCAATCATCTCGTTTTTGACAGCTTACACACTACTGCTTGAGAAAAGGAAGTTCACTTCTACTTCAGTCAAATTTTCAGCGCTCGTTTTCATCCTATATGGAGCTTTCTTGGCATTACGTGTGCTTTGGACTCTGAACACACCACAGATTCAAAATTACTCCGATTATACATTTTTCCTAAATGCTGGATTCATCGTTACGACTGTAGCCAGTACGCTTTGGACATATGGCTTTATTTTGATGGTCAATCAGCACTTGAATGAAGAAAATCGTTTAGCGAAGGGAAAAATGCAATTGGTGTTCAATACCAGCCCCGATGCATCCCTAATCACACGCTTGAGTGATGGCTTGATTCTGGACGTCAATGCCGGCTTTGTCGCTTTGACTGGTTACACACAGGATGAAGTACTCGGCACAACGACCTTGCAAATCAATGTTTGGTCCAGTTTTGAGGATCGTCAAAAATTCTTTACAGCGTTGAATGAACAAGGATTTTGCGAAAACATGGAGTTTGTTTTCCAACGCAAAGATACAAGTCAGTTTAATGGAATAATTTCCGCTCGAATCATCACGATTCAGAATGTATCGCACGTCATCAGTGTCGTTCGTGACATCAGTGAACGTAAGCGAGCAGAAGATACGCTGATTGAAAGTGAAGAACAGTATCGTTCGATTCTCAACGCCTCACCTGATGATATTACAATCACAGATTTGGAAGGGCGCATCCTTATGATTTCTCCAGCAGCGAAAGAAATGTTTGGCTATGAGCTGACGTTCGATTCGTTTATTGGTATGCAGCTACTTGATTTTATCGTGCCTGAAGATGTCGAAAGAGCACGGTCTAACATCTTACGTATGTACCAGGGAAGCAATAACAAGCCCAATGAATATCATGGTATACGTAAGGATAAAAGCATCTTTGATATCGAGGTTAACAGCGGGTTTGTCCGCAATGCGAATGGACAGCCGATACGAATGGTATTCATCGTCCGTGATATTACAGAACGTAAGCGAGCAGAATTGCATATCCAAGAACTTGTTCAACAGCTCGAAGCTGAAAGAAATATCGCTCAAGTCAATTCAATTACAGATAGTTTGACGGGATTAGCGAATCGAAGATATTTCGATTTAGCGCTCAATACAGAATTCTACCGTGTTAAACGCAGTGGCGAAACCTTATCGCTAATCATGATCGACGTTGATCATTTCAAAAAATTCAATGACAGCTATGGCCACTTAGCTGGAGATGACTGCTTGGTGAAAATAGGGTCGATGCTTAAGTCGATCGTTGGACGTGCACCGGATATCGTTGCACGTTATGGGGGGGAAGAGTTTGTTGTCATCTTACCCGAAACCGAATCATTTGGGGCGAAGGCCTTGGCTGAAAGGATACGAAAAGGTGTAGAGGTTCTTGGTATTCCACATGCGACATCTGAGACAGCAGCCTTTGTGACGGTCAGCCTTGGGGTTGTAAGTGTGAATACGACATACTTGATATCTCCAAAACAAATCGTTGCTATGGCGGATGAGGCGCTTTAGTTTGCTAAAAGTTTGGGACGTAATCGAACGATCGTTTCCGATAATCAGGTTACAGTTAAAAATGAATAGTCGTTTAAAGCGCAAAAAGTGTTTCTTACAATAATAAAACCATAATTTAAAATCATGATTTAATCATTGATTCATGACGGATGGATCTATATATCTTCAGTGCTCGTTTAAATTGAAGAGCAAAAAGTTGATAACTACAATGGTGATTAAGACTATTAAGCAAAGAATTATCGAGATCGAACGGAGATTATGATGATTAGATTAATTAAACCAACTTTAGAATACAGCGAACAAATAATGAGTTATCGTCAAGAATTCATTGAGATAAATGACTCAATGGATGGTTGCGGAAACCTCAGAGATTGTCTAGATGCTGGTCAATGGATTGAAACGAACAGAATGATGGAAGCGGTAGAAACCTGTCCGGAGGATCGTGTACCTTGTGATCGCTATATCGCAGTTAACGAAGATAATGATGGAGTTGTGGGCATCATTGACTTTAGACATCACATCGAACATCCAATTTTAAAAGTATGGGGTGGCCATATTGGTTACTCTGTTCGACCAAGTGAGCGTAGAAAAGGGTATGCGAAGGAAATGCTCCGATTGATGTTAAAACGATGCAAAGAGTTTGGGCTTAATGAGGTGCTTGTCACCTGTGATGCGACAAATGAAGGCAGTAGAAGAAGCATTATCGCAAATAACGGTGTATTTGATAAGACTGTTGATGTGGATGGAATGCAGATTCAACGCTATTGGATTCAGTTGGATAGATGAAGAAAAAAAACTAGGATAAGGGGGATTCATATGATCACATTTTTTAATCGCAAAGAACTTTTAATTACAATGGATGTGACTAGACTAACAAGAGTAAAAGAAGTACTCACAAGCAATCAAATTGACTACAGAATTAAGACAAGCAATTTACAGAGTGCATCGTTAATGGGCTCAAGTCGAAGTCGTACAGGTTCATTTGGGATCAATCAAAGATATTCATATGAGTATCGAATCTATACGCATAGAAAAGATCATGAACGTGCAAGCCATCTTATACGCTAATAAGGATGTTCATCTGAGTGAAATATGTTCTTCGTATGCAAAGTGAACAATCAAATATTGATTACTTTCTAATCTAGAAAAGCAGACAGAAATAAGTTTTACTTATAAAGAGTTATTGTGTTTTACAGTTGATGACTAAAAATCAGTTGAATTTGAGACAATTAGACGTTACGGAGGTGACATAAATGTCCATTTTAAGCAGTGCAAGTTCAAGCAGTGTGGAAAGAGGGTATGCATACTATCTTGGTGACAACGTTCTATCCACACGCCAGATATCAGAGTTTGAATTTGAAGGTTTGGTCCAAGGCAATCAGCGGAGTCCATATCATGTTTTAATCAACGTTAAACATCCTCGAAAATCAAGTTGTGACTGTCCATTTGCGAATGGGTATACAACGTGCAAACACATGGTTGCACTCTATTTCACGGTGTTTCCAGAGGAAACAAAGGACTATGAGGAATGGTTGGATAACGCTTATGAAGAAGAGCAAGAGTACGGCGAGTTTGATGAAGATGACCAAAGTGATGATGAGGTATTTATCAAACCATTGTTCTTTGATGAAGTTTTGCGCAATTACATAGAAAAATTAAGCATACAAGAGCTGAAAGATCATTTGAGAACTGAACTTATCAAGAATCCTCGTGATACCTTTACAGAATATTTGGAAAAAGAGTACCGATATTTTTTATCAAGTTCAAGTAAAGAAATTGCATTATTAGAGAAAATTCATACCCGTTTTACTCAAAAAACAATCATTTTTGACTATGATTATCATGACTTTTCTGAGCACTTGTTGAATAAGTCAGAGAAGAAGGAGATTGTTCAGATAATCAACTCAGACTCATCCTATAAATCCGCGTTAATTAAACTTATGATGGATGAACATTTAGCCGTCTATGATGATTGTCAATGGATTATACAAGTTATCAAACCAAAGTTGACAATCAATCAACAGCAAGATTTAGTTGAGAAACTATCAATTTATCTTTCAACGCTAAAGCATTATGGAATTCGAAATACGAGTCCAAAGTCGAACGTTTTAATTGCGCTATACAATTTAAATGAGTTTTCCGATAAAGAAATCGCTCAGTCTTTGATTCGAAATGGGAAATATGACGAATATGTAAAATATGTTATTGAGAATGTGAAAGATCCTGAAAAACTATTTTTTAGTTTAAAATCTTACTTAAATGCAAACATGCATCGAAGTGATTATTATATCCCACAGTTATTTCTTCGATTTGCTCAACGTCTAATTCATAACGAGGAAGCTTATAAAGAATTCCTCTATCTCGATTTTCTTTATAATGCAAATCTTAATTCGCTTCGATCATTAAGGAATTACCCAGATTTTGATGACTATTACAAACGCATCCTCGCAAATACAAAGGAGACATACCAGCTTGTTCCATTGTTAAGAGAAGTGGGAGATGTTGATGCTTTATACATGCGTCTCTATGATAAAAAGGATGATCATCACCTTCTTACGAACATCGATGTGCTTAAAGATAAGTATGGAGATGAGCTCAATGAGTACTTTAAGAAACGCTTCTATGAGATCTTATCAATGGGCGATGGTCGCAAGACTTATGCAGAGGCAGCTCATTTTGTAGAAGGAATGTTTAAACTTAATAATGGAACTGAAATCACGGAAATGTTTATTAAAGAACTGAAGAATTCGCTCTATGCAAAAAGAACGGCTCTCTTTGATGAAATATTGACATTACTTAATCAAGATGAAAGACACTTAAAATGAAGCAACTCTTATCATGGATCTGCAAAATTATGATCCAACATTTAAACGATCGAAAAGACCTTCTGTTCGCGCCATCATCTACGAAAATGGATTACTAGCGATGGTGCATAGCAAAGCACAGAATTATTTTAAGTTTCCTGGGGGTGGTCTTGAGGAATTTGAAGATCATCCAAAAGCCTTGATTCGTGAAGTAAAAGAAGAGCTTGGTCTATGCATCATACCTGACTCCATCGCTGAATGTGGTGAGGTTGTTATACTACAACGCAGTCATATCCACAAGAATATGATCTTTGAACAAGAATCGTATTACTACTTCTGTCGTGTTGAGGATCGCATTGAAGCACAACGATTGGATGCGTATGAACTGGATGCAGGTTTCACGCTAGAGCATGTCTCAATTGAAGAAGCAATCCAAGTCAATCTTCTTGAACATCATTATGATGCGGATCCTGTGATGATTGAAAGAGAAACACGTGTGTTGGGATTGCTCAAGTCAATACTAAATGCAGCAGATTGAAGTATAATAGAGTATATATAAACAGAATTTAAATATAATGACATGAAAACAAACAAGGAACAACTCCTCAGAAACCCTGATATTCGTCCAAGTAAAGACGTTCTTGCGAAAGCGTTGGGTGAAGCGAATAATGCCTATGTTAAGTTCATGAATGAGCTTACAAGGTATGACATTCAACTCGTGTGGCGCTACTATATGGATGGGAAGGCCTGGTTGGCAAAAGGTCTCTATACCTGGACGGGTGTTCGAGGTGGTCAAAATGAAACAACGCTATTTTGGCTGTCGATTTGGGATGGATTTTTTAAAGTAACGATCTTTGTACCACAAAAATATCATGCAGATCTATTGGCTCTGGAACTGGACCAAGAAGTAAGGCAGATGATTTCAGAAAGCCAACAAATGGGCAAGTTGAAGTACTTTCCACTTGTTTTTGAAGTAAGTACGGATAAATTATTCGAGGATCTTTTTATACTATTACAATATCGAAAGAGCATAAAATAAGTTCAATAAAAAGTTAAGTTCATCCTTTAATTAAAATAAAGAATAAGAGCGTTTGAAACGGGTATCCAAGTGTCTATGATTGGGTATGAGTTATCGATTTGGGTTGAGAAAATAAGCTGCATAAAATTTCATTTTCTCTAACGCTTTTGTTTTTTTTTTCTTTAGCCACTCAATTATGGCTATAATAAGATAGATGTTTGTTTGCATAATCATCTTAGCTGTATACAACGTTAAGGTTTTAGGAATCCATCAGATGATTGACTGAATAACTTCGGATTGAGTCTAAATCGGATGTATAAAAATATTTTAAATGAAGCAAAATATGTAGGGAGCGTGTAAATGAGTCTTCTAAGCAATATCATTATAAATTCATATTCCATCCTAATTTTACTAATCATATGTATCAATTCACTAAGAATATTTGAAAAAACGTCATTGCAAGATCAAATCTACATGATGATATTATATGCGGCGATCGTGATGCTTGTGCTTGATGTATTGAGTCGACTCGATGGGAATGCACAGGCATATTATCCTTTACTCAACACCATCGGCAATTTCTTGATATTTGCCTTGAATCCAGTTCTCGCATCCTTGTGGTTGGCGTATGTTCACCTGTATGTATTTAATAACGAAAAGCAAACAAGGAAACTCATCTATTTTTTAAGTCTTGCTAATATAATCAATGTCGTGATTGTAATCATATCCATGCCGTATGGATGGTTCGATACGATTGATGCGAATAATGTGTATCAAAGAGGCGAATTGTATTTGCTTTCGATACTCAGTACAGTGCTTTTATTAGTTGTTGCATTCTTTATCATAGTATCAAATCGTAAGAATTTAAATAAAAGAAGCTTTTATCACTTCTATTTTTCGCTTTTCCACCAGCGATAAGTATCGTCCTTCAAGTTAAGTTCTATGGGGTATCATTGATGCTGAACAGTGTCGTGTTCTCAATACTCGTGTTGTTTTTAAACATTCAAAATCATGGAATGTTTACGGATCATTTAACTAAGATAAGTAATCGTAAGAAATTAGACGCATATTTAGGAAGAAAAATTCGATTAAATTTATTGGGAAATGGCTTCTCTGCGATTCTTCTTGATATCGATGGGTTTAAGAACATAAATGATACCTATGGTCATAATGTAGGTGATGAAGCATTGGAAAGTGCAGCGAATCTACTAAAATCATGCCTTAGAGAAAATGACTTTATTGCACGATATGGTGGGGATGAATTCTGCATTATCTTGGATGTATCCAATAATAGAGATCTAGAAGCAATGGTTTCTAGAATCAACAGTCGTGTAGAAGCTTATAATAAAACGAAATCGAATACATATGACTTGAGTTTTAGTATGGGTTACGCAGTCTATGATAAAGAAATTTACAGAGGAGCGGATGATTTTTTAAGTTCAATTGATGCCTTGATGTATCAACAAAAACAAGCAAAGAGCACATCGAATAAATGATTTTCTAGTATTAGCAGTTTCTTTTGAATTTTGCTTAATTAAGTCAGAGCAAAAAGTGATAATTTTAAGAATGTTGACTTAGTACAGGGGTATTGTGAAACGAGAACACACAACCTAGGAGGTTTACATATGTTGTTTATGTTGCTTGTGAAAGCATCGAAGAATTCAGAAGCGGGGCATTTACCACCTGCAGACTTGATGCAAGCCATGACTCGATTTAATGAAGAACTTGTTCAAGCGGGTGTGCGCATCATGGCACGCGGTTTACATCCGAGCTCGAACGCACTACGCATCACTTATCCGATTGCAGGCGGTGATCCTGTCGTAACGGAAGGACCATTTTCAGAAACCAGTGAATTGATCGCTGGATTTATTTTGATCGATGTCGAATCAAAAGAAGAAGCAGTGCAATGGGCAAAGCGAATGCCAGATCCCCAAGGTTATGGAGAGGGGCAAATTGAATTGCGTCAAGTTTATTAATATGACGGTGATATTTCGTGTCGAAGCTTCTGGATATTCTAAACGTTCACACAGAAGCTGTTCTTTATAATTTTTAAGGTGCTTAAGATATTTTTAAACGATCGTTTCTTAAGCTGTGAGAGCACTATTACCTTATAGATAATTTGTAAATATTGACTTGAATTAAATATCCGCACAATCGCCAGGAGGCATGGTTATGAAAAATGTCGTAATTACCGGAAGCACACGCGGAATTGGCTATGCTATGGCCGTTGAATTTCTAAAAGCGGGATGCAATGTCACTTTATCGGGTCGTGGAGAAGAACTAAACGGCGATACACGAAATACCTTGAATCCTTTTCAGGATCGATTTATCTACATACCATGTAATGTGCAATCCAAGCAAAGTATACAAAAGCTGTGGGATGATTTCGTTAAGCACTGGGGTCATGTGGATATTTGGATCAATAATGCTGGACAGAACACACCGCATGTCAAAACTTGGGAAACCAACGAAACAGATACGTCTGCGGTTATAAGTACGAACTTGTTGGGGATGATCTTTGGTTCGCAGATTGCGGCAACAGAGATGATCAAGCAGGGTTTTGGGGCAATCTATAGTATGGAAGGACTGGGATCCAACAATATGATTCAAGTTAGGACCATTCATTATGGCACCACGAAACATGCACTCACTTACTACATGAAAGGTTTGGCAAAGGAACTCGAAGGAACAGCTGTTATTGCGGGACGCTTGTCGCCAGGTATGATGCTTACGGATTTCATTACCAAAGATCCAGATGGAAACCCATCCGATGTGATTTCGGATAAAAGCTTTATTAAGATTTTCAATATCTTAGCCGATACGCCTGAGACGGTTGCGAAATTCTTTATTCCACGTATGCTAAACAACACAAAGAATAATGTCCAAATTGCTTGGCTGACGAATGCTAAAGTTGCTTGGCGTTTCATGACAGCCGCTTCGCGTAAGCATCGTTTGATAAAATCGGTTTCAACTCAATAAGGAGAACAAATGAGCAAAAGAATGACTGAAGCATTGATCGGTGGGGCATTGTTGGGGATTGTCTGTGTTGTGGGTGCATCGATACGCTCTGGATTTACAGCAGATCCCATCTTCGTATTTGCCCTGTGGTTCAATCGCGTCATCATTGGTTTGGTCATTGGTGCTCCTTGGTCGAATTCCAATAAAAACAAAGCGTTGATTCGTGGGGGTATTTTAGGACTTTTAGTTTCTTTTGCTTTCTACAGTTCCACAAGCTTTGTGGATCCCGTAAGTTTTGGGGCTGGAATCGTTTATGGTGTGATTCTAGAAGCCTGGTTTAATCGTTCAATCAAAGCTTAAATCATAACGATACTGATCGTGTTTAATTCATTTAAACACTAAAAGGTAAAAGAATGGATAATCGTGAAGGTGGAAATCTGCATATTGATAGCCAAGACCTCATCGCCCCATGCGGAATGAACTGTTCATTATGCATTGCTTATCAATTCAGAAGATTGGATATCAATAAACAGGGTTTTCATCGTCGATATTGCCCTGGGTGTATTCCTCGTGGCGAAAACTGTACGCATATGGCTGATGCATGTGAGAACTTGGGTAAGGGATCTGTACGGTTCTGTATCGAATGTGAAGATTATCCCTGCATACGTCTTAAAGCTTTAGACAAGCGTTATCGAATGAAGTATCACATGAGTATGATTGAAAATCTAGATTTCATTAAACACAAGGGGATGGATCGTTTTCTAAACAAGGAAGCAGATAAGTGGACATGTCCAAAGTGTGGTGCTAGGATTTGTTGCCACAATGGATTGTGTTTGAGCTGTGATTTGGATAAGTTGATGCAAAACAAAAAGTATCATTGGGGAGAAGAAAGCGAGGAAAACAATGGATAAACTGGATTATAAAAAGACATACAAAGAACTCTATCAACCTAAAACTGAAGCTTCGCTCATCGAAGTGCCCATGATGTCATATATTATGGTTGAAGGGCAGGGAGATCCCAATACCTCTTCTGCATACAAAGAAGCTGTTGAGCTACTCTATGCTTTGTCCTATACCATCAAAATGGGCTTGAAGAAACAAGTTAAACCAATTGGTTATATCGATTATGTGGTCTTTCCATTAGAAGGTTTATGGTGGTTTGATGAAGAAGTCTTTGATGGACACGTCAAAGAACGTAAAGATGATTTCAATTCGATCATGATGATTCGTCAACCGGATTTCATTAACGAAGAAATCTTCAAGGACGCATGCAAATCTGTCGCAAAGAAGAATCCAAAACTCGATATAAATAAAGCTCAATTCAAACGATATGAAGAAGGCTTATGTGAACAAATCATACATATTGGTGCTTATGATGATGAACCCGCTACGATTACAAAACTGGATGACTTTGTAGCTAAAAATGGATATCGAACGGAAATGTTCGGTTTGCGTCAACACCATGAAATCTATTTGAGTGATCCACGTAAGGTGTCAGCAGATAAATTGAAAACCGTAATCCGTCATCCCATTACTCGATAATCTTGCGATGTCTCTGACATCGTTTTTATTTCCCTTTATAAGGTGGACATAACCGAGGGTATCTCACGGAAGAAGAAATGCGAATCGTGAAAATGTATAGGGTGTTTTGCTTCTTTGTATCGGATCATACTTAAAACCCTATTGGATACGAATGAGCTTTGTCCTTCTGATTATCAACATATCCGTACTTCGCTTATTACCCACTATTTTAACGGGACGCATCATTGATGAAGGCTTGAGTAGAGAATCATAATCATGATATGTAGCTTGGGAATCGATTATAATGAAAATAACATAAGGTAGAAGCATCATCGAAACGCTTCATATCTCAAGGAGATCCAAATGCATGAAGAATCCATCAAAGCTTTTCTCAATTCCGTACCAGAAGAACGTAGAGACAAAGTAAACAAATTACATAAGGTCATCGAATCGAGTCTACCAAGCGGTTTTGATGTCCATGCATCGAATGGCATGCTCAACTATGTCGTGCCTTTATCGCGTTATCCCAAAGGCTACCATGCCACGAAAGGTGGACCTTTACCCTTTATTTCAATCGCATCCCAAAAGAATCACATCGCTCTTTACCATATGGGTTTATATGGAAGTCCAGAGCTCATGCAGTGGTTTGAAGAAGCTTATACCCAACACAGTTCAAATAAGTTGGATATGGGTAAAAGCTGCATTCGCTTCAAGCATTTGGAACAAATTCCTTTTGATCTGATTGGCGAACTTTGTCAGAAGATGGACGTGGATGAATACATCGCTCAATACGAAGCGATCTTGAGTCGATAAGCATGAAAGAGGTTTATACCTTTGAAGCAAGCATCCAAAAGGTACTTGATATCGATGGCGCCTATGTGATCTTTCCCTATGATATCCGTAAAGTATTTGGCAAAGGACGCATCAAGGTTCATGCGACCTTTGATGGATATCCTTATGACGGAAGTATCGTGAATATGGGCTTAAAACATGAGGATGGGAGTATCTGTTATATCATTGGCATCCCAAAAGCACTTCGTAAAAGCTTGAACAAACAAGCTGGGGATACCATTTCGGTCACGATTCGAATCCGAGACCTAGGATAACTTGAGTGTTATCGGAAAGGAATACTTATGAAGAATCTAAATCAGACACAAATTGATGAGCTCATCAAAACCCTCCATGAACGCTTTCATAGAAATATGCATCGTCATGCGAATATTGACTGGGCTAAAGTTGAGGTAAAACTTATCGCAAATCCACTGAAACTTCAAGCGCTCTTCCTTATGGAAGAAAGTGGAGGAGAAGTGGATGTCGTAGCCTATGATTCAAAAGAGGATACCTACACATTCTTTGATTGTTCCAAGGAGACGCCCAAAGGGAGATTAAGTCTTTGTTTCGATCCTGAAGCTTTGGCATCGCGTAAAGCCAATAAACCCAGTGGAAGTGCCGTGGGCATGGCCAATGAAATGGGTGTCGAGCTTTTGGATGAAGAGCAATATCGCTATCTCCAGACCTTAGGGGAATATGACTTAAAGACATCAAGTTGGATCAAGACGCCCGCATCAATTCGTAAACTGGGTGGAGCCTTGTTCTGTGATCGTCGTTATGATACGGTTTTCGTCTATCATAATGGGGCTGAATCTTACTATGGTGCACGTGGATTTAGAACATTCATCATCATTTAATCTCAAGAAGACGTGTTTGATGAAAGCGATGTGATGAAAGCATAAGCGAATCCGATTCGGAAGATGTTAAACTGAAAGCGAGGCAAAAGACTTGTTTACGCAAAAAGCCAAAGTACGAAATCTCAGCTTAAGACTAAGAAAATAAGGAGCACATATGTCATTATCAAAAGCTTTACAGGTGTATCATGAGGCACTTAACAAAGGTGATATTCAAAAAGCGTATCAAAGCATACTAAGTTTCATCTTTGAATTGAAGACTGAACTTGGACAGAAATATCCGAAGTATGCGATCAGCCAAGTCTATCAAGGTTATATGGATATGAGTTATTTTGCGATCACCCCTCCTGAACTTAGAGCGAAGAAGTTAAAAATCGCTTTGGTTTATCTCCATGAAGCCAATCGCTTTGAACTGTGGCTATCCGCAAACAATCGTAAACTTCAAAAAGAATGGATTGATATCTTGAACCAAGTAGAGAATCTAGACTATCGTGTTTCTGAACTTGGTGTTGGGATTGATTCGATTGTGGAATACATTGTCCATGTTTCTCCAAACTTCGAGGCAAAAGAAGCCTTGAAACAATCCTTAACGATAAACATCGACCGTTTTATCAAAGACATGGAAGGGCTCATCAATCCTGAGCAAGGGTGTGAACATGCGTAACGAACTTTCTTGTGGCATCATTGCCTATCATAAACATGAAGATGGTTTGAAATTCTTAATCCTTAAACACGGAGAAGGTCATTGGGCTTTTGCCAAAGGACATGTGGAAGGTAAAGAAAGTGAAATGGAAACCGCAATGCGTGAGCTAAAAGAAGAGACGGGTATGACGATCAAACCCGATCCTAATTTACGCTTGGTAACCAACTATGAACCCAAACCTGGTGTAAGCAAAGATGTGGTTTACTTTTGTGGTGAAGCAAAGGTCATGGATCTTAAACTTCAGGCTGATGAAATCAGTGAAGGGAAATGGTTGTTTTTTGATGAAGCACATGACTTGCTTACGTTTTCATCGGATAAGGAATTACTGGAAGAAGTCTATGCCTATGTGCTGAGTCTGTAGTCGTGGCTTTATGAATGAACCGAGATTATTAAAGAATTTGAGTATAATAAAGTCTTTTGCGAAACATGCGCTTCAATCCATTGAAGCGGACCAACGCATGATTGGAATTCAGTGTGAAGATGAGACCCTTAAAGATGCGATGTTCAAACATGTGGATGTTCGTCAAAGTCACTTCACTGCCATGCAATTTGATCACTGTGACTTTGAAAAGGCAAGTTTTGTGGATTGTGTCTTTGAGCGTTGTGATCTATCGAACTCAACGTTTAAATCGGCATACTTTGAGCGTTGTACGTTTGTGGGGTCTAAGATGATCGGTTGTGATTTATCCAACGCAAGCATCAAGCACACAGGTTTTAGTGATTCCAATTTGAAATATGCTTTTTTTGAACAGAGTCAGCTGGAATCCATTCAGTTTGCTTATTGTGAACTGACGGAGGCATCCTTTGCGGCTGTGATGTTCAAAAACGCAGAGATGATCGAATCCCAGTTCATTCGTAACAATTTCTTTAAAACTTCACTCAAGCAAATTGATTTCTCAAACTGTGACTTCATCGCTCCACTTGTTTCGGATCATCAGAGCGAATTAAAGGGGATCATCGTCAATCCGATGCAAGCCCTGGACTTGGTGTCCTTATGGGGCATCACAATCAAAGAATAACATGAGCTCTCAAAGGGCTTTTTTATTATAAAGAATAAAAATATATTGTAAGACGATAAATAATATGCTAGAATCGATAATGAAGAGAGGTTTATATGAAAAAAGAAACACTATTGCTTAAGTTGGCGATCATCGCCCTTACCGTACCGATTCTAGCGATTTGCATCGTATTGGTCCCACGTTTAGCAACGGGCATCACAGAAGAATACCCTGCGCTTGTGCCATTCAAATACCCGTTCATCTTGGCGATCTATGCGACAGCGCTTGCCTTCTTTGGCATCCTGTATCAAGCTTTCCGTATCCTTGCCTTGATTGAAGCGAACCAAGCCTTCTCAATTCAATCCAAAGTCGCGATCCAACGCATCAAATTTAGTGCTTTGAGCATCGCTGTGATCTATGGACTGACCCTGCCATTGTTCTACTACGTGGCAGATCATGAAGATGCGCCAGGTATCCTGGTCATCGGTTTGGTCTTGGCGTTTGCGGCATTGGTCGTGGCAGCCTTTGCCGGGGTGCTTCAAAAACTTGTGAACAATGCTTTGGAAATCAAATCTGAAATGGATTTGACGGTGTGATCATGGGTATCATCATCAACATCGATGTCATGTTGGCGAAACGCAAGATGAGTGTTACGGAACTCTCCGAGCGGATCGGCATCACCATGGCCAATTTATCCATCCTAAAGAACGGCAAAGCAAAGGCGGTCCGCTTCGCGACCTTAGAAGCCATCTGTGAAGCCTTGGACTGCCAACCGGGCGATCTCTTGGAATATCGCAAGGGTAAGTAAGATGCAGTCACTCAATCAAATTCTAAGTCATATCGATGATCCCAAAGCTTTGGAAAGCTACTATCGTCGTGATGAACAAGGCTTTCGGTCTTCGTTCAGTGAAGCGTATCAGATGCATCCCGATTCATTGATCCTAAGCGTTTGGAAAGAGCGTTTAAGTGAGTATGAAGGAACCAAGCTCAAGTTCTTTGATCAGTCCTTTATCATCATGGCAGTCCTTGGTGTGTTATCCGCTCTAACGATGCGTTTGATGGTTTATTTGGTCGATGATTTCACAATCGCACCCATCAACGTCCTCTTTGCGATCTTTCCCTTCATGAGTTTATATTTGATTTTGACACAAAGCATGACGAAACGTTTACGTCTGATCATTTTAGGATCCCTGCTCGGTTTGATTGTTTATTTCAATCTGCTTCCAAATGAGATCGGCGATGTGACGATTCTGACTTATCTACATCTTCCCATTGTCTTGTGGTTGTTGTGGGGAATGAGTCATATAAGTGATCGTTATAAAGATGTTTCTTCGCGCTTATCCTTTCTTAAATTCAATGGTGAGTTTCTTGTGCTCTATATCCTGTTTGCGCTTGCTGGTGGGGCATTGGCAGGCATCACCATGATGTTGTTCAGTTTATTGGGTCTAGACATCAGTGAGTTGTATTTTGAAAACATCGTGGTCATGGGGATAGCGGGTTTGGCGATTGTTGCCAGCCATGTGGTACAGCGCTATGGAAAGTTGACTCAGTCGATTGCGCCGTTGTTGGCAAAGGTATTCAGTCCATTGGTTCTGCTTACCTTGGTCATCTATTTGATTGCGATGCTGGTTCTCGGAAAGAATCCATTTATGGATCGTGACTTCTTGATCAGCTTCAATGTGATTCTTGTCTTGGTGCTTGCGATTACGATTTACTTGATCACGGAGCGGAGTTCTAGACAAGAACCGCAATTCATGGATGCCTTGAACTTCAGTTTGATCGTGTGTGCCTTAATCATCAATGCCGTAGCACTTGTCGCAATGACTTTCCGATTGACATCCTTTGGCATCACACCCAACCGCTTGACCAGCCTTGTGATCAATATTCTGGTTATGATCCATTTGTGTAAAATCGGATATGCCAGTTTAAGCTTCTTACGTAGGAAGGGAAGTGTCATAAGCATTCAAGCTGCAGTCACATCTTGGTTTCCAGTGTATGGAATTTGGGCATTGATTGTCATCCTCGTCTTTCCATTCATCTTCTGAAGAGGGGATATGATACAATATTTTGGTAATGCATCCGCATTTTGGAGAACTCATGAAACATAATTTTAAGAAACCAAGTCCATCCATGGACCAATGGTTAAGTGAAGCAAAAACCGATCCACAAGCCAGTCAAGCTGGCATGTATTTGCTCCATAATGGTGTTGTGCGTGTGACACCCAAGGCGCAAGTTCGTCAAGGTTTAAATGATGGGACGAAAGTCGTCAAAATGGAATTCGGATACGATGAAGCGAAAGTTCATAGCGTCATTGAAGAAACGAAGAACTTGGATGGCATCGTTTATGTCCGCGTATGGTTGAATGAAGGTATCTTGGAAGTAGGCGATGACATCATGTTTGTTTTGATTGGTGGCGACATTCGTCCGCATGTGATCGATGCCTTACAATATTGCGTGGGTCGCATCAAGAATGAGTGTGTCACAGAGATCGAACAACGTGATTGACCGAATCGAGTTGTTTAGTTTATGAAGCCATGGCATTTTTGGCTGATTGGCTTATTGATCTTTGTGGTCTTGTTTTTATACGAACAAAACAATCGCATCGTTATCAGTAAACACCGCGTCAATGACAAGAAAGTTCCTTCAGCTTTCAATGGATTCAAGATCCTTCATCTATCCGATCTTCACAATAAGAGCTTTGGGAAGAATCAAACGCTTCTCTTAAACAAGATTTACAAATTGAATCCGGACATCATCCTTATCACTGGTGATTTGATCGATCGCAGACGAACCGATTTTAAGCCAGTGCTTGACTTGTTAAAGGGACTTCACTCAATTCCTGTGTATTATGTGCCTGGAAACCATGAGGCGTGGTCTGATCGTTATGACCAGCTCAAAGACATATTGATCAATCATAAGCTTGTGGTATTGGAGAATGAAGAACGATGCATTGTACGTGATCATCAAAGGCTTGATCTCTATGGTTTGAAAGACCCTGGTTTTTATTCGGAAGATGATCATAAACTCAAAAGCCGCGATCATCTTGATGCGCATCTTCAGACTTGGAAACCGGAGGGTTTTTCAATCCTGTTAAGCCATCGTCCGGAGTACTTTGATGTCTATGCGTCACACGCGATCGATATCAGTTTCAGTGGGCACGCCCATGGGGGACAGATTCGTTTTCCCTTCATTGGTGCAATCTTGGCTCCACACCAAGGCTTTTTTCCAAAGTACAGTGCTGGCATGTATCAAATAAACACATCGCGACTCTTTTTAAGTCGTGGTTTAGGGAATAGTTTATTTCCATTTCGAATCTTCAATCATCCTGAACTGATTCTGGTCAGCTTGGAATCCAATTGTTCAATTGATGTTTAGATGAAATATTCAACATTTTAGTTTATTGAGATAAATTAGTGGTAATATGTGATTACAATTATTCCTCTAAAAAACTAAAATGAACAAATGTGGTTTTAAAGCAAAATACTATCGGTATCTCTTTGAGCATAGTTTGGATGCGATTCTTTTAACGCGATCGGATGGTTCGATCATCAAAGCGAATCCCGCTGCCTGTACGATGTTGGGAAGAAGTGAAGAAGAGTTGCGTTTGGCAGGCCGTGAGCTGATCGTGGATATGAACGATCCACGTTTGTGTCCTGCGCTTGAAGAGCGCGAACTTGCAGGTCAAGTCATGACGGAGCTGAATTTCATTCGAAAAGATGGGACGATTTTTCCAACATTCCTTACCTCCACTTTGTTCGAAGATGATGAAGGTGAAATGATCTCGGTCATGATCATTCGTGATATCAGTAAAGATAAAGAGTATCTTCAACTCATTGAAGAGATGAAGCGCAAAGCAGAAGAAGATGCGATGCATGATTATCTCACCAATACCTTGAATCGACGTGGTTTGATCAGCTTTTCAGAGGTGAGATCACGCGTAGTGTTCGTTTTGATTTAGGCTTTTGTTTGGCCATCATCGATGTGGATTTCTTTAAGATGACCAACGATCGATATGGCCATAATGTTGGGGACATGGTCTTGGCTGAAATTGCGCGTATCCTGATTGATTCGACGCGGCCCTATGATATCTTGGGTCGTTATGGTGGGGATGAATTTATTCTCTGTCTGCCCAACACCAATGAAAAGGATGGGTTGATGATCTTGGAACGTTTACGTCACCAAATCGAGAACAGCGTCATTTATGCAGGCGATCACACCATTCGATCGAGTGTAAGCATTGGTTTTTGCTATTTTGATTCTGATGTCGTCAAGCGTAATCGCTATGATGATTTCATCCAATGTGCCGATCAATTCATGTATAAAGCAAAACAGATTCGCAATACGGTTTATCACAGAGGATTTCTGAAAGATTGAGAAGTCCTTTTCTTTTGGTTATACTAGAGGCATGAATAAACCGCTTCGTATCATCATGAAAACGATCGCTCAGCGTTTTAATGAATCAAACATTGTTTGGGGCTTAGGGGGCTCAGCACTACTGGATGTCTATGGCTTGAATGTGAAAGTCAATGACCTGGATATCCTGGTGGCATCCAAAGATTTTGATAAGGCGATTGAAATTCTTGATCAAATTGGAGATGAAAAACACAAACCATCGAATCCGAACTTTAGAACAGCGCATTTTAAGACCTATCAAATTGAAAACTGCGCAGTGGATGTCATGTCGGGCATCAGCGTCAAACACCATGAGGCATGGTTTGATTTTATCTTTACCGCTCAGCACATCGTTTTAAAGACCAACATCGATGCCCATGAGATTCCACTCATGGATTTAGAGGATTGGTATCGAATCTACCAAGCATTGGCTCGCAAAGATAAAATAGAATTGATTGATCGATATCGAAATGAAAAGGGTAAGGAAATCCATGACCCTTTAGAAAGTTAGGTTTCTATGCGTACTGTCTTGATTACAGGTGGAGCCCAAGGCATTGGGCGAGCCATTGTGGAACGTTTTCTTGGTTTAGGGGATCAAGTTGTTTTTTGTGATCGCAATGCGTCAAGCGCAACGACTTTATTACACGCTTTGAATCATCCAAAACTTGCCTATCTTCAAGTGGATTTAAGTGATTATGAACAAGTTCAAGCGATGTTCAAACAGATTCAAGAAGATTACGGGTCATTGGATATTTTAGTCAATAACGCAGCTTTACAGATTGAAGCGAGTTTTAATGAAATCGATGTTCAAGATTGGCAGGCGGTCATCAATACGAATCTCAATGGGACTTTTTATTGCATCAAAGAAGCCAGCAAGATCATGCACAAGGGCTCGATTGTAAATATTTCGAGCTTATACAGTCATAAGGTCCGTTTGAATAAGTTCAGCTACGATGCGTCCAAAGCTGCGATACAGCGGTTGAGTGAAGAGTTTGCCTTGGCCTTGGCTCCGCATATCCGCATCAATACCATTGAACCCGGCGCAATCGATACGCCCATGAATCAAATCTTTACGCAAGCGGAAGTTCGTGAAAACGTTATAAAGCGGATTCCCTTGGGTCGTATCGGTACAGGAGATGACATTGCGAAGGCGGTCGTCTTCTTATGCAGTGAAGATGCGGACTATATTACAGGAAGCACCCTTAAAGTGGATGGAGGCAGAGGCTTGTTATGAAAATGGTCTTACATGTATCCGACAGTGAACAATGGCCAACGGCATTTGCGAATGTGCGAAGCTTTATTCAAGGCGTCCAAGGCGCGAAAGAAGTCGTTGTGTTGGTCAATGGGGCAGTGGTTAAGGATTTATTAAAACCGAGCTTTTTAGCGCTCTATCATGAGCAGGATGCGTTTGATTTCAAGTTTCAAGTCTGCTCGAACGCACTGCGCGCAAATGAAGTCGATCCAAGTGCATTGGATATAAGCATGGAGCTTGTCCCATCGGGGGTCGTACAATTGACACTTCTTCAAAACCAAGGTTTTGCCTACGTCAAACCATGAGCAAATTTAAGAAGATTCTATTTCTTGCCCTTGTGCTTTTAACGGCCTGTGCCAAAGTAGAATTAAAGATCGAACACAATAAAGCCTATTCAGCAAAAGAAGATGTCGCATTGTACATCCATCTCTATGAAGAACTTCCACCCAATTACCTAACAAAAGCAGAAGCCTTAGCCTTGGGCTGGGAAGCGGAAAAAGGGAATCTCTGGGATGTGACAGACAAGATGTCGATTGGTGGGGATCGATTCTCGAATCGTGAAGGACTTTTACCAGAAGACAAGAAATACTTTGAATGCGATATTGATTATCAAGGAGGCTATCGAGGAGCGAAACGACTCGTTTATTCCGATGATGGATGGATCTACTACACTGCTGATCATTATGATCGCTTTGAGCTCTTGTACGAGGGAGAATGATGAAACATAAGATACGTCTTAATGGTAAGCATATGCTTGATAAGCAAAGTGCAATGGAACATCTTTCGAAACGATTTGGATTGATGGATAAGGTCTCGAATCTGGATGCGTTATGGGATGTCTTGAGCAGTTTGAATCGTATTGAAAAGATATCACTCATTCATTCGGATGAACTCATTGCCTATGAATATGGTCAAAAGATCATGAAGTTGTTGATTGACTATGTGCATCTTAAAGAAATCACTTTTCATTTGAAGTAGCCATCAAAAGTCTAAATATGTATTAGCTGCGAATTTGACTGAAAGCTTAATCCTGTTAAGCTAATTTTTGTGTAACACATCGTGTTAGAATGTTTACAATGAAATAATAAAGAGAATTACTATTATGAAAAAAAGTGGAAAGTTAAGTCTTAAAAAACAACTGGAATTACAAGAAATCATGTCGGATGTGAATTCGAATTTCGTAGCGTTTGATGAGAAAAATGCAAAGGTAAACATTGAGACCGCACTGGCTCGACTTGGGCAATTCGTACATGCGGATCGCGTGTACGTTTTTAACTATGATTTCAAAGCCAATGTTTGTAACAATTCCTATGAATGGTGCCAAGTGGATATCGAACCCATGATCGATATGCTCCAAGGAGTTCCATTGACCGATATTCAACACTGGGTGAATGCGCATATAAAAGGGGAGACTTTATATTACCCTGACGTCATGGCTCTTGATCCACAGGATGCGGTTCGTCAGATTCTTGAGCCTCAATCTGTTTTAAGTTTGATTACCGTTCCAATGATGATTGGAAAGCATTGTTACGGCTTTGTTGGATTGGATTCAGTACATCAAAGATATGAATACTCGGCTTTCGAACAAAAAATATTAAGTGATTTCTCAAAAAATCTTCTCAACTTTATCTTACGTATTGAGGCTGAAGATAGATTGATTGAATCGCAAATGCAGTTGAAATCAGTTTTGAATGCACAAGATGTATTGATATTTCGCTACACACCTGAGTTGAAAGTGAGCTACGTCAATCAAAAATCGCTCCGCTATTTTGCGCGTCAAGAAAATGAAGTACTTGGACAATCACTTCTTAACCATTTGAATATGGATAGACAAGCTTTATTGCCCCGAGAAATCAGTCGTTTTGAAATAAGCTCGGTGATGAATAATATACATTATTGGATGAACTGGGAAATCATTCCCATATATAACAACGCCAAAGAATTGGTTGAATATCAATGCATCGTGCAAGATATTACGTTAACAAAACGGATGTCTTCGGAATTGGACAGTTTTCAAAAGCGTTATGAGTATATATTAAAAGCTTCAGGTATTGGTGCTTGGGAATGGAACGTTCTGAACGGAAGTGTAACGATTGATCATCAATTCGCAAACATGTTTGGTTATACGATCGAAGAATTGTATCCTTTTACCAATGCTAAATACATGGAAATGGTTCATCCAGATGATCAAAATCAAATTAGTGACTATTTCAATACCTTAATTGAGGGTGAGATCAAAGGCATACGTGTCGAGTATCGTGTCAAACACAAAGATGGGCATACGATTTGGATCCGTGATCAAGGCAAAGTCATGGTTAAGGATCAAAATAAGAAGGCCCAGTTGATCTACGGTACAACTCAAGATGTTACCGAGGAACATACGCAACAAGACATGATCCGTGTTATCTCACAAGCCATCGATCAGAATGCGAATGCTTTGTTGATCACGAATACAGATGCGGAAATCGTTTACGTCAATCAAGCATTTACTTCGATGATGGGTTATACACAGGCTGATGTCATTGGTAAGAAGACTTCAATTTTAAATTCTGGATATCACGATCAGTCCTTTTATGATCATCTTTGGAAGACAATTCAAAGTGGACATACATGGAAAGGTCGCTTTAAGAATAGAAGAAAAGATGGAGAACTCTATTGGGAAGAGGCTGCCATAAGTCCTGTTTTCGATGAAAAGAGTGTCATAACGCATTACATCGCAAACAAGATTGATATTTCCGAACGATTGGAGCTGGAACGACAGGTTCAAGAGTTCAATACAAAGGTCAACAAGCTTTTTGACCATGTACCAGGTATGGTTTTTCAGCTTCATATGAATTCCGATGGAATGATCAGTTTTCCCTTGGTAAGCAAAGGTATTTCTGAATACGAAATCACAGCGAATGCCGTTAAACAGGATGGCAATCTCTTGTACCGACACATCGATCCAAGAGACTTTGATGCATTCATAAAGGCATTTGAGAAGTCAGCAAGTGAATTGACATTGATCGATCATAAATTCAGAATTCATCTACCCAAGAAAGGCTTGCGTTGGGTCAGTATCATCGCAAATCCAGAAAAACAAGTAGATGAGACCATACTATGGCATGGTTATCTTCAAGACATCACGGAACAAGTCAATCTTCAAGAAACCTTGATCATGAGTGAGAAACGTTTTAATCTAGCAATTGAAGCGACGGAAGCCGGTGTTTGGGATTGGGATATGGTTCATGACGTTGTACAATTTAGCGATCAATGGAAAGCGATGCTCGGCTATCAACCCAATGAGATAAAAGGCTCCTTTGAGGCGTGGAAGAAGCTTTGGCATCCAGATGATGTCCACAGCATCGAAACTTCGATTGATAAATACTTAAGACACGAGGCTGAGAATTATGAGGTTGTTCATCGTCTCAAACATAAATCAGGGTCTTATCGTTGGATAATGACACGAGGACGAATCATAGCTGATGAAAATGGATTGCCATTGCGTTGGATTGGAACCAATATTGATATCACTGAGCGAAAGGAAATCGAACGTGAACTGGAAGAGAATATTCAACTCTTGAAAATTGCGCAGTTTGAAGCCGAGAGTGCGAATAAATTAAAGACATCCTTCTTAGCCAACATTTCGCATGAGATTCGAACACCGATGAATGCGGTCTTAGCGTATGCTTACATGCTGAGCAAGGAACAGCTTACTTCTGATCAACTCATCAAGATTCAAAACATCACCCGTAGTGGAGAACACCTATTAAAGTTGATCAATGATATTTTGGATATGTCGGTCATTGAATCTGGAAAACAAAAGTTAATACTTTCTACTTTCAAGCTCCAAGGTGTCGTTGAGGATGTTCAAAGCATTCTAGAACATCAAGCGCTTAATAAAAACCTGAATCTTATTTATAAACATAACATATCAGAACATGTGTTGGTCAAGGGCGATGTCTCCAAGTTTCGTCAGATTTTGATCAATCTTGGAAACAATGCCATCAAGTTCACCGATCAGGGCAATGTACGTATTGAAATCGAAGGCAGTCCATTGAACACCAAATCGTTATGCCTCAAAGCGTGCATCAGTGATAGTGGGCCCGGAATTGATGAGTTGGATATCCATCGCATTTTTGAACCATTCGTCCGAAATGAGCGCCACGAGAAAACAGAAGGAACAGGTCTAGGTCTTGCGATCACGAAGAATTACGTGGATATGATGAATGGACATATTCGTGTTGAGAATAATTCTGAAGGTGGAGCCATATTCTATGTTGATTTGGTTTTAGAGCTTGATAAGCAAAGTAAACCCATTGAAAGTATACCTTCAAAACAATTTATCATTGTTCAGGATGATAACGAAAGTAAGAAAGCACTCCGTGTATTGCGAAAGGTTTTTGCAAATATTTCTGACTTTGAAACAGTCGTTATGAGTGGTGATGTGGTAGAGATGTTGAAATGGCTAGAACCCTATAAAGAAGAACATGATCTTGCGATTAAACACTGTGAGCAATGGATTCATGATTTTGAGTATGAGAAACTAATGAGGTGGATTTATGATGGTGAGTGAAAAAGCGACAATCATGATAGTCGATGATACGGCAGACAATTTACGCATCTTGAGTGAGATTCTCAATCAATCCGAATACCGTGTGCTCGCATTTAAGAAAGGGCAGATGGCACTGGATGCGATTGCTCGCGATAAGCCTGATCTTATTTTGCTAGACATCATGATGCCTGAGATCGATGGTTATGATTTCTGTCAACGTTTGAAAATCAGCCCAGTGACGAAGGATATCCCTGTCATCTTTATTAGTGCGTTAAGTGGTATTGATGATAAGGTTAAAGCTTTTGAGTTGGGAGGTATTGACTACATTACAAAGCCATTTCAAGCAGAGGAAGTGTTGGTAAGGGTTAAGACGCACATCAAACTTCATCACTTGCAGGAACAGCTTGAGGATTACAATCAACATCTGGAAGTGAAGATTGATGAAAGAGCTAAAGAACTGCTCAATGCTCAGCGTGCTTTAGGATTGGCATTGGCAAAGTTGACTGAATTAAGAGATTATGAAACGGGTCAACACATTGAACGAGTTCAAAACCTTTGTCAAGTATTGGCTTGTTATACCTATCAAGCGGGATATTATCAATCGATCTTAACGGAAGATTTCATTCGTGACTTATTTTATGCCTCAGCCTTGCATGATATTGGTAAGGTAGGAATTCCTGATGATATCTTGTTGAAACAAGGGAAGCTCGATGAGATGGAGTTTGCCATCATAAAGAAACATGTCGATATTGGAGCGGATACCCTCGAAGATGTGATGAAGTATCATACTAATAACTCGATTATGAATATGGGCGTAGATGTGATCAAGTATCACCATGAGAAATGGAATGGTAAAGGATACAACTTAGGATTAAGTGGCGAAAACATCCCTTTATCTGCACGCATTATGGCATTGATTGATGTTTATGATGCACTTCGCTCTAAACGACCTTATAAGGAAGCTTGGACGCATGAAGACACATGTCGATTGATTGAAAGTGAAAAGGGTCAACACTTTGACCCGAAGCTTGTTGAAGTGTTTCTAAATAATCATGTGGAATTCGATCATATCTTTACACAAATTAAATAGCTTCGCTCATTAGCGAAGCTATTTAATTAACTTGATTCTTACCGTTTTCCTTGGAAACATACATTCTTTGATCCGCAAGCTCGTAGACGATTTTAGCACCTGTTACTTCATCACTGGATGCGACACCCAGGCTAAATGTGATGTTTGCTGAATGACCATCATCATTGATGGAATGCTCACGGGCTAAATTACAAAGTTTGTTTGCGGCGAGGCGTGCATTCTCAATATTTCCATCTTGAAGGATGATGCCAAATTCATCTCCACCAATGCGGAAACAAAGGTCTTCAAGACGTGTTGAATGATTGATGAGATTGGAGACCCATTGAATGACCGCATCCCCAAAGAGGTGACCATAGGTATCATTGACGGTTTTAAAGTTATCCACATCAAGAAGAATGATGGCATAACTGTGCCCATAGCGCTCTAGTCGATGATCAAGTTCTTCAAGGGTGTTGAAGAAATGACGATGATTGTATAAACCCGATAAGCTGTCACGAATGGATAAGTTTTCTAAACGCTTGTTTGCTTCACGAAGCTGAATATTCAATCGTTTCAGCTCTTCTTCAGCTTCCATAAGCGGCGTGATGTTTCTTGAAGTGCCCCACGTCCCAATGATCTTGCCTTGTTTGTCGTAAAGCGGATACTTGTAGGCTTGAAACCAAATCGTTTCACCATTGGGCTTATCCCAACGTTCGATTCGACCTAAGACTGGCTCACCGGTAGCGATGATGCTGCGCTCATCTTTGATGGCCACATCGACAAATTCAGCAGGAAAATAATCATAGTCGGATTTACCAAGCATATCGCGTGGATCCTTCTCGTTGAATTGGTTGGCATGTGCCTTGGAGTTAAGAATGAAAACTGAATCCAGATTCTTAAAATAAATGGTATCTTCGGAGTTGTTCATAATCGTTTGGGTAACGAGTTCATCTGCCAACATCAATGCGTCTTTTTGCGACATTATTATCCTCCATGATGATTGCGCTTACATGCACCATTATATCGAATTAAAACCACTTTGGAAATCATTATTTCATGTTCATATTTGTGCTAAAATTGAAACAATTATGGAAAAGCAAATTGAAACATACATTAATGCATGTCCGCCTGAAGTTCAAGCGCGTTTGATCGAAGTCCACCATTTGATCGAAGCCATCGCAAAGGACGCAACACAGTGCATCAGTTGGGGAATGCCAACCTTTAAAATGGGTGAGAATCTCGTCCACTATGCGCATAATAAGCATCATCTCGGTTTGTACCCAGGATCTGAAGCGATTGTGTTTTTTGAAGATCGACTAAAGGATTTTAAGCATTCAAAAGGAGCGATTCAGTTTCCTTATGCAAAAGAACTTCCATTTGAGTTGATTCAAGACATCATTCGTTTTCGAGTCGAAAGCGTTTTAGCAAGTAAGAAAGCACGATAGGTTTCTTAGAAGTTAAACATGCCAAAGTCACCAAGAACAAACATCAACAATTTCCTGCTGGGATTCATCATCCTGTTCTTTATCGGCAGTATGGTCTTTTTAAATTACCGTTATGCGTATTACCAGCAAGCAGAGATTGAGTTGATCCGTAATTTTGGTGTTTCTTCTGAAGTGTTCATCAATCCTTTGGACATACAAAGTTTGAAGGGCTCTGACGACGACTTGTTCAATGGCAATTATCAGTTTTTAAAGAACAATCTTCGTAGACTTAAAGAAGCGCATGGATCAGTAGTCTTCGCATACATCATGCGCCAAGTCAATGGTCAATACGTTTTCCTCGTGGATTCGGAAAACCCAGATGCGGAAGGGTATTCTCCGCCTGGCCAAGTTTATGATGAAATCGATGAGCAAACACGGAGTGCATTTGAAACCCGTACCATAACTGTTACCGATCCAGAAACCGATCGTTGGGGAACCTGGGTTAGTGTTCTTGTGCCAATCAAGTACAATGATAAAGTAATTGCGTTGCTGGGTTTGGATTTTGATGCGAACACATGGAATCGAACAATCCTAATCAAGACATTGAATGAAGCCTATGGTTTGCTTAGTATCTTGTTATTACTGATATTGATCTTCTGGAACAATAAAAAAAGTCAAGATCTGCACAGTGTCGCAGCTCAACTTCATGACAGTGAATCACTCTTCAAAGCTGTGTTCAATCAAGCTCCCATTGGAATCGCCACAATCAGTAAAGACTCTAAGGTTGCCATGGCGAATCCTGTTTATCAATCCATGATTGAGTTCACCCATGTGAATGTCGTCAATAACAATTGGAAAGCAATGTCGCATCCCGATGATCTTGCCAAGGAGATGCCTTTGTTTGAAGCGTTTCTAAAGGGTGAGAATGATGGCTATGAGCTGATTAAACGACTCAAAAATGAAAATGATGAATATCGATGGATCAATCTCATCATTCGCCCGCTTCGCTTAACAGATGATTCAAGAGAAAACTATTTATGCATCTTACAAGATGTCCATGAGCAAGTCAAAACAATGGAAGCACTTCAAGAGAGTGAACGTTCCAAAGGCCTGCTTCTATCTCATCTTCCAGGCATGGCTTATCGTTGTCGCTATGATCGTGATTGGACGATGGAATATGTATCACCCGGTTGTAAGGAATTGACTGGTTATGATGCGGAGGACTTCATTGAGAGCAAGCGGATGCGCTTTAATGACATCATCGATCCTCAATACCAAGAAACGCTATACAATCAATGGGCTCAAGTCGTTTTAAAGCATGAGAACTTCAGAGCGGAATATGAAATAACGACAGCTGATGGCAGTCATAAATGGGTGTTGGAGATTGGCCAAACTGTTTATGATTCAGAAGGCAGTGTCTTGGCTTTGGAAGGCATTATCATCGATATCACCGATGTCAAATTGCGTGATGCGCAAATTCAATATTTGGACATGCACGATGTTTTAACGGGTAGTTTTAACCGAAAGTATCTTGAGATTGAAAGCACACGGGTCAATCAAGTGATGTATTGTCCACTTGTGGTCTTGATTGCGGATATCAATGGCGTACGTTTGATCAACGATGCCTTTGGTTATAAAGAAGGAGATCAGTTGATCATGCAAGCCGCTACGATTTTAAAACAGAGTTGTGGGCGCGATGCTTTGGTGTTTAGGACGGGTGGGGATGAGTTCACCGTGATCATTCCGCACCATGATCATGAGTTACATGAATTGATCAGTCGTATCAAGCACCAAGTCGAAGTCTATAATGAAACTCTTGAAAACCCAGCTCTGAACCTAAGTCTCTCTTTAGGGTCGGCGATTCGTCACGATATGACCACAAGTTTCGAACAGGTCATGAAAGATGCGGTTGAAAGTCTACATAAGAACAAACTCTTGGATCGCAAGAGTCACTTCAGTTCTGTCATCTCATCCATGCAAGCAACCATGTTTGCGAAGAGTGAGGAGACTGAGGAACATACAGAGCGTTTGGCGGAGTATGTCCGTAAAATGGGCCAATGGTTGAATCTGAGTCAGAGTCAAATGGATAACTTGATACTACTGTCCTTGTTGCATGATATTGGTAAGATTGGCATTCCTGAACATATCCTTCATAAGCCAGGAAAGCTGACAGATGAAGAATGGATCATCATGCGTAAACACACCGAAATTGGTCATCGCATCGCTCTGGCTTCCCCAGAACTTCATTCCATCGCACCCTATATCTTGACCCATCATGAACGTTGGGATGGAAAAGGGTATCCTAAAGGTATTCAAGGTGAAGGTATTCCGCTCTTAGCCCGTATCTTGAGTATTGTGGATGCGTATGATGCGATGACACAAGATCGTGTCTATCGTCAGGGTATGCCGCGTGAAGATGCGATTAAAGAATTAAGACGTTGTTCAGGATCGCAATTCGATCCAAGCTTAGTCGATCTCTTTATCACACATGTCCTCTATGAATAGAAGTGGTTAATCATATCACTTCTTTTTTGTTATGATAAGTATGAATAGACAAACATCTATTTAGGAGGATAAAATGGAAACACTCGATAGTATCCTAAAACGTCGCAGTATCCGCCGTTTCACCAATCAAGCCATTCCACAAGCGGATCTCGAATTGATTCTTAAAGCGGGCTTCAATGCGCCATCCGCACATCGTTTACACCCTTTGGACTACATCATCATCAGCGAGAAGGAACGTTTGAATGGGATGGCAGATTTGCTTACCTACGGTCGTCCATTAAGAGAAGCGTATTGTGCGATTTGTGTTGTGGGGGATCATGATAAACAGGAACTCTTTGATTTCTTATGTCAAGATGCGGCCGCAAGCATGCAAAACATGGCTTTGATGGCTACGGACTTAGGCTGTGCTTCAGTTTGGATCGGTGTCTCTCAATCCTATCCGAATATCGAAGATGTGGAAACTTACTTAGGTCTACCCAAGCAAATCAAGTGCTTGAGTGTCTTAGCCTTGGGCTATCCTGCCGTTAATAAAGAAGCGAATGATCGCTATGACATCCACAAGATCCATTACGAAAGGTGGTCAAAATGAAAATCCATGACGTCTTACCCATTCCCGATATTTTGAAATACAAAACCATACTTTGCGTTCAACCGCATCCCGATGATAATGAAATTGGCATGGGAGGAACACTCTTACGATTCAAAACCTTGGGTGCGAACATCGCTTACTGTACCGTCAGTCAAGGTAAAGGTGGAAGCAACACCTTACGTTCTGAAGAGCTTGTGAAGATTCGTCAAGAAGAACTGCGCAATGCGGGTTCTTTCGTTGGTGCGACATCGTTCCATCAATTGAATCTATCCGATAGTCATTATCCCGATGAAAAGGAAATCACGGAACAACTCGTCGCCGTCATCCGTGATGTCAAACCGGATATCGTATTCACCGTCGACCCTTATCTAATGTATGAAGCCCATCCTACCCATCGTAAGACAGGGATGGCTGTTCTTGAAGCTTGCATGTTCGCTTCCATGAAGCACTTTCCAAAACCAGATGCCTCCACAGAACCTAAAGTTCATCGCGTTGAAGCCATAGGTTTCTATGCCTCAGCAAAACCAAACGTCTTGATCGATATCAGCGATACCTTTGATATGAAACTTGAAGCCATCTTCAAACACGTATCACAATTTGACGCGCCAGCGCGTGCACAACTCAGCCAGTATTTGACAATGCAGGCCATGACCTTTGGTCAGAAATTAAATGTCTCAAAAGCAGAAGCCTTTAAAGTGTTGCCAATGGTGCTGACCCACATGATGATTGAAAGTGAAACATATTAATGTTTAACGATCTGCAAATCAAACAACTGAAAGCCTTAGCTGAACCAACGCGTGCTCAAATCGTTGAGGTTTTAAGAGGGAAAGAACTCTGTGCATGTCATATTCTGGATCATTTTTCAATCTCGCAGCCGACGCTGAGTCATCACATGAAGATCCTAACGGATTGTGGTTTGATTAAGATTCGTAAAGAGGGTATTTGGAATCATTATGAGCTTCAGTTGGACCAATTCCACGCTTTATCGGACAGTTTGAAGTTTGAAGTTGAAGCTTGTGATGTATGTGCAGTTTAATAATTGGAACATGGTATGATCATTAAAATATTAGGAACAGGATGTGCCAATTGTCTGCGTTTGGAAGAAAATACACGAACCGCAAGCAAAGCTTTGAAATTGAATGCGGAGTTTATCCGGGTGAAAACCATTCCTGAAATCATGAGCTATAACATCCTGGGTCTTCCGGCCTTGGTTGTGAATGAGAAAGTTTTATCCGCCGGAAAAGTATTGAAAGTGGATGCGATCAAAGAACTTTTATTGGCTGAATCCAATGTACCCAATCCATGACTTTAAGTTATAATAAGACCATGCGAAACTCAACTCGAAACAAGATCTTGATATTATTAGGGGGTCTTGTTTTATTTGTATTATCAATATTTGGTGGAATGCGTATTTATGATTTGACACATCCCTATCAAGCGAAGTATTTTACTGAGCTCGGTTACAATCAGTGCGAAGTGGATTTCATCCTTACTCAGGACGATGCGATCAAAGCACAAGTGCTTAACCAAGCTTATCTTCCTTTCATCATCAAACACTTGTCTATTGAATATTATACCGACTTGATCGATCTGGGTTACAGCAATGATGAAGCGGAATCATTATTGAAATTGGACGAGGAAAAGTTGCTTTTTGTCTTGGAACAAAATAAAAATGAACAACTCTTGGAATGGATTCAGATTGAGACATTCATACCAACTCGATACCAGCGTTACTTAGACGCAAAGAGTGAGAATTTGAGCTTTAGTGATGTGCAACTTTTTGAATGGGTGAACAGCGATCGCGATCGAGCTTTCTATACAGATATTCAAGCGAGTTTTCCTGAGCTTGGCAAACTGATGCTAGTAAATAAGTATCATGTCTTAGCGAATGACTTCATCCCGTATGACTTGGAATCGATTGTACCGTATGGATCCGTAAAGTTAGAGCGTGAAGCAGCGGAAGCTTTTAAGAAACTCGCTTCTGATGCGAAAGATGAGGGCTATACCATCGTTGGTATTTCAGCTTATCGCTCTTATCGAACACAAGCGACACTTTATCAACGCTACGTCAGCAACGATGGCAAGCAACTTGCGGATACCTATTCTGCACGTGCAGGTCACAGTGAGCATCAAACAGGTTTAGCGATTGATGTGGCAAGCAATAACCCTGATATCTTAACGTTTGAACAAAGCAGATCTTTTGCTTGGATGCTTGAACATGCGCATGAATATGGTTTTATTCTTCGCTATCCAGAGGGTAAAGAACACATCACAGGGTACAAGTATGAACCTTGGCATTATCGTTTTGTTGGGCTTGATATTGCGGCTGAGCTTAAAAAAAGCGACATGACTTTTGATGAGTACGCCGCTGTATATATTTTAGATTAAGCCCAGACCAACCAGATAAAGACGTAGGCGGAGATGACTGCGACCAAGGTGAAGGGTACCCCAATCTGCATGAATTGTTTGGTTGTCGGTTGATAACCATTTTTTCTTAGGATGCCTAAAGCAGTGATGTTTGCGGAAGCACCGATGGGGGAAAGGTTTCCGCCCAGGGTTGCGCCACTCAACAAGCCAAAATACAAGAGAATGGGATCTGCTCCCAAACTTACGGCAATCGAGGATACGACGGGCAACATGGTTGCGACATAGGGGATGTTGTCAATGAAGGCTGAGAAGATGACACTGCCCCAGACAATCAAGGTATAAATGACAAAGAGATTGTCTTTCCCTAAAGTGATGAATATCTTACTAATATCATCGACAATACCAACATGCGTGATGCCTGCAATGATGACAAAGAGACTGGCTAAGAGAAGAAGAGTTTGGTAATCGATTTCCATGAGTGTGTTTTTGATGACAGCGTGATCTTTGTGGACAAGATAATCACGAGCCATGCCGATAACCAACAGGGTGACACAGATCAGTCCATTGGTGATGTCCCACTTGTTGGGAAAGAACGAAGCACCAATCAACAAGACGATCATGCCAATCAATAAGTATGAAGGGAAGTAATCTTCAACTTTTTGGTATTCTTCTAAATGGACTTCATGTTTTTCCTTGCGGAAAATCCATAAAAGAATAAAGGAACTCATGACTGCACCGAGTTCGACTGCCCAGAATATACTCATTTTACCTTGAAAGAAGAAGAAATCCATGAAATCCATACCCGCATATCCACCCAATAAAATGGAAGTGGTATCCCCAACTAAAGTGGCGGCACCTTGAAGATTACTGGAAACAGCAATCGCAATGATGCTTGGGATGGGATTGATCTTAAGCTTAACGGCGATATTCAACGCCACAGGCGCGATCATCAAGACCGTCGCGACATTGTCCACGAACGCAGATACGACACCAGCAAACAAAGAGAGCGCTACGATGGCCCATTTTACATTGGGTGTTCGATCTAGAATCATATCGGCCAAAAGGATGGGCATTTTGGATTCAATAAAGAGGGCAACGATGCCCATCGTACCACCAATCATCATCAAGACATTGAAATCGATGGATGTGAAGAACTGATTCATGGGAAGAATGCCTAAGGCGATGAAGGCAAAAGCCGAGGCTAAAGCAATCAACCAACGCTTAAGGGGAAACGCCAATAATAAGGCATAAGTTACGACAAAGAGTATTAACGCAAGATTTTTCATAATGACCTCTAACAGCTTTACATTTTAACACATCTACATGAATGGGACAATTTACGAATGCGCAAATGTGCTAAAATCGTTATAGGATGGAGTCAATCATGAAAAAATATACATTGATTACAGGTGCATCGAGTGGCTTAGGTGAAGTCTATGCGGAGCAATACGCTCAAAAGAAGCAGAATTTAATTTTGGTGGCACGACGATTGGATCGTTTGGAACTTATCAAGTCAAGATTGGTTGCGAAGTATCCGATTGATGTGAAAGTTCTAAGTGCGGACTTAGGGGATGCGCTTGCCCTGCAACAATTCATTGAGAATATCAGTGGTTATGCGATCGATCGTTTGGTCAATAATGCTGGTTTTGGACATTCCGGTGCTTTTGTTGAACAAGAAAGCTCCAACATCCTACAAATGAATCATGTGAACATCGATGCATTGACACTCTTGTGTCATGCCTTGATTCCGAGTCTCAAACGAAATAAACCTTCTGAGATCATCAATGTGGCTTCGGTGGCTGCATTTGTCGCAGGTCCCTATATGGCACAATACTACGCGACCAAAGCGTATGTTTTGAATTTCTCACTTGCTTTACGTGAAGAATTAAAAAAAGACGGCATCAGCGTCTCAGTTTTATGTCCAGGTCCAACCCAAACGGAATTCTTTGATGTGGCAAATCGCAAGGAGCCTAACCCTTCAGTCAGTCTCGTGATGATGGACAGCAAACCTGTCGTTCAAGCCAGTGTGGAAGGTGTGCATAAAGCCATCATCGTACCAGGTTTCAGCAACAAGCTCATGGTTCTTTTACTAAAATTCGTTCCACGTGTCCAAGCGGCTAAGATCGTTGCTCGGATTCAGAAGGTCAAGACCAATTGATGGGGCGTTTCTTGAGTGTGTTCAGCAGTGGCACACCAATCACATAGACAGCCAAGGCTTGTCCCATAGCGACTTCCAAAGCAAAAATCAAGAATAAAGTTAACGTAAATTCCGGAGCGAAGACATAAGTCAACTCAGCTCCGATAATGATTGCATTGATTACAATCGGCATCAAGCTCGCCCAAAAAGGGAAGCCCTTGATCAAACGATTGCGTAACACATAAGTCAGATATGCGGCTAAAACCGTCGCAAAGGTTCCGATGAACACATCCATCATGCCCAAGAGATTGGCACCCATGATCACCCCAATGAAGTTGGTGATGAAACAACCAATCCCAAGACCAATGATGGCGATGGGTGATAATAAAGGTAAGAGGGTCAGACCTTCCGCGATCCGAATTTGAATATTGCCGAAGCTCAATGGAGCCAAGGCTAAACTGATGGCGACATAGATGGACGCAATCATGGCGATTTTACTTAAACTTTGGCTGGTCAATTTCATGTTCATCCTCTAACGTTGATATTTTATAGAAAGTAGGACCATAATGCAAGGCAATCCTTATATCCGAATCGAATATCTCATCGGTACGGAGAAACTCGAAAAAATTAAACAAGCGCATATCGCGATTTTTGGCTGCGGTGGGGTTGGATCTTTTGCCATCGAAGGCCTGATTCGCAGTGGCGTCAAAGAAGTGACACTCATTGATTTCGATACCATCGATGTTTCCAATCTCAATCGTCAACTGATGACGAGCGCAAACAATATCGGACAAAGCAAGGTGGAAGTCATGCGTGAGCGTATCCTAAGCATCCATCCCGATGTGTTGGTTCATTTGAAACCCATTTTCTTCAATGAAGAAAGTGAACTTTCTTTTGAGCCTTTTGATTATGTCATCGATGCGATCGATGCGGTGCCTTCCAAATTGGAAATCATGCGTTGCGCTGAAAAAGCCAATGTGCCGATGATCATGGCCTTGGGTACGGCGCGCAAGTTGGATCCAAGTCAACTAAGACTGAGTGATCTTTATCATACGAGTTATTGTCCCTTGGCCAAGAAGGTCCGTATCCTTGCCCGCAAGGAAGGTCTTCGCAACATCAAGGTCGTCACTTCACTTGAGGAATCCAAAGATGCGACCTTTGTGCCGGAGTTGAATAAGGTGGTTGTGGGCTCCATGATCTTCGTTCCTGCAAGCGCTGGACTGCTCTTGGCTTCGACAGTCATACAAGATTTGTGCCAAGATGATGTTATAATAAAGAAAATGAAGACGGGAAAATTATGGAACGTGAATTAAAAATAGCTGTTTTGATTGATGCGGAAAACGTATCGGATAAGTATGTACAAGTCATCTTTGATGAAGTAAACAATCATGGGACCGCAACCTACAAGCGGATCTATGGTGATTGGACGAAACCCAAAGGATCGCAGTGGAAGAATGTTCTCTTGAACTATTCCATTTCACCCATCCAGCAATACTCATACACTTCGGGAAAGAATGCATCCGATGCGGCTTTGATCATCGATGCGATGGATATCCTTTATTCGGGACAAGTCGATGGTTTTTGCATTGTGTCTTCGGACAGTGATTTCACACGTTTGGCATCACGCTTGCGTGAAGCGGGTAAATATGTTTTGGGTATGGGTGAGAAGAAAACACCACCAGCGTTCATTTCTGCGTGTGAGAAATTCAAGTATCTCGAAGTACTTTTGGAAGCCACACAACCGGAAGTCGTTATCAACCGTCAAACCACAGATAAGAAATCGGGCCAATTGGTCGCGACCCTAAAAACGATCATCAATGAGAATTCAGATGAAGATGGTTGGGCTTTCTTAGGCGAAGTGGGTAGTATCTTAAGCAAACGTAATCCTGATTTCGATACGCGAAATTATGGTTTTCAAAAACTGACCCCTTTGGTATCCTCTTTAAAACAGTTTGAGATTCAATCACGAAAGACATCGAATCCAAACATCACACATAAATACATACGGATCAAATAAAATGCAAAATTTCTTAGAATTAAGCGATGTGTCACTAAAAAAATACAATACTTTACGCTTAGATGCTAATGCTAAGCGTCTTTACTTTCCCTTGAATCAAGAAGGACTTGTGGAAGTGCTTCGCATGACAAAGGGTAAACAACGCTACCTCTTGGGTAAAGGAAGCAATGTCCTCCTTACGAAAGAAGTCTATCCAGAGGATGTCGTATTCATTGTGACGACACATATGGATGAAATCCGCATCGATGGGGAAGAATTGGTGTTGGAAGCAGGCGTGAGTCTATCCCAATTGACTTGGTTTGCGATTGAGCACGCGATCGATGGTTATGCCTTTGCGGAGGATATTCCTGGGACGATCGGGGGTGCTTTGATCATGAATGCGGGGCAATTCGAATTCACCATTGGACAATATGTTCATTGGGTGGACGTCTATGATGATGCGTTGGATGAAGTGAAACGTATCCTACCGGATAATAAATTCTTTGGCTATCGAAATTCAGGCTTTAAAGCGAGTGAAACGATTTTAGCCTGTGGTCTTAGGAATGTGGGTGGGGACGAGCTTGAGAATATTGAAAAAGTGATTTCATATAAAAAAGAACGTTATCGTAAACAACCCCGAAACTATCCCAATGCAGGCAGTGTTTTTAAGCGTCCTCAAAAGGATGGTAAAACACTATTCGTATGGAAGTTGTTCGAAGAGTGTGGTTTACGAGGCAAACGCATCGGAGATGCGGAAATATCGTTCAAGCATCCTGGTTTCATTGTTAATCTCGGTAAGGCCACACAAACTGATGTTTTGGCCTTGATCGATTGTTGTAAAGAAGAAGTGAAGAAGCAGTTTGATGTGGATTTGGAATTGGAGTGGCGCGTTCTTGATTAAGGCAATCTTATTGGGATTGGATCAAGGGGATCTTGATTTTGAAGCCTCCATGGAAGAGACAAAAGCATTGATGGAAGCAGCGGACTTGGAATGTCTCTACAGTCTGTTTCAGAAAGCGAAAGACAATGCGACCCATTATGTGAAGAGTGGCAAGCTCTTGGAAGTCCAGTTGGCCATGCAAAGCATGGAGGTGGATCTTTTGATCACCAACGACGCCTTGAGCCCTTCGCAACATCGTAATCTTAGTGAAGCGTTGAATGTGGAAGTATGGGATCGAACCCAGTTGATTCTCGCGATCTTTGGCAGTCGCGCTCAAGACAGAGCATCCAAGCTCCAAGTTGAAGTGGCACGTTTAAGCTATTTGCTCCCACGGATGAGTTTAACCCATCACTCCTCTGGACGTGAACAAGGGGGCGGGGCACGTAATCGTGGTTCGGGTGAACAAGCCTTAGCCTTAGCCAAAAGGGTCACCTTGCGTCAATTACACAAGGCTGAGCGTGAATTGAAGGAACTTGAAGCGCAACGTGAAGTCCAAGCACGTCTCAGACAACGCAATGCGATCTTCACCATCGCGTTGGTTGGTTATACCAATGCCGGCAAAAGCACACTCATGAATCGCTTGAATCAGAAGTTTGGCAAGGATGTCAAAGAAGTCAGAGCCAATGATCGTCTTTTTGAAAGCTTATCCCCATCGGCACGCTATGGTGAAATTGATGGTATCCCGGTTCTCTTCCTGGATACGGTTGGCTTCGTCAGTCGTTTGCCACACAGTTTGGTTAAGGCTTTTCATTCTACACTCAAGGTCGTTCAAGAAGCCGATTTGATCATTCATGTCAATGATGCGTCGAGTGCGAACTGGTATCTAGAGAAGGAAGTGACGCTTCAAACTTTGAATGAACTTGAGGTTTTGGATAAACCACGCATTGAAGTGAACAATAAGATGGATCTGGGACCTTGCAGTGGTTTATGCATCAGTGCCAGAGAAGGAACGAATTGTGAGCTCTTATACGAAAAAATCAAAGCGAAGATGCTTGAGATTCGGCCATTGATGGAGTTGTTTGTACCGTATGACCAAAACGCAGTCCTGGATTCCATTAAAGCACATTACACCATCCAAGCCATTGTAGAAGAAGAGGCAGGCTATCGGATCCAATTGAAATATCACCCAAACCTAAAAGCTGAACACAGAGCTTATGAAAGGAGTTCGTATGATCATCACCACAACCCCAAGCATTGAAGGTAAGAAGATTGTTTCGTATAAAGGCATCGTCGTTGGCGAAGTCATCTCAGGCGTCGATTTCGTAAAGGATTTCGCGGCAGGATTGACCAATTTCTTTGGTGGACGTTCCAATTCCTATGAAGGGGAATTGATTGGCGCGCGTGAAACGGCCTTACGTGAAATGGAATCCAGAGCCCTTGCGATGGGTGCGAATGCCGTGGTTGGCGTCGACATCGATTATGAAGTTCTCGGTCAAGCCAACAACATGCTTATGGTTACCGTTAGTGGCACTGCCGTTGTTTGTGAATAGTAATTTACCATAATGAACACTTTTCGTTTAAACTAAAACTATGATCTATCTTGATTATGCAGCTACAACACCGCTTGATCCGATTGTTTCGGACGTTTGGGTACGTACTGAACAAGAACAGTTTGCCAATGCCAACTCCAGTCATATCTTAGGCCAGAAGGCATGGGCATTCTTACAGACGCAACTCAGTCAAATGGCTGAGCTTTTGCATGTCCAAAAAGAAAGCTTGATTCTTTGTTCATCTGCGACCGAAGCTAACAATACCATTCTCAAAGGTATGGCTTTGAAGTATCCGCGTAAGAAACACATCATCACATCCATGATTGAACATGCCTCTTTGATTGGGGCGGTATCGGCATTGGAAGCACAAGGTTATGAAGTGGATTTTGTGGATACAAAAGAAGATGGCTTATTTGATTTGGACCACTTAAAGCGTCTCTTGCGTGAAGATACCTTGCTTGTATCCTTGATTGCGGTAAACAGTGAAACAGGGATTCTTCAACCACTGGAAGCCATTGCCTCAATCTGTCGTGATGCAAAAATCTTCTTTCATAGTGATGTGACACAAGCGATGGGGAGGGTACCCATCAACTTAAGCGCATTGGATTTTGCCTCTTGCTCAGCCCATAAGATTTATGGTCCCAAAGGCATCGGCTTACTTTATCGAAGAGAGGATCTCAGCTTCATTCCACTCTTGCATGGTGGACACAGTTTGAGTCCCTATCGGTCTTCAACGCCACAGACAGCCTTGATTGCGGCTTTTGTGAAGGCTTTGGAGCTCAGTATGATAAACCAAGCGGAGCGTTTTGCGAAGGTATCCCAGCTGAAGGCTTATCTCATCGATAAATTAAGTTTAATATCGCGGGTTCAGATCAACTCGAATGAACATTCACTCCCACATTTCGTAAACATCAGCATCTTGAAGACACGACCTGAAAAGGGGATCGACTATTTCTCTGCTTGTGACATCTGTTTGAGTTCGAAGAGTGCGTGTTGCGGGCAAGATGAATATTCCGCATCGGTCTATGCGATCACAAAGGACATGGAACGTGCTCAGAGCTCCTATCGCATCAGCATTTCACATCTGACCTTAGAGTCTGAGCTGGATGCCTTGGTTGAAGCGATTGAAAGGATGCCGTATGAAGATTAAAGTGGTGACAGCTGTATGGTGTCATGCCTGCTTATTGATGAAAAAGCGCATCAAAGAGTTGATGAAGAAAAATCCAGAGCTTAATTTCGAAATGATCGACTTGGATTTTGATGAAGACAAACTCGTTGGTTTAGACGTTGGGAAAATACTCCCTGTCTATTTTGTTTATCGTGATGATGTTTTGATCAAACGCTTTGTGGGCGAGAAAAGCATCGACGACTTAGAAAGAGAAATCCTTTATGCGGATTAAACATACATTCATTTTAACAATCTTATTTTTAGTGCTCTTTGCCTTGCCGGTAAAAGCAGAAGAAAGAAGCATTCATTTGTATTACTTCCATGCGGAAGGCTGTTCGACCTGTGCGCTTGAGACTGCTTATTTAGATGAATTGGTCAAAGAAGATATAAACCTTGTGCTCCATTCGTATGAACTCGCCTTCAATGAAGAGAATCAGAAGCTTGCACGCGATATTGGAACCCTTCTGGGTCAAGAAATCCAATTGACCCCAACCTTGATTGTCGGACGTGAAGTCATCGTTGGTTTTAGTGTGGGCTCGACGGAATCCCGTATTGAAGAAGCCATTGATTTTGTAAGAACCAACAATGTGCGTGATGTGGTCGGGGAGATGTTGGGCTTTGTGAAGCCCAATGAAGGGGTTGATCTCGTCAATCAAGATACCACGATCAAACTCCCATTTTTAGGTGAAATCGATGCCAAAACGGTATCCCTACCGATCTTAGCGATTGTCTTGGGAACCTTGGATGGGTTCAATCCCTGTGCGATGTGGGTGTTGTTGTTGCTGATAAGCATGTTGTTTCACCTTGAGGAACAATGGAAGAAATGGTTCTTAGGAGGCTTGTTTCTAACCACCACCGCTGTTATGTATTTCCTCTTTATGTATTCTTGGTTGAGCATCACGCTCTTGTTTGGAACTTTAATCTATATTCGTTGGTTGATTGGAGGTATCTCCATTGGAGGTGGACTCTTCAACTTCAATCGTTATTTAAAAATGGAACCCGGATGTGAAGTCGTCGATGAATCAAAACGCTTGAAGATTCGCGATAAATTGAAATCGATCTACAGCCAACCTGTCTTCGCCGTAGCCGCAGTTGGGATTGTCATCCTGGCCATCTCCGTAAATCTGGTCGAGTTAATCTGCTCAGCGGGACTCCCCGTGCTCTTCACACAAATCCTCAGTTTGAACAATCTATCTGAAACGCAGTACATTCTGTATATGTTGCTGTATCTCTTGATGTTTATGATTGATGATGTCGTCGTTTTTGTGATTGCGATGAAGACCGCTGAACTCACAGGCATCTCAACCAAGTACGCACGCAACGCACATCTGGTTGGCGGAATCTTAATGGTCATCTTAGGATTATTGATGATTCTCAAACCGGCATGGCTGATGTTGAATTTTGGATAAGAAAAACAAATTCATCGAATTTGTTTTTTTAAGTCTATTTGATTTTTAACTGCTCGCGGATATCTTTAAGTACGGACAAGGTATCCTCAACAGGTTCTACTGGAGCAGCTTCAACGACTTCTTCTTTCTTCTTCATTTTATTTAATAAACGAACAAGGATGAAAATACTGAAGGCAATGATCAAGAAATCAACGGCACTCTGGATAAACTTTCCGTAAGCGAAGACCAGATCCGCTTCACCTTCAACGCTTGCCGTTCTTAACACAACACCCATATCCGCAAAACTGGTTCCACCCATGACATAAGCGATCAAAGGCATGATCAAGTCATTGACGACGGAGCTGACAATCTTACCAAATGCACCCCCGATAATGACCCCGACGGCAAGATCGAGGACGTTGCCTCGCATTGCAAAAGCTTTGAATTCATCTAACATTTTTCTCATGGTATGATTCCTCTCTAGTTTTATTATAGACTTGTGCTAAAATAAAAAACAATATGAACACGTACTTAATCGTATTACCATTGGTATTCTTAGCTGGATTCATCGATGCGATTGCAGGCGGGGGTGGCTTGATTGCATTACCAGCCTATCTTTTCGCTGGAATTCCCGTCCACATCGCCATGGGGACCAACAAGCTTTCCAGTTCACTGGGAACTCTCAGTGCGAGTCTGACCTATTTCTTTCATAAGAAATTGTGGTTGAAGCTTGCCTTCTTTGCGTCCTTTTTTTCATTGATCGGATCATTTCTTGGCGCGCAAATGGCCTTGTTGGTATCCCCATTAATGCTCAAATATTTATTGGTTTTTGTATTACCGCTGATGGCGGTCTTTGTCTTACGTAAGAAGAAAGTGATTGAATACACCGAAGCAATTGCTGTTCCATGGATTCTGATTGCAAGCATCAGTTTCTTTGTCGGCATGTACGATGGTTTTTTAGGACCAGGTACCGGTAGTATCCTTATCTTCGCATTCGTAACCCTTGTCCGAATGGAACATACTCAAGCCAGTGCCAATGCGAAAATCGTTAATCTCGCGAGCGGCGTAGCAGCTTTCACTGCTTTCGCGATGAATGGACAAGTCGATTTGAAGCTCGGCTTATGGGCAGCGTTTTTTAGCATTCTTGGCAATTACTCAGGGAGCTTACTGGCCATCCGTTTTGGAAAACGTGTCATTCAACCTTTGTTAATCTTTGTTTTTGGATTATTGATGTTAAAATTGATCTATGATCTGGTGGTGTGAACATGCGACTTTGTACGATTGACTTTGAAACAGCAAATCAAAACATGGGCTCAGCCTGCAGCATCGGAATCGTGGTTTCAGAGGGCAGTGAAATCATTTTTGAATCCAACCATCTTTTACGACCCCATCATTCTGTTTTTTATTTTGATCCAAAAAACATCTCGATCCATAACATTCTACCGAGTGATGTGGAATACGAAGCGGAGTTCGACCAAGTCTTTGAAAGCTTAAGACCTTGGTTTGAGACATCCATTGTCATGGCGCATAATGCGAATTTTGATATGACCGTACTTAGAAAATTGTTCCAACTGTATAAAATTGACAATCCTCGCATTAAGTATATCGATTCCCTCGAAATCGCACGCAAAATGTTGCCACGACTTCAAAATCATCGTTTGAACACGGTGTGTGAGTACTTTGGAATCGAATTGAACCACCATGATGCCTTGAGCGATGCTCGGGGTTCCTGTTTAATCGCATTGAATGCGATGGCAGCGCTTGAAGATTTCGATCTTCAACTGCTGATTGATAAGTTGGATTTGCGTATTGGCTATATCATCTAATTAGTTGTGAACAAATGCACGAATTGACTTGCAAGTTTGTAATAGTTTAGTTAGAATAAGAGAGCCTTACATTCTTGAAATATTTGCAGATGTAAAGTTTTTTTCTTTACATATATTTTTTCAAGACTTACAATAGGAATACGAGGTTAACATGAATCAATTAGAAAATAATGCTTTTTTCTGGCAGAAAATCGATAGCATCTTTCTTTCATCTGCTGTCGTCATCACTCAACCTGCTGGCACGAATCATCCCGATTATCAGAATCTGATCTATCCTGTCGATTATGGTTATTTGAATGAAACGCTCAGTCAAGATAGTTTAGGGATTTCTGTCTATAAAGGCAGCATATCGACGCACATCATCGATGCGATGTTGGTTTCAGCGGACATCTTAAAGAAAGATATTGAAGTGAAATTGCTTTTGGGCTGCAATGCGGAAGAAGTCGATAAGATTCTTCGCTTTGTAAATCAAACTGAATTTCAGAAAACCATCTTGGTACGACGTGGCAACACCATTCCTACCTGGAGCAACCCGGATCTCTAAATGAAAATTAAAATTGAAAAAACAGGCATCAATGGCGAAGGAATCGGTTATTTAAACAATAAACCGATTTTTATTCCGTCCACTTTGCCAGGTGAAACCGTAGAAGTTGAGATTACCGAGAAACGTGATCGTTTTTCCAATGGGGAACTCTTAAGAATCGTGGAGGCAAGTCCAAAGCGCATTGATGCACAATGTGTTGACCAAGGGCGTTGCGGGGGCTGTGCTTTGATGATCACCGATGAAGCCAATCAACGTCACCTAAAATTAGAGAATTTGAAACAATCCCTTTTGAAATACATGGGACGTTTCGATTTCCGTTTGATCAAACCAATCATTGCCAATCCGCAACCCTTTGCGTATCGCAATCAGGCAAAAATGCCAATCACGCATCAAAAAGGGAAGTTGGTCGCTGGATTTTATAAAGCTGGAACCAATCATTTCGTCCCGATCAAATCGTGCATCGTCCACGATGAGAAATTGGAGCAAGTTAAAAAGGCCATGCTTGATGTCATGAATCGGTATGATTTGGATTCATTCGAACCTCCAATGAAACAAGGTGTCCGCACTTTGATCTGTCGAAGTTTGGAAGACAAGGTTCAAGCCACGATCGTAACGGGTAAGATGACGCTCAGCAGAGAGTTCATTCAAGACTGCATGCAAATCGATGGTTTGGTCTCTTTGTACCACAGTGTCAATACTGATCGCCATGCGATGGATCCTTTTGGCAAAGCCGTCCGCTTGGTGGCTGGTGAGCCAACGCTCGATTTCACCTTTGAAGGTCTTCGCTTTGCCTTGAATCCAAAAGCGTTTTTCCAATTGAACACCGCTCAAGCTTCACAGCTTTTCAACTATGTTAAGAGTCTTATTCCTGAAAACAAACGTGTCGTCGATGCGTATTGTGGTGTAGGCGCATTAAGCTTGATGATGGGTCAGAAGAGTAAAGAAGTCTTTGGGATTGAATTCAGTGCTGAAGCAATCAAAAGTGCTGAAATCAACGCAACCATGAATGAAATGAAGAATTGTCATTTCAAAGCAGGGGATGCGGCGGTTGAATTGACACAATTAAAAAAGGCATTTGACGTCTTGGTCATCGATCCTCCACGCTCTGGCTTAAGTGATGCCATGCTTGAGGCGATGCTTAAACATCAAATCCCTGAAATCATCTATGTCTCATGTAATCCTTCAACCTTAGCTAAGAATCTTGCGACACTTAAACAAAAGTATCGCATCATCAGTATTCAAGGTTTCGATCTATTCACACATACACCACTCTTGGAAACTGTGGTTCAGCTTAAATTAATTCAAAGTGCTTAAGGGCTTGTGCGATGCCACCGGCATCCACATCACCCGTCACATAATCGGCTACGTCTTTACAAGCTGCTGTTCCGTTGCCCATGGCAATGGCAAGAGCGGCTTTTTTCATCATTTCAATGTCGTTATCGCCATCCCCAACAACCATCACATTGTCCCAATTCAATCCAACGAGATTGAGCACTTCTTCAATGCCTTTGGTTTTATTGATATCTGAACGGAAGACATCCATGCCATGGGATCCAGCCCCAATGAATTTGAATTCTGGGAAATCATTACGATAGGGATCCATTTTTGCGACATTCGCAATCAAGAAGATCCCTAAAGCAGGTGTATCTTTTAGATAGTAATCCTTTTCAACGGTATTATCCAATAAAAGGTGTCGAACATCAAAACCTTGTGAATAATGATCGTAGAAACCTTTGTAATCATTTAAAACAACCATTTGATGGGCGGTCTTCAAACCCATGGGAATCTTCAACGACTCACACAAACGCAATAGACGCGTTACGCTGGATGTTTCAAGGGGATGTTGGATGATCACTTCCTTATGACGATCCAAGGTGCAATGCCCATTGATCGTCACATAGTAATCACAGTCCAAGACTTCTTTGACATGGGCTTTGATGAAATCCATGCTTCTTCCAGTCGCAACACCGACCATGATGCCATTGGCTTTTAATTGATGGATCGCTTCAACCGCTGAATCTTCAATGCGATCTTTTCCTGCGTCCAATAAGGTCCCATCAATATCAAATACGACTAATTTTATATCTTTCATTTTTATCACCCTTTTTAGTTTAGCACAGTTGAAACTTATGATAAACTAAACACATGACACAGGGCATCATCTTTGATCTGGATGGTACACTCTTAAGTACCGAAGCCGATCTCACAAACGCAATCAATACCATGTTGGTCCAAATGGACTGCAAAGCACTTTCTGAAGACATCGTGAAGAGCTATTTAGGCAATGGCATCCGCAAGTTGGTGGAACGCTCATTACCCATGGATCGACACGATCAGTTGGAAGAAGCGATACGCATCTTTCATGCGGAATATGCAAAATGTTATATGGATTTAACAATCCCTTATTCGGGTATCCTTGAAGTCTTGACGACCGTCCAAGACAAAGGGTATCGATTGGCGGTTGTGTCCAATAAACCGCAACGGTATCTGGATGATCTCGTGCATAAACACTTCCCCATGATTCACTTTGATTGTGTTTATGGTGAATCTTCGACACAAAAAACCAAGCCCGATCCTCAAGGCATTGACCTAGCCTTAAAAGCCATGAACTGTAAAGCTGAAGATACCTATATGGTCGGCGATAGTGTAGTGGATATTGAGACCGCACACGTTTGTGGGCTCAAATGTGTTCCTGTTGCTTGGGGCTTTCAACCTGAAAGCTTGCTTGCGGAGAAAGCACAAAAAGAAGTTGTAAAAAAACCGCTGGACCTACTTCAAAGCTTTATTTAAAAGGTGTACAATTAAAGCATTCTGGGGGTATAGCTCAGCTGGTAGAGCACTTGGTTCGCAATCAAGGGGTCGAGGGTTCGAGTCCCTTTACCTCCACCAAATCAAATACCATCTATTGATAAAAGGAATTTTGTCAGCAGGTGG
>CAYRIW010000010.1:0-54217 GCA_964424595.1 uncultured Erysipelotrichaceae bacterium | reverse complement strand
AATTCAAATCGCAACATCGTCTTTTCATCAAAGATAGGAAAGTAGAAGTGATCAACTTTACTACGAAGCATATACGCTTCACCTTCACTTGTTAGTTGGTAAATTCCCTCATCAACTTGTTCATATCGCCCTTTTAGAATGGTTTTATTGTCGGCATAGAGCTGATAGCTCCCATCCGATGCAAATGTGAATTGGTATTGAACTCTACCCACTTTAGATTGATTTGCGACATTTGCTACATACGTTCCAAGTAGATGATTTTCTTCACGTGAAGTTTGATAATCACGATTTAAATAGAAAATATTTACAGCTAAAGATAAGACAAATAATACTATAACAACTTTGAATTTCATTATTCTTCCCCCGAACTTGCTTAAGAGACATTTTACCTTTTTTTTGTCTATTGTAAAGAAAGGACCGCGATGCGGTCCAGAATTAGATTAGAGTACTTCTCCGTTTGTTTCAATGACTTTCTTATACCAATAATAGCTATCTTTAGGTGTACGGTTCAATGAACCTTCCATCGTTTCATCTTGATCGACATAGACGAAACCATAACGTTTCTGATATCCATTCAACCAACTCAAGAGATCGGTATAAGACCATGTGCAATATGCCCAAACTTCTGAACCATCATCCACAGCTTTCTTCAACTCTTCAATATGTGCTTTAAGGTATGCGATACGATAAGGGTCATGAATGGAGCCATCCGCTTCAACTTTATCAAACGCACCCAAACCATTTTCAGAGATAACAATCGGTAAATCATAACGACTTGTGATTGTTCGGCAACACACGCGTAGACCCATTGGATCGATCGTCCAATCCCAGTCCGTTGTGGCTAAGAATGGATTTTTTGTATCTTTGAATAAACCAGGGATGCCTTGTGATTTAGCGGTACCCTTTTGACCACTGGTATTCATTTCAGTACTAATGCCAACGCCATCAATTGGATTGTTTTCCACAACCGTTGTTTGATAGTAATTGACACCCATGAAGTCCACTAATTTCGCAGCTTCCAACATCAATTGCTTATCTTCAGCTTCCAACTTAGGTTCTAAACCTTGGGATACCAAGTAGTTCCATGTGGATTTTGGATATCGACCGTAACCATACACATCCATCCACCAATAATTACGGAAATCATCGTAATCCAAATGCGCCATCACATTGTCCGGTGCACAGTCTTTCGCATAACTTGGGCCATAAGCAAAGCTTGCGCCAATGTTTCCTTCAGGGAATAGTTTCTTAAATTCAATGACCGTCTTTGCATGTGCGATATTCGCATGATGATTGACTTGGAAGAAGGTTTTCATATCATAGGCTTTGCCTGGAGGATGTAAAGCCATCATCCAACCTAAAGTCGTGAATACGTTTTGTTCATTCATGGTGATCCAGTATTTGACTTTGGATCCAAAACGTTTAAATAGAGTTACGGCATAATTGACATAGTCATCGACGATCTGACGATCTTCCCAGCCTTTGTACGCTGTATCCAAGGCAAGTGGCAAGTCCCAGTGATAAACAGTGACCATTGGTTCAATACCATACTTCAAACATTCATCAATCAAATCTTCATAGAATTTCAACCCCGCTTCATTGACTTCGCCTCTACCCTCTGGATAGATGCGTGCCCAAGCGATTGAGAAACGATAGGTCTTCAAACCCATCTCCGCCATCAAACGGACATCTTCGAGATAGCGGTGGTAATGGTCGACCGCCACATCCCCATTGGTGCCTTTGAAGGTCTTACCCGGAATGCGAACGAATTCATCCCAATTGGTTCTTCCTTTACCATCTTCATTCCACGCACCTTCGACTTGATAGGCAGCGGAAGCGGATCCCCACAAGAAACCTTCTGGGAAGCCTTTTGATTCTTTAAAGTACATATGTCCTCCTTTATTTCATCGAACTTTTCAGTTCCAATACAATATCTCTGAGTTCTGCGGCACGTTCGAAATCTAAAACACGTGCTGCATCATGCATTTCCTTTTCCAGGGAAATAATGAGTTCTTCTTGCGACTTGCGATCCAATTTCTGACGTTTCGTAAGGTAAGCATTCGCCATCTTCTGCGTTTCTTTACCACGGATGACGTCATGGATTTCCTTCTTGATTGTTTTCGGTGTGATGCCATGTTCAAGGTTGTAGGCAATTTGAATCTCACGTCGACGATTGGTCTCATTGAGTGCCTTCTCCATTGAATCAGTCATACGATCGGCATAGAGAATGACCTGACCATTCGCATTACGTGCCGCACGACCAATGGTTTGAATCAGTGAACGATGGGAACGTAAGAAACCTTCCTTATCCGCATCCAAGATGCAGACCAAGGATACTTCCGGTAAATCCAAGCCCTCACGCAGGAGGTTGATTCCAACCAAGACATCGTATTTACCTTTACGCAGATCACGTAGGATTTCAATACGTTCCAGGGTCAATGTCTCATGATGGAGATAACACACCTTCAAATCCAAACGTTTGAGATAGGCTGTCAATTCCTCAGCCATCTTAACGGTTAAGGTCGTAATGAGAACACGTTCATCTTTTTCAATGCGTAGATTGATTTCATGGATGATGTCATCAATTTGACCTTTGGATGGACGTACATGGGTAATCGGATCAATCAGTCCTGTAGGACGAATGATTTGTTCCACAACTTCATGGTTGGTCAATTCCAATTCATAATCTCCCGGCGTTGCGGAGACAAAGATGACTTGATTGATGATTTTCTCAAACTCATCAAAACGCATGGGTCGATTTTCCAATGCACTGGGTAATCTAAATCCGTATTCAACCAAGGTTGTTTTACGAGCCCGATCCCCATTGAACATCCCCTTGACTTGCGGAACACTGACATGGGATTCATCAATAACCAATAGATAATCATCTGGGAAGTAATCAAATAGATTAAACGGTCTTTGACCAGGTTTACGACCATCGATATGCATGGAATAGTTCTCAATTCCAGAACACATGCCTAATTCACGTAACGCTTCTAGATCATAGAGTGTGCGCTGTTCAAGCCGTTGTTTCTCAACAAGTTTATTTTCACTTTCCAAGACATTTAAGCGCTCATGAAGTTCTCGTTCGATCTTATTACAGGCCTCAAGCATTTGTTCCTTGGAGCGAGTGTATTCATTGGCTGGGAAGATGTTGTAGACGGAATAGGCATTCAAGACCTTACCACTGACACGATCCACTTCCGTGATGCGTTCGATGAGATCATCGTAAAGTTCGATTCTCAAGTTGAACTGATCGGTATAACCGAGTGAGATTTCAATGGAATCCCCTTTGACACGGAAGGTGCCACGCTTGAGCTCCATGTCGTTCCGACTGTATTGGCGATCCACAAGTTTGCGAATCAAATCTTGTCGATCGATGGTTTCGTTTTGATGGATGGAAAAAAACAAATCACGATACAAAGAAGGATCACTGGATGCGTAGATACACGCAACCGAGGCAACGACGATGGTATCTCTACGTTCTAAGATCGCATTCAAAGAAGACATTCTAAGCATGTCCAGTTCTTCATTGATCATGGCTGTCTTTTCAATATAGGTATCCGACTTTGGCACATAGGCTTCAGGTTGGTAATAATCAAAGTTTGACACGAAGTATTCGACACGATTGTTAGGGAACAGTTCCTTAAACTCAGAATAAAGCTGACCAGCTAAGGTTTTATTGTGTACAAATACTAATGTAGGGCGATTCACTTCCGCAATCACTTGCGACACTGTAAAAGTCTTCCCTGTACCGGTCGCACCCAAAAGAACTTGCGCTCTTTTATTCTCTCTCAAGCCTTGAACCAACTTTTTGATGGCTGCAGGTTGATCCCCTAAGGGTTCATAGGGTGAAACCAGTTCAAATTTATTCATAGGCAAGTTCCAAAGCTTTCTGAAGCTGAAGATCCTTAGCTGGATTCAAATGCCATTCACGGACCACATCTGCACGTAAGGTATCCAATAGTGCTTTATTCACGATCGCTTCGAGTTCAATATAATCATTGTCTTTAAGGTAGGCTTGAATCGACGTTAAGGTTGCTTCAGAGAAATAACCATCCGTACGATCCACAGCATAGTCCAAGAAATCCAAGGCGACTTGCGCATCTCGAATCGATTCATTAACTTGATCGAAGCCATAGCTTTCATCTTCTTCCAACAATGTGAACGATTCCTGCATGACTTCGTGTTGAGCCACAATCACATCTGGTGTGATGCCCACACCATTGATTTTGTTACCTAAGGGACTGAACCATTCCGCAACCGTATATTTCAAAGCACTGCCATCCGAGAACGGACGTTGTTGTTGAACGGTACCCTTACCATAAGTTAAGACCCCAACAATCGTAGAGCCAATATTTTCTTCCACCGCAATCGCAAAGACCTCAGCTGCAGAGGCTGTATTTTCATTGACCAAGATCAGAATTTCTTCAAACGGAAGAATGATGTTTCCTGTAGACTTAGAAACCAAGGCATCCCCACTCGTGAGTTCTTGTTTAATTAAGATTCCATCCTTGGGAACAAACATGCTTCCAACATCTTCTAATGAGGTTAAATAACCGCCTCCATTATCACGAAGATCAATAATGATCTTCTTCGCATTGGCTTGTTTGAACACTTCTAGATACTGTTTGACTTCAGTGGCCGTACTTGTCCCAAACTGATAAATCTCCAAGAACGCCACATCATTCTCCAACATCTTACCAAATGCAGTATTCGCAATGATTCCACGCGTGATGTCCAGAGATACAATATCTTGGCCTCTTAAGAATCCGATTTTTACGATTGAGTTTTCTTCACCACGAACCTTATCGACGATTTCATCTGAAGTGAGGCCAACAGTTGGAACTCCATCTACAGAATGAATGATATCCCCAGGCTGAACCCCTGCTCTCTCAGCAGGTGAATCAATGAATACACGTTCGATGATGAACGTACCATTATTATCAAAATAAGAAACACCAATCCCAACAAAACCACGATCAATGGATTCCGCAAACATTTGAACTTCATCCGCTGTCATATAGACGGTATGCGGATCACCACTGCTCTCAATCATGCCATTGATGGCATCGTTGATAAGTTTATCTTCTGGATTGATCAAATCTTTACTAAAGTACCAATCGTCCTTGAGCACATTAAAAATAGCCTCAAAGCGTTCGAAATCGCTTGTGACGTTTGTCGTTAATGGGGTCATGGCCGTTCTAACGACATAACCAAAACCAAATGCGACAATCAATCCAATCGTTATGAAAAGTGTACGTAAACGACGTTGACGTTTTAGACGACGCTCATCCGGCCATTCATAGCGTTCAACGGGTATTCTTATTTTTTTCTCACTCATAATTCTTCCTCAAGCATTCTTACTTTTACAACACTAATAACTTTGACCGTAACTGACTCCGAATATCGTTAAAGGATTCTCGCGACACGGTGCTCGATTACCATTATAATCACAACGTGAACTCAGACCAGAGTTACCCCAATTATTACCAAAACCCAGATCACCATTCCAAGACGATGCATAATCGGAAATACTCTTTGTTCCTAAGTAATGAACCTCGATATGCAAATGTGGTCCCGTTGAACTTCCTGAAGAACCCACTTTACCGATGGAATCCCCTTGATTGATGATTTGTCCTGAACTGATTGGTGTATCTTTCTCAAGATGCATGTAAATGATGCCATAGGTTCCCCCATTGACCGAGACCAAGAGATAAACCTGATTGCCACCACGATTCACCCCTGGTGAACCACAGGTATTTCCGTAATACCCCCAAGTTGGACAAGCATTTGTACTGTAAATGACAACCCCATTGGCAACCGCTCTTAAATCCGTCCCAATCGGAGCCGCAAAGTCGACACCCAAATGGGTACCTCCAAACGGATAGGTCCAAACCCCAGCCGAGATTCTAAAACCACCATTGATGGGTCGAACCCAACCGGGTGATGCGATGACATTGTTCAATGAAGATGCGATGGATTTTAATTGACTTTGAATATCTTTGAGATTGGCAGCCGCATAGCTTTCCTTAGCCATCAACTCCGCTTCCAAATTACGATATTCCAATAAGATCGTCTCAACCGCATCTTGCATTCCAACAGCGGTTTCCTTATTCTTCACGAGATTTAGTTTGTTATCTTCAAGCACTTGAACTTGTCGCTCAAGCTCCTCTTTATCCGCATTGAAGGCGTTGACCTCTTTCGTTAAACGTTCAATCTCCGTTTTATCAGCCTGTGTGATATCGTTGATGCCTTCGATTCTTCGAACCAGATCCACAAAATCCGATGCCCCAACAATGAAATCAATATAGGAATTCAAGTAGACAAAGGACTGCATGTTCACCATGCGATCTTGAATAAATGCATCGATCTCTTTGATGTTTGCTTCACGAATATTGATGTTCTCAGTAAGTTCTGCGATGGATTCTTCGCTCAGTTTAATCGAATTCTCAATGTTTTTGATCGACGCATTGAGTTGATCGATTTGTTTTTGATATTCCGTAACCTGCGCTGCGTATTTCAAGATGTTCGACTTAACATCCTTAAGTTCATTTCTTAAATTCGTCAGTTCATTCGCCGCATTCTGCGCCTTACCATTGACATAGATCTGATACGCACTACACGCATCTTTATTGTTGATGGCTTCGATGGATGAACAAAGATTGGCATAATAGGCTTCTTCATTCGCAAAATCATACGCAAAAAATGAACGCGGACTTGTGTTCAAAACGACCATGACGAGTACGATTAAAAAGATACCCAAACGTTTCATCGATAGACCCTCAGATAACGTGTGACCGATAGATAACTACCAAACAAACCAACTGTAATACCCAATAAGACTAATAAATAGGATAAGTAATAGACAAAAGGAAATACTGGTCTTAAGACAAAGAGATTGCTTAAGAGGATTCCTCCCATTGCATTGTAGAGATACTGATAACCAAAGATACTGATGAGCACTGGCACAATCGCCCCAATGAAGCCAATCAACACACCTTCAATCACAAAAGGAGCGCGGATGAAGCCGTTGGTCGCTCCAATCGTACGCATGATTGAAATCTCGTGCATGCGTGAATGTATCGACATTTTTATGGTATTCGCAATCAGAAATAATGCTAGAAAACCTAAGAATCCGACAAGAATGAAACCAGAATCACGAATGGAGTTTAGAATATCGACCAATTTGATCGCATTGACGCCACCATAATTCACACTTTCGATTCCATCCATTTGTTCAACACGCTTAGAGATAGCATCGATGTTATTGGCATCTTGGACCTCAATAATGAAAGCATTACGTAAAGGATTCTTATCCCCACGATACATCTCAAAGATCTTTCCTTCTTCACCATAGGCATCAATGAATTGATTTAACTCTTTATCCTTATCTGAGTAAACAACTTCCACAACCCCATCCATTGCACGAATCGAACGTTCTAACTCACCAATACCTGGTAGTTCCACATCATTCTTGATTTGGACATGGATTTGAACTTTAGCTTGAATGGACTGCGTTATTTCTTGGATATTGACCGTAAGCATAACGAAAAGCGAAACGATGGTCAAGGTGATCATCACCGCCATGATGGATGAAAAGCTCATCGCTAAATGACGAATCAAACCCACAAAACCTTCTTTAAACGGCCGAATGATGCGATTCATGTTGAATGTATCCTCCTTCAGCCATATCTGCTACGATGTGCCCCGCTTCCAAGGCAATCGTTCTCTTTTTAAATTGATTTACGATTCCGATATCATGCGTGACCATTAAGATCGTTGTTTTCTCTTCATGATTGATCTTCTCTAAAAGCTTGATGATTTCACCAGACTTCTTAGGATCCAAGTTCCCCGTGGGTTCATCCGCAATAAGGATCTTGGGCTTATTCGCAATTGCTCGTGCAATAACCGCACGTTGTTGTTGCCCACCGGAAAGTTGGTCGGGATAGTGACTCGACTTCTCACTCAAATCAACCAATTGTAAAACCTCACGTACACGTTGACGTGCATCGAGTGGTTTCATGTGTGTGATTTCCAATGCATACAAAACATTCTCAAACACCGTCTTACGTTCCAAGAGTTTGAAATCTTGAAACACAACACCGATATGTCGACGATAATAAGGCACCTTGCCATGTCTTAGTAGACCCACATTGATCCCAGCTACTTCGACATTTCCCTTGGTTGGTTTCTCTTCCGCATCCAATAGACGAATCAAAGTGGACTTCCCTGAGCCTGTTGGACCGATGATGTAAACAAACTCACTTTGATCGATGTATAGATTGATATTATAAAGTGCGTTGACACCATTTTTATACGTTTTTGAAACATTACTGAGTTTAATCATAGTATCTCCAATTAGCCCTATTATAGCATAGCAAGCTTAATTTAAACTTAAGACAGTCCCTTAAAAAAACTGGTTTTTATCCAGTTCGCTAAACCTTGTAATCAAAGGAGAATCCATTGCCCTTCACTTCCGTCGCCTCCGTCGCAATGACAAACGCCTGTGGATCAATGAGATTCAATTGCTTAATCAACTCTGGATACTGCGTCATATTGATGACACTTAAAACAACTTGTCGCTGTTCACGTGTATATCCGCCCTGTGCTTCCAACAAGGTTGAACCTCTTTCTAAAACCGTATCAATCATATGCACAACTTCATCCACTTTATCCGTAATGATCATGACAGAACGCGCTTCTTGACCACCAAAAACCAAGACGCGGTTGATCGCAATCGAGGTTGCCCATACGGAAATGAAGCCCAATAATACCGCCTCAATACCATACACAAATACACCCAACAAGACCGTTAATAAGTCTACGATGAGTACCAATTGACTTAAATCGAAATTGGTATATTTATGGATGATCAAGGGTGGTATATCCATCCCCCCCGTCGAAGCCCCTGTACGAAACACTAAACCAATCCCAAAACCCGCAACCAAACCCGCATAAAGACTTGCCAGAAGTGGATCAATGTTGACTTGAATCGGATTGGCCGCCAAAACATTGAGAAAGACAGGATATAAGATACTGCTTGAGATGGTATGAACGGTAAACTTCTTACCCAAGAAAAAGGCACCCAAAGCAAACAACACCCAAATCAAGATCGTTATAATCAAGTCCGAGCGGACACCCGTTAAGCGTGAAACAGAGACCGCAATCCCAGCTACACCCCCCGATAGAATCTCATACGGTAAGATAAAGGTATGAACCGCAATTGCCAATAGGAAATTACCTGTAATAACAAGCATGAAGTCAAAGATAATTTTTTTGAGGTCTAGAGTTTTCACGCTATAATTATACCATTGAGGACATCGACTTCCTATGACAAAACGACACAAGCACGACAATCTGCTATTTCCAATACTAAGTATTTTATGGGTTATCGTCATCCTATCCTTTTCACTACAGGATGGGTCACGATCCAGTCTTCAAAGCGGAATGATCACCACAACGATACAGTCCCTATTATCCAATATTGGAATTGATATCGAACGTCAACTTCTGAGTTTCTTGATTCGTAAAGCAGCTCATTTTACCGAATTCTTTATCCTTGGTGTGTTGATTAAACAAAGTGCATTTGATTTAAAGAATACGATTCCACTTTACTTAGCATGCTTGGTTCCTGTAATCGATGAGACCGTTCAAAGCTTCATTCCGGGAAGAGCCATGGCCATTACAGACATGTTCATTGACTTAAGTGGAATCCTATTCGGGTTTCTCATCATGAATCTAATGCATAATATCCACATAAAACGAAAAAGAAGGATGCTTTCATAGGCGTCCTTTCTTTTCGTCAATGAGTCGTATTAAAGTCTTCTTTTGCGAATGGTGTCGTTCATTTTAAAGCATTCAAATATTACCATGAAAAAATATATACTATTTTTTAGAATATACCTTGACAGGCGAAGTAACTATTTGTATTATAGTATTGCGAGAGGAGATACGCCATGAGCATCACATCCGATCTCTTGCGTGGACATACCGAAACCATCATCTTAAAACTATTAATTGAAAAAGACAGTTACGGTTATGAAATCAATAAGTCCATACAGGAGAAAACAAACAACTTATTTGAATTAAAAGAAGCCACCCTCTACTCAGCCTTCCGACGTTTGGAAACAGCTGGCTTGATCGCATCCTACTGGGGAGATGAAGTAACAGGAGCGCGTCGTCGCTACTACACCATTACTTATGAAGGCCGACAAGTATACCAACAAAATAAAGTCGATTGGGAAAGTGCAAAAACACTGATCGATCAATTGATCTAGGAGGACATATGATCCAGAAATTCAGAGCTTACATCAACCGCTCCTTTGAAAATGTACCAAAAACAAAAAAATCCATTGAAATGCAGGAAGAACTCATTGCCAACCTCATTGAGAAATACAATGATCAGTGCGCTCAAGGTAAATCCGAAGAAGAAGCTTATAACTTTGTGATCGCATCGATTGGCGATCTCAGTGAATTGACTGAAGGTTTGAAAGAACGTCATGTGCTTTCTAGCATCAGTCCTGAAGAACGTAAACGCAGTGCACGTTTGGTAGCCATCGCTGTCATGATGTACATCCTCAGTCCAATGATCTTGATTGCGACCTCTGAGATGTATGGCAATGGGACACTCGGCCTTGTCTTGATGTTTATGTTCATTGCGATTGCGACGGGTTTGTTGGTCTACAATGGCGCAAGCAAACCGAAATATCAAAAAGAAGAAGAAACGATGATTGAAGAATTCAAAGAATGGAAAAGCAAGAAACAACACGAGGATAGTTTGAGTGCAAGCTTGAGTTCAGCCTATTGGTTGATCGTCACAGCCATCTACTTGTATGTCAGTTTCACGCAAATGATCTGGCATTATTCATGGATCATCTTCATCATCGCATCCGCGCTCTTCAATATCATCAGAGCTTTAGTTGCTTTGGGAAGGAGAAATGATGCGTAGTATCCTGAATGTACTCAAAATCCTATTGTGGGCTTTGATCTTAGTCGCAGCCATCTATCTCTTCATGATGTTTAGAGATGGGGATTCCTTGATTCAAAGCATGAACGATCCTAAAGACTTGGAGGTTGTTCAAGACTTGAGCTTTGACGCTGAAGTACAATCCATTCAGATTGACTGGATCAGCGGTGGTATTACTGTAACACCAAGCTCAGACGGTATGATTCATGTGCTTGAGAAAGCGGAAAAAGGCTTGAGTTCATCGAAGTATGCTTCGATTGATGCATCCAATGGAAAGTTAACGATCCGCAGTAAAAACAAAAACAATGTTTGGTTCTTCTTCTATCGTACCCCTTTGACTTACTTAGAACTTCAAGTTCCTCAAAATGATTATGAAGAAGTCATCTTGAATCTCACTTCTGGCAGTCATAAGTTATCAAACTTGAATACTGAAGACATGATTATTGATTTGACATCCGGTGAACTTAGACTTTCAAACGCTAACATCTCACGTTTGAATATGACCATGACCAGCGGCAACACACGCCTGAACGATGTCATGGGTGAAGATCTTCGTGTTGAAATGACCTCGGGTGAACTTCGCACGACAGGCTCTTTCTCGAATCTGATTCAAATCGACATGACCAGTGGAAATCTCAGTTTGGATACACATTTGGATGCGCCTGAGCAATTGGCACTAGAAATGACCAGCGGCAATGCCGAACTCATTCTAAGTCAAGCCGAAGGTTTCCAATTCGATGTGGATAAGACATCGGGTAACTTCACACCAAGTTTCAACTATACAGGTGATTCGGATGATCCAATTTATCTTGAAGGGGATGCACGTTATACGGTTGATATGACAAGTGGCAACGTCTCTGTCAAAGTAAAATAAAACACCGCTTAAGCGATGTTCAAGAATGCATGCAACAGTGTTTCAAAACGCTGTTGTTTTTTTGTGTAATATTCCACAGCTTTAGCTTGTGGTTCAAGATGCGATTCCGATTGAGATTTCTCATCTGTAAACATATCACTTATTCCAAGCGCTGCTCGCGCCACATGATAGGCACCCTTTAAAGCCGCATTTGCTCCATCATCCACAAATACGTCCGTTCCAAAGACATTGGCTAAGAGCTGAACCCAAGCTTCAATCTTACTCAAGCCACCACTGACATACAAGGGTTCATTCCCAGCATCAAAACTGTTGGCGATTGCTTTTAGATTCATCGTAATCCCCTCGATTACTGCGACCAATTGATCATCGGGAGTGGTGAGATGTGTCAATCCCCACATCATTCCTTTCGCATCATTGGACCACAGTGGTGCGCGTTCCGCAAACAAGTACGGTAAGAAGATCAAATCATTTTGTGTTGTTTGTTTTAAGAGCTGTGTAAGTTTGTCATATGGCTTATCTGTTTTAAGTGCGTATTGCTTCATTGCCCATTCGATGACATTGCCCCCATTGTTCGTAGGTCCGCCTACGATCCAATGATCTTCACTAAAGGCATAGCAGAAATGATTTGCTTTAGGATTCAAGATCGGTGATTTACTGAAACGACGAATCGCACCAGACGTGCCTACGGTCAAAGTTCGAGCTTGATCATTTTGAGTCGTGCCTAAACTGGATAAGGGTCCATCGCTTGCGCCAACAACGATTGTCAATTGTCGATTAAATAGCTTTGAATCGACTTCGAAATGATGTGTAATAGGGACTGGATGAGAAAGTTGTGTTGCTTGGATCCCCAAGACATCGATCAAAGGTTCATACCATGCATGGCTGTGGATGTTCAATAAACCACTGGATGCGGCAACCGATACATCGATGATGCGTTGATTGAACCAGCGTAATAAGAGATATTCCTTGAACGAAAGTAAACGATCATTGGTCTGTAGTTTACCTTCTGATTTCAACCACAGAATACGTGGTATCCAGGACATGGTATGTAAAGGTGTTCCTGTATGCTGGAAGATTTGCATCTGTTCATACGTATTACGAAAAGCTTCCACATGATCTTTGGCTTGTTGATCTGAAAAAATCAAGCATTCGCTGACCGCACGATCGTGCGCATCCAATACCATAAAGGTATGCATGGCAGAGCCTAATGATAAAATAACTTCATCATTGGGCACACGATTCAACATTTCTTGAATCAAATCAAAACACGACGCCAATACCGTATCGGGATGAAATGATATTTCTCCCTGAATCGTTTCCTTTAGTTGGACTGGACGCGATGAGACATGCATCAGATGCCCCTCTAAATCATATAAACCTGCTTTAAGATTGCTTGTGCCAATATCGATGGATAAAATTGTTTTCATGGTGCTTTTATTATACGACATTGTCGTCTTTCCATTGCATTCGTTCTAAGACTTGACTGAAGTCTTCCACAACACCAAGACAATCAAGCTCACCAACATCAATGGGATCGCGATCGATGACATAGACGACATTTAGATTCGCACTTAGAGCCGCCTTGATGCCATGCTTAGAATCTTCAAAGACTAATATTTCTTCCCTTGGAACATCACTTTTTGCGATTGCCTTCAAGTACAGTTCTGGATTTGGTTTCAGTTTTTGGACAGTATCCCCAGTCAAAATAAACTTGAAACGATCAAAAATCTCGAAATGTTTCAAGATCTTATCTGCTTTAAACGAATGCGTTGATGTCACACAAGCATAGGGGATTCCATTCTTGTTGAGTGCATTCAAGATATCCAGGACATAGGGTTTAAGTTTTAAATCCCCATTTCCCATCGCTTTCCAGAAGCGTTCATCACGTTCTTGGCGAAAACGCTCCGCACTTCCAGGTTTGTTCGCAGCTTCTTCGATACGATTCACAACTGCCTTAAAATCCCAACCTCTCCAATTTAACATTTCTTCATGATAAATCGGTACTTGGTGATGTTCAAACACCTCACCCCATAATCGGATATTAAGGTATTCAGAATCAATCAAGCAACCATCCATATCAAATAGAACCATCGAAAATATTTTCCCATTCAATTCAAAACATTTCATAAAAATCTCAACTCCGTATTAATCAAACGTTTTGGAAGTTCATGGCGTACAACAGACTCACAATCCTCGACACAGGAATTACCCATACCCTCTAAACACTCATAGGTGTACGCTGAAATGTGTGGCGTGATCAGGATATTGGGATGTGTTAATAAGGAATGCGTTGCGTCAATCGGTTCACCCTCTACCACATCGGCTCCATACGCAAAGACTTTGCCCGTTTCCACAGCCTTGAGTATCGCTTGATCATCCACGAGCTCACCTCGCGCTGTATTGACGATGATCACACCATCTTTCATCTTCGCAATGGTCTGTGTATCAATCATGTGGCGATTGGCGGGAGATAAACTTGCATTCAGAAACAGGATATCTGCTTCATTGTAAATTGTTTCCAGATTCGTAGCTTCGCACGATGAATTCTGACTCAAATCCAGATTCGGATCATAGGCAAGCACACGACATTCAAAACCATTCTTCATGATTTCCCCAACGCGAGAACCGATATTTCCATAACCAATCACACCAACTGTCTTGTGTCGTACTTGATAGCCTAGGAATTTTGCACGATCAACCCATCTACCTTCAAGTACTGCCCTCTGAGCAGGACTTTGTAGTCGTGTTAGATTCATCAATAAAGCGATCGCGTTCTCTGCCACCGCATCTTGTTCAACCCAGCCTTCAACTTTCGTAACCATACATTTGTGTTTGCTTGCGGAATGGATATCGATGTTGTTATAACCGATGCCGTGACGCGAAATCAAGCGACATCCCGGATGATGGTCGAAAAATTCCTTTGTGAAGAATGGTGTGACACTTGCGATGATCAGATCAAACTCTGCAAGTGCTTCTGCCAAGTCTTTACCCGCAATATCAGCTGGAAAAGTAAAGTGTTCAACTTTACCCAAGGATTCTAAACGTTCAATATGACTTGGGAAGTATTTCCCAAAACTACTCGAATTTACAATTGCTATTTTATGCATTTCATTGAACTCCATTTAACGTGCACATCAATGCTTTAAAGAACTGAATGCCTTGATAATAAGACGCAATCGCCACACGTTCATTGTCCGCATGGATCGTTGGTCGATCATCCTTAATGCTCATGAATGGTTGAATCCGATAGACCCCTTCAGCTTGATCATGATAAATACGACTATCCGTAGCTGCAATCATCAAATACGGTGCAACAACTTTAATATCTGGATAAACTTCTTTAAACACCTTATCAATCGACGTATAACAACGACTCTCGACCGAAGATACTGAAGTGGGATTGTTTCCATTGATGGGTGTCACCGTGAAGCGCGAACCAATTCTACGCTTGATCCTTGACACCACTTCCTCCACAGAATCGCCGGGAACGATGCGACAGTTCAAATTCACCTTCGCATCTTGTGCTAATACATTTGGTGCTTTAGAACCGGATGCCATTGTCATTACTGCGGTCGTTCGAACAGTTGCGGCTGTTTCAGGATTCTTCGTCATCACGTTGAGTAAAATTGGTTTGAAGATATCTTTGTATTTGAAAAGAAACTTTAAAGGTTGGTCCATGGCAGGAACCAAGGCTTCAAACATTGCACGGGTTGCCGGATTGAAATCCGCTTTGAACTTATTGGATTCCATTAGACCTGCAGCTTGAGTCACTTCAAAGAGTGCACTCCGCTCTGGTGGTGTTGAGGCATGACCGCCTTCACGACGTGCCATGATTTCCACATCAAGATAGCCTTTTTCCGCAACTCCAATGAGCGCGACAGTCCCATTCACGCCTAACTTCTTTCCATCAATGAAGGCTCCACCTTCATCGAGAACACACTCAAATGTTATTCCTCGGGAAATAAGCAACTCTTTAATAGCTTTGGCACCTGAATCTGCCATGGCTGACCCTGTCTCTTCATTGTGTCCCAACATGATGTAAAGATCACGTTCAAATGTTTTGCCTTCGACCAATAAAGATTCAATTGCTTCAAGCATGGCCACCACATGGCCTTTCATATCCAAAGCGCCACGGGCATAGACATAATCTTCATACACCTCAGCCCCAAAAGGTTCATGGTTCCATCCTTCTGGATTCACAGGCACCACGTCGTAGTGTCCCATCCAACCAATGGGGTTCAAGTCTGTCGTTCCTTTAATCACATACAAGAGACTATACATCCCCACACGTTCTACCACAGATTTTTCATGAAACAAAGGATAGTATTGTTTAATCAAACTTATGAATTTCTCATACTCGCTAAAATCAATCCGTTCACGTTCAGCGTACGAGATGGTTTTTGTTTGTAAAATGCTTTGTAAACGCTCAAGTGCATCCATTATTTTACCCAGCCTTTCTTAAACATCCAACGTGCCGTCACCATCGATAACAAAGAAGCGATGGGAACGAATACGGGTTGAATCGTTGGATCTTTGATCACAAACGCAAAAAGCAGTAGCATTACCGTCAAGGGTACGATGGTTAATTTCCAATGCCGTACCACAAAGACCAAGCCCAATGCTCCGAAAATCGCTGGAACCAAGTAATCCGTTACGGGTCCTAAAAATTCTTGAACAATGCCTAAATACGGTAGCAACAATACTACCCCTACAAAAATAATAATCGTTGTAACAATTGAAGATGACGCAACCGACAAAGTCGCGATAATCTCTGCCTCATCACTCCCAGGTTCCACATTCGCTTGTTTCATCGCACTGAGTGCTGCAGGAAGTTTCATGTTTGAAATGTTCCCTGTCACATGTGAGATATAGGTCGCCCCAACCCCAAGCATTGGCGCATAGTTCAAGGTTTCAATAATTCCGATGGGAATATAAATCGCCCCAACGGTCATGAAGCCCTTAACAATCAGACCCCAAGTTGGCCAAGCATTGTTGATCCAACTGAACACGAAGGGCACCAGCAACATCAGCACAGTCGATATGATCATGAAACGTCGTCCATGACGATGCAGTTTTTCAATATATTGAGCTTGGGTCATTTCACACCCCCATGATGAAGTAGAGCGCAATCAAGGTTCCCAACATTGAGACCGGAAGTGCAAACTCCTCCATCCACTTGAATTTTCGAGATATCAAAGCAAGAACAGCCATGATGGCAATACTGATGAACAACGCCAAGGCGTTGTATCCACCCATGGTGATTTGCTGGGCTCCAATTGTCCCAACCAAACCCATGAATAAGGCCGCTATCAAGAGTTCGGACCAACGTGGATTCTTGATCTTAATGGCTTCAAGTTTATTGGTGTATTGCTTGTAAAAGAAGATGAGGATGATCATTCCACTCAAGATTGACAAAGTCATCGTCCAGATTGCCGTCGAATACACCTGAAGATTTTCCGTCAAACTTGCCACACCCGCAGCTTGTTTGATCTGCGATGCCGCGTAGGTTTCATAACTTACGGAGCCAATGACACTCAAGCGAATCCATGGAATGACCACATTCCCAAACAAAGGAATCATGGTAACCAATCCAATTAAAATCGGAAGGGATGGCACAATCGAGAAAATCGCACTACTGCGTGTCGTTTCATTGAGTTGTGTCTTCGTCATTCCTAATTCTAAACCTCTTTTGTAGGCTTTGCGGTAGATGACAACAGACTCGAAAAGCACATAGCTGATCAAGATGGCCCCAATGATGTATAAGGGAAAAAAGTTCATAAGCTTACCTCTTTGTTTCAATGATAGACAATTCATAGTCTAAATACAACGTAAAAAGAACCTCGCATGAGGTTCTCTAGTCAATTAGACAGTATTTTTTAAAATTATCCAAGATTGCTTGCCAACCCATCGTTTGAAGTTCAATGGAATTCTCCGTTTCAGCTTCAAATGTCTCCACAAGTTCAATACCTTCTGTTCGTTCAATAAATTGGACACTTACAAAGCGATCATCATCCAAACGATACTCAATAAGCTGATGTTTTAAGATATTTGTGTAGTGTCCCGTGAAATCGAAACCAAAACTTCCATCTTTAGCTTCCATGCGCCAATTGAAACGACCCTCCACAAACAAATCATTTGTCGCAGACGGACAATGCCAATCCTCGGACGCAAAGTTCCAATGAATGATGTGTTCAGGCTTTGTCCAACAATCCCATACGCAGGCTACTTGCTTTGGTATCAACGTGCTTACAGTAATGCTTTGATGTGTCATGCTTTACCTCTATTTAAACTGAGTTTAACACAGCTCAATCTTAGATAAAAGAAAGATGCTAGTCGATTTGAATGCCCATTCCAATCAAACCAGGACCGGTGTGTACACCCAAAGCAGGCGATACTTGACCAACATAGATTTTAACTTTATCGCCATACTTCGTAATCAATTGTTCTTTCAACTTCAGAACCTCATCCAAGGCTTGTCCATGAGCCAATCCAATCGTAAACGATTCCGCATCCTTTACGAAATCCAAAGCCATTTGTAGACAACGATTGATCGAAACCATACGACCACGTGCTTTCGCAACAGTCGTATAGATGCCCTCATCATTACAGGTAATGATGGGTCTTAAGTCCAAAGCATACCCGATCAATGCGGTAACTTTACCTATGCGTCCACCCTTTTGTAGATACTCCAAGGTATCCAAAACAAAGTAAACTTTTGTCTTATCAATGGTTTCTTTGACTTTGGCAATGACTTCTTCAAAACTCAAACCCGCTTTGATGAATTCAGCTGTTTTGATAACCGTTAAGCCACTGCCAATCCCAATGTTTTTAGTATCCAAGACTTCCATTGGTAAAGGCGCTTCTTTCGCCATCAAGTTAATGAGATTATACGTACCCGATAAACCACTGGATAAGACGACCGCTATGATATGCGTATAGCCTTCTGCTTTAATTTGTTCAAAAATCTTAGTGATATCCTCACCTAAGGGTAAAGATGTGGAAGGAACTTCAATCGGTAGACGTTCATACATCGTTTCCGCGTCGATATCGACCCCATCACGATAGCTGTGGTCTTTGTAGTTGACCTGTAAAGGTGCGACAAAAATACCAAGTTCTTTAACTAAATAATAGGGGACATCACTGCCCGAGTCTGTTAATAATGCGATTTTATGCTTCATGAATGATACCTTCTCTTTCTAACAATAAGTTGCGTGTAAAACGATGCAAGGCAAACGATAATGCTGTATAACGTAAGATACGATGCGCATTGGGCAATTGATTCAAGCTAAAAGCTTCTTCAATCTTCTCAATTGAAACCAATTTGAATGCTCGTTCAACTTCATTAACGAAACAGTCAAAGGCCACATCCAAACCCAAAGCCTCTTTACTCAGATGGATACCTTTGACGATCTCAGAGAGTTCAAAGATATCCTTGAGGAGTGCGATGACCATAATGTGCGATACATGCCTACGACTATATTTTTTCTTGATCGGAGCAGGGATCCATTTCAACTTCGTATAGTTGTTGATCATGGACGCTGTTATTGGACGCACACCGAGTTGATTTAGGTTTAGATTCACTAAATCAATGACTTGTTCCTTGTAAAGATCAATCGAAGGTAATTCAGCCCATCGGGCAATATGCAGTTCGTCCATAGTTCTCCTTAATCTTTATAACTGTATTATATAGTTGTCATAACTAGATGCAAGCATAATAAGCAAACAAGTCTTAAACTTGTTTACTTTCTTTGCAATACAACAGAATTGGATGCTTCTATTTCTATATACTGTGGATTGAGTCGAGCTTTCTTTGTACTTAAATGATAGATCTGCTCAACAATCTTGTATTCACTGAAATCATATTTAAGCGTCACTTTTTCTTCTGCTAAATTATGGATCACAATCACAGCATCAGTTTCATTGGATGATTTGATAGCGTACACATTCGGGTGGAGCTCAAGCGCTTCCAAATCACCTTCTGTAATCACATCGAATGTATTCTTGATGCGTGCAAGATTTTTGTAGTGATTCAACAAGGAATTTTTATCCTTCAATTGTTCATCAACACCTGCTGCCAACTCATTCTTATAGTCTGCAGCACTTGGACCAAGTGTCTGCCCTGTTTTTTCACTTAAACTCCAGATCATCGGCAAGCGCTTGTTTTCATCTTTACCACTGCCACGCATCGCAATCTCTTCACCATAATAGATGAAAGAACGTCCTGGCATCAAGAGATAAAGACTCGCCGTTTGTTTCAATGCGATGACTTGGTCACTCTTGAAATAAGCAGCACTTCGACCTTGGTCATGATTAGAGATGAACGGCGCATCCAAAGCATCAGGATTGATAGCCTTGACTTGCGCTTGATAATTAACCAAAGCTGTCGCAAGATCTTGACCTTTCTTCGATCGTATCGTCGACGCAATCTTACCATCTGCCGCAGACAAGCCAAAATTGAAGAAACTTTCAACACCACTTTGATAGTACTTCAATACCGTACCTTCACTGGACCATGCCTCGCCAATGATATAGGCATCTTCTTTATAGCTTTTGGCAGTATCACTTACCCAAGCTAAGAACTCATTGTTTCGAGGCACATCTTGATTGTAGAAGGATGTGACCGCATCTAAACGGAAACCTTTGACACCCTTGTCCAACCAAAATTTCATGATGGACGCGAATTCTTCACGAAGCTTAGGATTATCTAAGTTGAAGTCAGGCATCTTATCCCAAAATAAGGCTTCATAGTAATAACCTTTACCAATTGGATAGTATTTACCCTGAGCTTGTTCACTAAAGACATAATAATCACAGTATGATGGTTCCAAATCACATTCATCATTCAGCACCTGTCGTTTTGCTTCAATGAACCAAGGATGTTCACTAGAACTGTGATTCAAAACCAAATCAATAATGATATCGATTTTGTATTCATTTGCTTTTGCGATGAGATCATCAAAGTCTTCCATCGTTCCATATTTCGGGTCAATCGCTTTGTAATCTGTCACATCATATTTATGATACGTTGGCGATGAGTGGATGGGCATCAACCACAAGCCGCCAACACCCATCTCGTTGAGATAAGGCAGTTTCGCTTCGACACCCTTAAGATCACCCATTCCATCCTCATTGGTATCATAAAAAGATCCAACAAAGATTTCATAATACACATAGTTCTTATCCGAACGAATCGGCGTGCTTGCACACGCCGTTAATAAGCCGATTATCAATGAAAGCAAAAATAGTTTTTTTAACATACTAACCCTTTACTGAGCCACCTGTAATTCCACTCACATAATACTTTTGCATGTAGATAAAGAGAATGGTGATTGGGATGGCAATCAAGACCGCACCTGCCGCAAAGCGTGTGAAGTATTGATAGATATTTTCTCGCGATAACATTTGGAACAAACCTAAGGCAACCGTGTAATTTTGATAATTATCCTTCATGATGACACTTACGAAGATGAAATCAACCCAAGGACCAATGAAAGCCATCAAAATCGTATAAACGACGATTGGTTTGGATAACGGCAGGGTGATCTTCCAGAAGATCGTATTCTTACTAGCCCCATCCAACATCGCGGACTCATCAATCGCCTTTGGAATCGTATCGAAGAAACCCTTCGAGATGTAATATCCCAAAGCAGCGCCTCCAGAGTAAACCAGAACCAAAGCGAATAGACTTTGCGTCAAACCAAATGCTTTAAGAATGTGATAGATTGCGATCATCGACATGAATCCTGGAAACATCCCCAATACCAAAGCAATGTTCATCATCGGTTTACGCATCTTGAAACGTAAGCGACTCAAAGCATAACTTGTCAATAACACAATAACCGTTGAAATGATACAACTGAAGATCGCCACAATCAAGGTATTCATGAACCAACGTGGATAATTGAAGAGCGTCGTCTCTGTAAATAAACGCGTATAGTTATCTAAAGTAAATTCCTTGGGAATGATATAGGCTGTATAAGCACCTGGTTCCTTGCGGAAGGAAGACATGATCAACCAAACAATCGGAAGTAGCCAAATGAAGGACAAACCAGACAAAATTGCATAAACCAAGGCATTGCCAGCTTTCGCTCGTGCTTTCATGCTTTTCATCATTGGAAATCATCCTCCTTTTGTGTTGAAGCTGTTTTATTGAATACAATTAATGAGAAGAAGGCACTTAACATGAAGATGAAGATCCCAATCGTTGAAGCCAATGAATAGTTTTGCTCATTCACCGTCAGTTTATAGAGCCAAGTAACCAAGAGGTCGGTCTTCCCTGCTTGGAAATATTCCAAGGAAAGTGGACCTCCACGGGTCAAGAGAAAAATAACATTGAAGTTGTTAATATTACCAATGAACTGCGTGATCAAATAGGGACCCGTCACAAACAACATATAAGGTAGTGTAATCTTCCAGAATTGAACCCATGCGTTCGCACCATCAATCTTGGCACTTTCATAGAGATCCGTTGGAATGTTCATCAAGATACCCGATGTGATCAACATCGAATAGGGAACCCCAACCCAAAGGTTGACGACAATGACCGTAACTTTCGCCATCGTTGGATTCGATAAGAACGGTAAGAATTTATCAATCAGATTCATTTCCTGAAGAATGACATTCAATGTCCCTTGGTCTGCCAAAAGTTGCGACATCAACATCAAACTGACAAACTGTGGAACCGCAATCGTAACGACGAAGATCGTACGCCAGAAACGTTTGAGCTTGATGCCCTTTTTATTAATCATGATCGCAAGAACCATACCAAAGATATAGTTCAAGACTGTTGCGAACACAGCCCAAATCAATGTCCAAATCAACAAGTCAATAAACGTCTTCGACTTGAGTGGATCTTTCCACAAAGCAGCGGTAAAGTTTTCAAAACCAACCCAAGTAAAGAGATTTCCAGGAGGTTGGTGAAAACGGTCAAAGTTCGTAAATGCAAGCAGAATCATGAACACTAAAGGAACGATGGTAAACAAGAAGGTCAGAAAGACAGGTAATGTTAGTACCGTGATGTGATATTTTTCATTCAAATACACATCAATCTCTTGTCTGAAATTCAGAGGTTTCTTGCCAGCTTCCAAGGTCATCTGGTTCTGATAGGAGCCCGAGACACTCATCCAATAGACCATCACGAAAGCAAGGACCACGAAAATCGCCGCAACCCCAAACAACAACATCAACATCGAGTTGTCTCCAGGCTGAACCACGAAAATACCACGTTCTTCACTCCAAACACGTTCTTGAAGCTTTGTCCCAAGTGTTCCTAAACCATAGATACTCGAAACACCCGAAACCAACATGTAGAAAATGAAAACAAGTTGAACCCCTAAATAAGCTACACCTTTTACCCATTGCCCGCGCAACAGTTGACCCAAACCCATGACGACATAGGATGCCTTGGTTATTAGATCCCCTTGCGAGAAATGCGTAAAAAACAAACCAATTCGTTTCCCAAATGCTTTTAGCTCTTTGATCATTTGTAGTACACCCCTTCATTAAGAAGAAGGGCAATATGAAACCATATTGCCCTTGATAAGAATCCTTGTATTAAGCTTATTCGCCAGCAGCTTGTGATACTAAAGCGTCAAGCATTTCTTGAATGGACATTGTGTAGTCCTTATTTTCAAGTGCTAAACCGAATGCTTCAGCAGGTCCCCAATAGGTTCCAGCTACAGCGTTTTGGCTGATTGCAAATGGTGCTTGTAGAGCCAAAGCGGACAACGCAACGTCTGCAAGAACAGCTTCATTTTGAGCCGCATTCTTGTTTGAAGGACCTAATTTACGCGTTTCGAAACGTTTGATTTGGTTTTCTTCGTTGGTCAAGAATTCAGCTAAAGCCATTGCTTCTTCTGGGAATGCCGTTAAACTGTTAACACCCATCAATTTGAAACCAGCAAAGCTTCCCATTTGAGTTAAAACACCATCTAAAGTGTATTCGGGCAACTTCGTAGCTGCATAATTTTCACCTAAGATAGTGGAGATATCTGCAGCATTCCAGCTTCCAGAAATACCAGCCGCGATAGTAGTACCTATCCCAGCTTTCAGAATATCATTATTACCTGTTAAGAAAGCAGGATGTGCTGTGAATGCTTTGATCGCTTCACCGACTTTTAAGCCTGTTTCATTGTTGAAATCTAATACTTGTTTGCCATCGACCATCGAGAAGGTATTACCAGCACCGATGAAGAATGAAGCAATGTACCAACCGTCAGATACGTCCATCATAACCTTTTTGCCTGCAGCTTGAGCAATTTCTAATACTTTGTCTAATGATTTGACATCTTCTTCACTGAAGACACTCTTGTCATAATACATGAAGTAACCATTGTCCGCTGTCATTGGGTAACCGTAAAGTTTGCCATCAACCGTTGCAGAATCAACAGCAGATTGGATGTTAGCAGCAACAACCGCATCTTTGTTGATCGTAACTTCATACAATGCACCCGCATTGACGAGGTCCATGACTTGGTCATTTGGATAAGCGAATACGTCTGCAGCAGCTTCTGGATCTTCCAAATATTTAGTACGTGCATCTGGTTCGCCAACTACACCGAGTTCAATCGTCCAGTTTGCTTCTGGATGAGCCGCTTTAAACGCTTCAACCATTTCGCCAAGCATTGCTTGGTCATCTTGAGAACCCCACACTTTTAAGGTGACGTCCTTCACTTCGACAACAGGTTCTTCAGCTTTACATGCAACAAGTGATGTAGCCAAGAGAAGTGTCGCTAAAAGAATAAGTAACTTCTTCATTATATGCCTCCCTATCTAAACACATTGTAAGTGTTTACATCTAAAATATAGCATTATAAAACGAAGTATACAATCAATTTAACCAATGAATCTTATTACATTCATCTGAAAGCTTTCACACAATTTTCACAGTAGACACTACTTATTCCTGAGTTTATCTTTAAATACACTTATCGGCTGAGCACCTTTGATGCTCGATCCATCTTCAAACAAGAAGAAAGGAACACCCGCGATTTTCAGGGTTCTTGCCTCATTTATGTCATCTTCAAGCTCATTCTGTTGAACGTCAGAATTAAATAATGCTTCCACATCCATCGGATCGATTCCGAATTCTTGAGCAATCACCGAGAGATCCTTAGGATCCGATAGATTCTTACCCTCAATGAAATACGCATGATACAACGCTTCATTCAATGCCTTTTTATGCTTCTCATCGACTAATTTCAATAATCGATGCGCTGCTTTCGTGTTCGTCGCTTGAACCAAATCATAGCGATAATGCAAACCCACACTTTTAGCGCGCTGCACAACGCCATCCACCATTTGCTTCGCTTCCAAACGTGAAACACGATATTTGCGTGCTAAAGCCTCTTCTGTTCTTTCAATGTTTGTCATTGGCGCATTGGGATCCAACAAGAACGCTTTATACTCAATTTCCACATCTTCCAAACCCAATTCATCCATCGCTTTCTGAAGTGTCGTCTTACCGATATAACAGAAAGGACAACTATAGTCTGCCCATATTTTGATTTTCATAGCTTTACCTCATGATTAGCTTAACGTAATCACTTTCTTTTTAATAGTAATTTGACTCAAAGATTATGCTAATATGAAGATATGATTCAAGGTGAACGTATTTATCTCAGACCCTTCATCCAACACGACGACCAACGACTTCTGCAATATGAACTCAAGAATCGTCTTTTCTTCAAGCCTTATGTGTTCACACGCAACGATCAATACTATACACTTGCCAATATCCGCAAGTATATCCATACCTACGAAACACAGTGGCAAAATAAGGAAAGCTTTCGCTATGGCATCTTTCTTAACAGTTCACACCAGCTCATTGGAACCATCGCATTAAACGATATTCTATGGCCACTTCGATGCGCCTACATTGGTTATGCACTGGATGAAAACCATAATAAAAAGGGCTATATGAGTGAAGCCCTTAAGCTGATGATTCATCATGCCTTCTTTACACTCAAGCTGCACCGCATTGAAGCCGGTGTCATGCCCAGCAATGTTCCATCTTGGCAATTGCTCGAGAAACATGGCTTTGAACGTGAAGGTTTGATGCGTAAGAACGTGCACATCAACGGTCAATGGAAAGACCATTATCACTACGCACTTATCAATCCTAACGACCAGTAATGATATCCACGGGATCAAGAATATTGATGTGATAGGTCAATGTGAAGACAATGACCAAGTTCACCAAAGCCAGTAAGCTGATGACCTCTATGAAATGTCCTAAGCCTAAGCTAAAGATATCGTAGTGATAATAAGCAATGAAGGTATCATAGAAATGAACCTTGAAGATAAAGTTCAAGATATCGATCATAAAGGGAACCATCACCAGTACCAAACCTACAATCAAAATCCCCACAAAGAGGACCTCGATCATAAAGATCCATTGGACCTCTTTTATTTCGGCTCCTAAAGCCCGTAAGATACCAATTTGCTTCTTGCGTTTCAGAATGCTCGACGCAATGTAATTTCCGAGAAAGATAATCGCAAAGTAGCCGATGATTGGCACAATAACCGCCATCAATAAGGTTAGTTCATGTCGTGTGTAACGATTCAAACGATCTGTGATACGCGGTAAAAGTGTAACGGACCCCACTGTTTTCAAATCTTCAATCAAAGCGTGCGTATCTGTCTTTTCCGTCATTTGAACACCATAGCTCACAAGCTGCGTCGGTAAGGGATTATAACGTAGGAAGCTGGGATGGACATAGAGATTTGTGTAGCTCGTATTCAAGATGCTTTGATCCCCTCTTAAAAGAATCGCTTCATCATAGACGATCCCAACGATTCTTAGACGATGGAGTGTCCCAACATTAAGAAATTGATCAAGAAGTAACGCATAATCATCCAGCTCTTTTCCTTGTGAGGCAAGGACATACTGCGCCAATGCACTGGAAATAACGAGTTCAAAGCGATCTTCAGGCAATCGTCCCAAACGATGACGGTCGAGTACCTTCAAGTTGGACACAAAAGTCAAACTCGCTTTATTAATTGTTTCAAGCAGTTCCATATTTGGTCGAATGACCACATCGCTTGCTAAGGAATCCGGATTGGATACAGTCAAGCCTAAATCTTGGATGCGAAGCCAGTCTTCATCGACCCACAGATGTGTTTTAGGAAACAGAATGGCTTGGTGTTTTTTACTGATGTTTTGAAGCTCTAACAAAGCTTCACGATTCAATTTCTTAGGGCTGGTCTCATTCAACTTAGGAATGACGACTTCCGCTTGCGTAAATGGGATGGGTTCACTGAGCACCAATTGTGTCTGCTGACTCAAATCCATCAAGTCACCCGTCACATCCGCGCTCACATACAAAGCCGTATAGACCGCAGATAAAACCGCAACCAGAAAAGACACGATCATCACAGTAACGATCAATCTAAGTTTATTTTGAACAATATTCTCAAAGCTCATCTTCGCTTTGAGTGCAAAGGGTAAACGTGCTCGAATGGCTTGTGGCAACGCAATGAACGCCTCATCCACCTTCGCTTGTGTATCTTCCTCAACTTTGCCATCTTTCAGTGTGATGATGCGGTCACCGAAAAGCTCCGCAAATTCACGATCATGCGAAACCACAATGACCAACTTATCTTTACTTAAACGTTTTAGTACTTCAAAGATTTGATTTGAGGTCTGCGAATCCAAGTTCCCAGTAGGCTCATCCGCCAAGATGATGGTTGGATCCTTAATCAATGCACGTGCAATCGCAACACGTTGTTTCTGCCCACCGGACAATTCATCCAAACGTCGTTTTTCCAAGCCTTGAAGATCCACCAAAGCAAGCGTATCCAAGACTTTTGATTCATCTACTTCTTTATTTTGTAAACGTAGCGCTAAAGCGATGTTTTCGTATACATTCAAGTTGTGCATCAAGTTGTATTCTTGAAAGATAAATCCGATGTGTGTGTTTCGATAGATGGAACAAGTGCGATCATCAAATCGCTTAAGCTCCTGACCATTGATCATAATCTTACTGGTGTTGGCCGAATCCAAACCACCTAGTATATTTAAAAGACTGGACTTACCACTCCCACTTTTACCCAAGATAAAAACAAGCCCTTTCGCATTGAACTCAAGATTGACATGATCCAAGGCTTTGACTTTGATGCCAGACTTGCTGGTATAGGTTTTGTTTGCATTTATGAGTTGTATCATCTAGCTTTCCTTTAAGATTGAAATCACGCTGTTCTTGCGCAAGGTATTGAGTGTCAAAACCACGACGAACAAGCCAGGTAGAATTAAGGATAATGCCCCATGAAAGATGAGCTGTGCGTGATATAGACTCAGAACTTGTAGCCCATCATAGAATTTTTTATTGATATCCAAGAGATAGGTATAGGCCATCAAACTCGATAAAACGAAAGAACTGAAACCTAAGAGCAACGCTTCCCAAACAAAGATTTTTAACACATCGTGGTGACGTGCCCCAATGGCTTTGAAAATACCCATCTGCTTGATGCGTTGTTCGACACTGATTGAGAGAAACACATAAAATATACCCAACAATAAGACATAGGTCCCGATGATCAAGATCTCCGCATTGGCTTGTGTGAGATAGCCTTGTAGATCTTCAATGATCGCTTGAGTTTGGAAACCATTGCTTAATCGTTCCTCTGGATTACTCAAGAAATGCAAATACGCCCCCAACAAATTGGAGATCATCAAACTAAAGGTCAACAACATGCTCGTCATTACCAACTGCAATCGTTTGGGTCGTAAAGCGTGGATTCCATACTTAAAACTTGAACTGAGTTTCAAGAATCCTTTGATTTCTTTGGTCTTTGGGTGCTGTTCATGTGCTTCTTGTATGATTTCATCTTTCGCAATCCGTCCATCCTTGATGGTTATGATGCGATCCCCAAACTGCTGAGCCTCTTCTGGATCATGAGACACCACCACAACCAAAGTTTCTTTTGAAACTTCTTTTAAGAGATGCATGATTTGATCAGACGTCTCAGAATCCAGATTTCCTGTGGGTTCATCCGCAAGAATCAAACGGGGTTGCTTAATCAATGCACGGGCAATCGCAATGCGTTGTTTCTGTCCACCCGAGACTTCATTGCCTTTTCGATGCTCAAAACCCTCTAAGCCAACCGTTTCAAGTGTCCGCTCAAGGTGTTTCTGATCGATCGGTTTCCCTTGAAGCTCCATCGCAATACCGATATTCTCACGAACACTATAGTGCTCAATGATGTTGAAGTCTTGAAAGACAAAGCCAACAACATAACATCGGTGGGCATCTAAGTCCTTCCCGCTCTTGATACAAAGATCTTCACCATCAATCAATATGTGGCCAGAATCGGCACGATCCAAACCACCCAAGAGGTTCAGTAAGGTAGACTTTCCACTCCCACTCTTACCCAACACAAAAACCATGCCCACTTCGGGCAACGCTAAATTTATCGAATCAAGCGCTTGGGTTATTACCCCCAAGCGCGTTGTATATGTTTTTATAACGTTGTTGAGTTCAATCAAATGGATGCCTTTCTATGCTTGATTCAAATTTTGAACAGCGTCTTTGATCAAAGCCACAAAACCTTCTCTATTCGAAGCGAGCGCTACCCACGCATTCAATGGACGACCGGTCACACGGTGTTGATCGACAATGGTTTGACCACGACTGTATGAACCACTTAAGTCCACAACCACATTGAGTTCTTCCATGGTGAAAAGTTCGGGTTGGATCAGATAAGCAACCGCACAACTGTCGTGCGATGGATCACCATCAAAGTAAGGAAGCTCTTGATAATTCTTGAAATGATACCGTAGACAATCCGCAGCCAAAGCACCAAACTTACCAAGCTTGGCAATCTCATCCATCTCATGCGGATAAATCACCGTTTGATAGGTCACGTTCAAGCCAAACATGGCAATCTTCACGCCAGAATTGAATACGATGTGTGCTGCTTCAGGATCATTCTTGGTGTTGGCTTCCATAACCGCTCCCACGTTCCCGACATGGACCGACCCACCCATCAGTGAGATCATCTCGATCTTATCCATGATTTCAGGGTATAAGCTGATAGCCACACCCACATTCGTAAGTGGACCCGTCGCAATGATCGTAATTTTTTCAGGTGATGCCATAAGTGTTTGTGCGATCCATTCGTGAGCGCGTAATTTCTCAATCTCACGCTTGGCTTTGGGCAACTCAATATTGGCGATTCCTTTGGATCCATGGACGTGTGAACCCGAGGCAAAGCGGCCTAAAATGGGATTGCTCGAGCCTTTCGCAACAGGAATATCCGGCCTACCATAGTACTCCAATAAGTCTAAGGCATTTTGCGTCGTATACTCAATCAAAGAGTTCCCGGCAATGGTGGTGACCCCTAAGATATCCCAGTCCTTTTGTGCCACAGCGATTAATAAAGCCAAAGCATCATCTAAACCTGGATCACAGTCAAATATGATTTTACGTCTCATTGTGTTTTCCTCTTTGCTTTGATTTCTAGATATTTTGCCTCTCCCAAGGTGTAGAGCTTATGCTCCAAGGGGGAAGATGGATGCAAGGGTTCAACTCGTGCCACTTGTTTATCCTTGAGATGCACCATCGTAAAGAAAGCCGATAAGGCTAGTTTCATTTCATTGGCATCGCTGAGATTATTCACATAGACACTCACCCAAATCTGCATCGAACTGTTCCCCACATAACAGAGTTGCGCGATGCAGGTCACGATGTCGCCAATCAACACAGGACTGTGAAACTCCAGCTCATCCACCCGTGCCGTTACCACTGCACCCTTAGCGTGTTTCGCTGCCGCAATGCCTGCTGTATTATCCATCAAACGCATCAATTCGCCCCCATGCACATGACCATGGATATTGGCGTGCATCGGTTCCATAAGAATACAGGTTTCTGCTTGTGAGAATTTATTGTCTTGCTTGTTCATGGTGATTCCTTATATAAACAATACCATAAGTATAAAACAGATGACTTAAAAAAAACGTCCGATTTGGACGTTTAACCTAAGATCAAAGAATCATTCAATTCATGCATAAGATTGAGTTCATTAAACTTCGCAATCAAATCCATGACATTCAACTTACGCTTTTCTTCACCCCGTAGATCCAAGACAATCTGACCTTTATGAAACATAATCAAACGATCCCCAACATCTAAAGCTTGTTTTAGGTTATGGGTAACCATAACCGTCGTGATTTCTTTCTCACTGACCAAACGTTGCGTTAAATCAATGATCAATTCCGATGTCTTGGGATCCAAAGCAGCCGTATGTTCATCCAGCAACAGCAATTCGGGTTGAACCATGGTTGCCATCAAGAGACTTAAGGCTTGGCGCTGCCCACCCGACAAGGTCCCAACACGATTGTTCAATTTATCTTCCAAGCCTAAATTCAATGACTTGAGCTCATGCTTGAAGTGTTCGAGTAAACTCTGATCGACACCACGCGATAGATTGAATTTCTTACCCTTATTATAAGCCATGGAGAGATTCTCAAGAATCGTCAACGAAGGTGCTGTTCCTTTTAAAGGATCTTGGTAAACACGTGCGATGTGACGTGAACGTAGATGTTCAGGCAGATGTGCGATGTCTTGGCCTTTAAATAAGATGGAACCTTGGTCGGGTTGCAGTGTCCCAGCAATGATGTTGAAGAAGGTCGACTTGCCACTTCCATTGGAACCAATGACCGTGATGAACTCGCCATCTTGAATATGAATGTTCAAATCTTGATAGAGTTGATTCTCATGCGGTGTTCCTATGTAGAAACGCTTATCAATGTTTGAGAGTCTAAGCATGTTTATCCCATCCTTTCAAGAACTTAGGTCTAAGCTCTTTATTATTCAAGACCAAGGCCAAGATGAAAATGATGGCCGTAATCAATTTCAAATTACTTGGAGGAAGCTTTAATGCCAAAGCAACCGAGATGCTTAAGCGATACAAAATTGAACCGAGAACAACTAAAGTCGTGATCTTCCAAGATTTCATGAATCCCAGAACGCTAGTCCCCAAGACCACCGATGCCAAACCAACAACGACGATCCCACTGCCCAAGGAAATGTCATAGAAGCGAAACATTTGCATGGCAATGGCGCCTGAGAAAGCGGCAATTCCATTCGACAACATCAAACCTAAGATTTTCGTCTTCCCGATGTCTTCGCCTAAAGCAATGACGAGTTGAGGATTATCTCCTGTGATTCTAAGCAGAAAACCCAGTTTGGTTTCTAAGAACCAATCCATCACCAACTTAAGCAATACAATCACGATCAACAGAATCATAGTTGAGTAGAATTTTGTCACCCAAGGCTGAAGATCTAGAGGTAATTTTTCTACCCAAGCTCCGACTGTAAACATTGTCTTCACATTGAAGATGGGTAGATTGGAGCGATTATCTGCAATCATGAGATTGATTGAGTAAAGTCCTGTCATGACCAAGATACCACTGAGTAGATTGGAGATCTTGAGTTTGACATGTAAGAAGCCTGTGAGCAATCCAGCGCCTAAGCCTCCAATAAAAGCGAGAAGCAGGGCTAAGGGAATCGATCCCCATTTTAACAATACGACTGCCGCAATCACAGAGCCTAAGGGGAAGCTTCCATCCACAGAGAGATCTGGAAAATCCAATATTTTGTAGGTCAAGGTTACCGCAATCGCTAAGACACCGTACGCCAAGCCTTGATTCAATACTTCAATTCCAAAGTACAACATATCAATCAATCAATGTCGCACGCGCCTTCAAGGCGTCCGAAATGGTGATGTTCAAAGTGTTGGCAATCGTCTGATTGATGACCAAACTTGTCTCTGTAGCCGTGCTGACTTTAAGGTCTTTTGGTGAAACACCTTCAAATAAAATCTTGGCAACTAAAGCTGCAGCTTGATTGCCTAATTTGAGGTAACTTAAACCATCGACTGCTAATAATCCTTGGTCCATTGCCCCATCCTCAGCCGCAAATACTGGAATGCCTGCTTGAGCGGCTTTATCGGTGACAATCGCCGTATTGGATACAACTAGATTATCGGTAATGTTATAGAACGCATCGACTTCACCTGCGATCTGTTGAGCGGCACTTGCCATTTCAGAAGCAGTCGTTACACCTGTCGCAACCACTTCTAAACCAAATTGAGGAGCCAATGCTTGAACTTGTTCGACTTGAATCAAACCATTGACTTCACCCAAGTTGTATAACATCCCAATCTTCTTCGCTTCCGGCATCAACTCTTTGATCAATTGAATTTGCAGATCCAACGGTGCCGCATCCGATACACCCGTGACATTTCCACCTGGCGCATCATTTGAAGCAACAATACCCGCCGCAACCGCATCCGTTACAGCATTGAAGACTACAGGAATGTCCGTACCTTGCGTCGCATTGAACGCTGCTTGTGCAGCTGTTGTCGCAATGGCATAGATCAAATCCACCTTATCACTAACGAATTGTTTTGCGATCAAATCCGCCGTTGCCGCATCGCCATTCGCATTTTCAATAACGATTTCAAACTTTCCGGTATGACCCATGGCTTCAAGCTCTGAAACCATGCCTTCAAGGGTCGCATCCAGCGCAGGGTGTGTAACCAGTAAAAGTACGCCAATGACCTTTACATCTTCCTTCTCTTCAGCAGGTTCAGCTGTTGTACAACCAACCATCAACATCAATAAAACCAATACCAGTGTGATCATCTTTTTCATAAGTTCCCTCCCCTCAACAAATAAAAAGCCGCGAATCTATGCGGCTTGTTGAGGAAGATGAATTTTGACCAGCATAGATTTATTTTTAACCAAGTAAAACAGGTTAATATCTATACCGATATCAACCGAGCTACCTAAAATAAAAATAAAAATAATATGCTTGATACTGAATTGTTAATGTTTTCGTAGTTTCCATAATCAGCACCCGGCCTTTTCTTGAAATAAATCTAACACAGCTCAATGTAACTTTCAATACTTTTTTCTGAAAATAATTAAGATATTTTCAATATCGCCGTATTTATGTCAAATAGGGCAAGAATAACTTCGCTAAACTCAAGAAAATAAAGAAGCCAAAAATATCCGTAGACGCCGTTAAGAAGATGGATGAACCCAAGGCTGGATCAAAATTGAAACGCTTGATGATCAAAGGAATCAAGAAGCCAAAACTTGTCGCAATCAACATGTTCATGACCATCGCTATGAAAATGATGACCCCAAACATAGTGTTTCCAACCTTCATATAGAGAATGATACCCGCGAGAACACCAATGATTGCCCCTTGTGTGATGCCTACCAACATTTCTCTAAAAACCAAAGGCCAACTTTTCTTGAAATCCAACTCACCCAATGCGATCCCTCGCACTACAACCGATAGACTTTGATTCCCTGCATTACCACCCATCCCTGTCACGATCGACATGGACGATGCCAAGGCCACAACCTGTGCAATGACACTTTCAAATAGGGTAACGGTAAACGCCGCTAGAAATGCCGTTCCTAGATTGATCATCAACCAAGGGAGACGCCTTTGAACAGATTTGAATACGGAACGATTCTCAAGATCTTGTCCACGCACCCCAGCTAAACGCAACATATCTTCAGTATGTTCTTGTACGATGACATCGATGATATCATCCACGGTTATGATTCCTAAGAGCGCTCGTTGCTTATTAATGACCGGTATGGCTTTCAAGTCATACTTAGAAACCAAGAGTGAAACTTTTTCTTGGTCCGTTTCTGGATAGACCGTTACGACATGAACATTTGTCAATTCTTCCAACAGCACTTTATCCTCCGCAACAAAAATATCGCGTAAGTCAACGGTACCATATAACTTTTGTTCATCATCAATAACGAAGATCAACTCAATGACTTCCGTCTTAGGTCCTATCTCTTTTATTTTTAAAAGCGCATCTTTAACATTCAAATTCTTCTTAAGGGCAATGAACTCTGTGGTCATGATGCCCCCAGCACTGTCCTCAGAATAACCAAGAAGCGTCTCAATCGTCTGTGTTTCAGATGCCTTCATTTCATTCAATAACGTTTTACGTTTATGAATTGGTAGATTTCTTAAAGTATATGCAACGTCATCATTGGACATCAATGCAAAGAGATCGACAATTTCTTCGTATTGTAAGACTTCAAGAAAACGAATCTGCATGTCGATCGATGCCTGTTCAAGTATGCGTGCGCGATAATTCACATCTGTGAATTTGATGAAGGTATCGAATTCTTCATTCGTACTGCGCTCAAGATAAAGGGCCACATCGATGGGATGGAGCTGTTGTTTGTATTCATCAAAACGATTCTTGTCTTTCGATGCTAGACTTAGAAGAAAATCATTTCTTGATATTATGCTCATAAGGTCCTCACTTCATCATCATACCAAAAAGAAAGCCACCGCAGTGGCTTGTGTTTATAGAATAGGTGGAACCAAATCATCCGCCAGCTTGAAATTAAGCAAGGCATCTGCCATCTGTTTGACAACGTCTTCAAAGGCTCCTGTAAACAGCGTAAATGAGGCTCCAAACATAAGATTCAAAGGATTCTCAAAGTCTTCCACATTCATTCCATTCACATCACGACATCCATTGGCTTCGCCCCCATTGGGAATCAAGTCGACCATTGGGCGCAAATCATCCACATAAGCGAATAGTTTCTTCCCTAACTGGAAAGCCATGCCACACTCAAAGGACACATCATCATTGGGTTCATAGCCATGGTACGGATTCAAATTGGCAAGGATGATGTCACAGTTGCGCACATGTTGTTGATAGTGATCAAAAGTATTGTATGTGACTTCATACAAATCGTCCGATTGAATACGCTCAACGCCTGGGGCATCCTCCAAAGGACTGATGCCTTCAAAGCCATAACGATTGAGAATCTCCTTCATGGCGGTCAATTTCAACTGTGCATCAATATCATAACGCTCAAACGTTGATAGATAGACCAAAGGCTTATCCTTAGCAAACAAGCTTCTTTCCGCCACTTTCACCTTAACTTCGACATTACGATTGGCTTTAAGTTTGGATTCTTCTTCCAAATCCGCTTTAAAAACTGCCAATGCATCACTGAAGGATCCTTCAATGATCTTGCTTGAACCTACCAAACAAGGCCCAAAAGGAAGCTGGTAATTCGGTAGTTTACGTCCATCTAAATCCCAAATGCCTTCTTCATTCAACTTCGCTAAACCATACTTTTGACCCTCAGGTCGCTTATCTTTCGTATAACCATAACATTTGGCACCTTTACCATAAGCCATTCCCACTTCAAAAACAGTGCCTCCATCCGGAACCATTCCACGATACGTCTCAAGGTTTGCGATGATCGTTGTGGTTTGATTGATTGAATCACGACAGTTCTTGAAAATTGAAGCACTTAACTGACGCTTATTCCCAGGCTCTGCTTCTGGCACATTATCATTTGGCAAAGCAACTTTGAAACCATGATAAAGGGCCTCTCTACGCCATGCCTGCCACATCTCAATACCATTCACATAAAAGACTAACGGACCGGCTAAATACAAGGATTCATTCTTGATCATAAGACCTCCATTGATTACTATCATTGTATGAAATTCACATAAAAAAAGCGATCAAAAGACCGCTAAAGATCAAACAAACGTACAAAAACCTTGGCTAAACCATCCTCCAGTGCATCTTCACTTACGGTGTCCGCGATCGCTTTGACACGTGGATCGGCATTGCCCATGGCAACCCCATGTCCAACCAACGTCAACATCTCCAAATCATTCATACCATCCCCAAACGCATAACTATCCTCACGTTTCAAACCAGCATATTCAACAAGCATCATACAACTGCTGCCTTTTGTGATGCCAGGTAGATGCACATCCATCCGTAGATCGTTGGGATCATAATAGGCATGAATCTCCCATTCTTGCGGTAATTCCTTCTCTGCTAAACGCATCTTTTCCATATCATCAAAAGTAGCTGTCGCAGCTGTCGCTTCAATCTCATCCAAAACAAATGGACGAAAATGTTCATGGGCTCGCTTGGGATCCAAACCATAGTAAACCATATGCGCAATGGAAAGTTCTATACGATCCGGACAAATCCATTGGCCATTGACACCTGAATAGAACGATCCCCCATCATATTTACTATAGATGGCTTTTTGAAGGAGAATCTGCTCTTTTGAAAAGATATTGTTTTTCAGTATTTTCCCTTGATACTCAATGTATTGACCATTGCTAAACACAAAACCATCAAACATTGAAGCGTCCAAACCTTCCACTAAATGCGAACGTGAGGTCGCAATAATCAAAAGATTGCCCTGTTCGCGATATCTCCTAAACGCCTCAAGACAATGCTCCGTTGGCTGATTCATCCCGCGTGAATAATCGAGAACTGTTCCATCAATGTCTACAAATGCAATCTTCATCTTCGTTTCCACCTTTCAACGCATACCATTCCTTGTTACAATGATACATATGATCATCGAACAACTCAAACATTTAAATAATCTGACACACCAGGAACAAGCCGTGATCAACACCATTCTCATGCATCCGCATGAATTATTACGCATGAGCCTGCGCGATCTTGCCATCATCAGCTATACCAGCAATGCCACCATCGTACGCTTATGCAAGAAATTGGGGTATCGTGGTTTCCCAGATTTTAAGTTCGCTTATGTTTCTGAATATGAACATTATCTTGCCCAACAAGAAGTTGCGATGGACATCCCTTTTACGAAAGAAAGCACAACGGAGGACATCATTTCGCGTCTTCCTTTGATTTACGCCAAATCCTTGGATACAACACGTTCTTCGCTTGATATCAAGGTCATCAAGCGATGTTTTGACATCATGCATAACTGCCAACACATCGGTATTTATGGAACAGGCACCAATTTTGATCTCGCACGCATGTATCAGTATCGTTTTGAAGAGGTCAACATCCCTGCCATCGCCTACGACTCCGATCACTGGCAACACCTTTCAAGGCTCAAAATCAAAAAGATTCCAAGTTTTGCCATCCTGATATCCTTAAGCGGTAGTAATCCAATGATTATCGACATTGCCGAGCGCATGCACAGTCTTGAAATTCCGAGTTTACTCATTACAGGTCGACAGAACCCAAAATTAAGCGCTTTATGTACAGAAACCATCCTGACCATCGATGTGGCCTCTACCCTAAATCTTTATAACATGACATCCATGATCGCAGCACAGTATATCTTGGATATCTTTGTCTCTATGGCCGTCGTTAAGAACTATGATGAGATTGATGAAGTTGTCAGTGAACCTACAATGAATGTCGAAGCTGTACTAAATCGGACAAAGTAAATACACATTGGGATTCGTAACTGGGCAAGTGACTTTTTTCCAATGTGTATTTAATTGAACCATGCAAGACCACCGGAGGGGGGAATTGGCTCTATATAGAGTTAAACATTGATTATCTTATAATTCAATTAATCCGTTGAAGATTGGAACAGATTTTCATTAAGTCGCAGCTTATCGTTGTGACTTGTATTTTTTTTGGAAAAGATGGTCATACTTACATTGACATACGATAATAGTTAATTTTCCCTCGCTTATTGAGCTCTAGCACATTCTTATCAACCAGCCCATTCATAAGTTTTAAAGTATATTGTTTCGAATATTGTTCTTTTGACATGAAATGATATTGTTCCCATGTAAAAGCGTCTCCATACTTAATATTCAATAAAATCGTTTTGATTGCACTTAACTCGTTATCTGTCAGATTCATCATTCGTTTGCTCGTATATTGATCAATTTCATAAAGTTGCACATACATCGACACAAAGCGCTCCCCTAATTCAAATAGAGTCTTAAGGAAGTACGTCAAATCGTTCCCATCTACACGTGAACTTTCAATCGATCGATAATATTGTGCCTTTGTTTTTCGATTATAGTTGATCGCTTCACTAAAAATAGGTAATTTTTCTTTAATAAAAGGACATTTCAATGTGTACCAGTAGGACAACATACGCGCCATTCTTCCATTAAAATCGTAATAAGGATGAAGATATAAAATGTAGTAATGTATGATGTGCGGAACGAGGTAGGAGATTTCACTTTGATTCGTAAGCTGCTCATTTATGAATGAAACTAGTTGTTTCATAGCGTCCCCAAGATTTTTTGCATCAACGCCTCGATCACTTACTTCACCGTAATAACCAATGATATCCACATCTGACATTCGATAGAAACTTCCTTCAAGTTGTTCATCATCCTTTAAGCTATCCATTGAAAGAATCAAATAAAGTTGATGAATATTTTCTTCAGTGATTTCATGGTTATTGATAAATTCAATCCCACGCTTCATATTTTGGATAATCCGTTCTTCTGGAGTGGTTATCACATCCTTTTGAAGAGTTGATTCTATTTTCTTGCGAGATGTTTTTATTCCTTCAATCTCTAACGTTCCTTCAACCTCGCTAAATACGATTACCTCTTCAACACGGTCTAGGAAATAATTCATATGCTCAAAATTCATTATAATTCGATCATGATAGGTCTTTAAGATCGGTGTGATGTAGTCCGCATTATAATATAGTGATTTTTCCTGCGTAAAGAGATCAATTTGCCTACAATGATTTTGTTTATACTTAACAAGTTCATTATAGGCATTCCCGTGCACACCATACTTAGAGAACCAATCATTGCGTGTTGGATAGATTCCGTCTTTAATTTTTTGTATATATTGTTCAATCATGTTGACCTCGACGTTATCGTAAACTAAATTGTAAACAAAGTATAACATAATTGTAAACCATATTGTAAACAAAAAAATCACTCAATCGTAAACTCTTTTGTAAACAAAAATAGACCTTACGGTCTACTTAGATATCAAATTCCAACTGTAATAAAGGGGCGTGCTGTTGAGCACCATAGACATCCGTCTCATTAAGATCACCACTGCACATCGGTCGTACGATTGTAGCTTTGATCGCATGTGCGGGTTCAAAGTGAATCACATTGATCACATCTTCGACCGGAATACGATACAAGTTCGCAATCACTTCTTTTGTGATGCATTGTTTCTCGATGAGCAAACGATAACTGGCTTCATCTTTAAGGATGATATCCAAGGTCAGTTCATAAGGACCTGAGTTCTTTGAACGAATAACCTTTGCCATATCCAATAGTTTAACCATTAGTATACCCTCCATTCGATCGGAAACAACTCCAAAGGATCTTGAACATCGATAATGTGATAGAGACAGAACTGATATACCGCACCCATTTTGGCATCACTCGGTGAGTATGGGAATGCCAGATTACCAGCAGTCGCAATACGCCCTGTGTAACCATAGTGCAACATCGTGCTTCTGGCAAAGCTACACACCGTATTGGCGATATCCTGAGTCTTCGCAACCGAATCAATGACGATGCCAAGCTCATGACTGTTTATTTCCTTAATTGGCTCCAAATCACCCATGACGCCATTCTTACCATAAATCTTAAAGTTGAGATGATAATCCAACTCTTTAAAATTATCATGTACACGTTGTTTGACACCACTTAGAATCTCATCCAAAGCTTTGATAAAGAAAGGATCTCGAACCCCTGCGATGCTCACGGTACGATAACCGACACACTTTGCAGCTTCTAATTTAACGGTATAAGGATGACTTGGAATAAAGACGGTTCCCTTTACCTCTACTTGTTGGTCATTGAGTTGTGTGAATTTGGTTTGATGAAGATCTAAAGTTCCGCCCGGCCCTGGGAGAATATACGGATTAGTTTTCTCATAGAGTGTATGTGCACTGACACTTAAGGTCGTGCATTGACGAGCTGGATTTAGGGTCTCCAAGACAAAACGATCCGCATAAATGGTCCCAAACATACAATCACTGCCACTGCCTGGACTGGATGCGATGGCCGCGCATTCAAGAATCTTTCCACAATGTAAAGCGATCCCTGGATCAAAGCCTTTATGGATTGCCAAAGCCGCAAACATACTGGGATCATATGAACGACCTGCGAGAATCACATCAGCACCTTCTTTGAGAGCTTCGATGAAGGGTTCAACCCCCATCTGACCGACAATATGACTGGCATCTTTGATGTCATCTTCCGTTGCTTCAGGTGCAGGATGAAGGGGTTTGAGTTCACCTCTACTTAAAGCAGCTAAAGCACGTTCTTTCGAAACGTCTGCTGAAATGACTGCTAATTTAATGTGGAGATGTTGTTCCTGGATGATTTCTTCGATGATTTCAAGATTCCATTTAAGATGAGGCTGAGCACCACTTCCTCCCGCACTACCGATGAGTACTGGAATATGATGTTCGATGCCAGCTTGAATCATAATGCTTAAATCGCGTTTGACCGCATAACGATCGGTAAAAGATATCCCAGCCCCTAAATAATAGGGGCCTGGATCCGTCGATCCCGCATCCACCGCAATGCAATCGGGCAACTTGGCCATGCCTGCTTCAAAACTGCTAATGGGAAAGCCATAGCCTAAGATCGCAGTCGGTGATAAAACTTTAATGCACTCCATGTCTTCTCCTTTGCTTAGCGTTTTGTACCGCTAAGATGCGTTGCATTTCATTGAACGCCAACATGAAACCTTCATCCACACCCATCCCTGGTTTCGCAAGAATCTGACACGGTTGTGTTGCCATCGCACAATGCACGCAGACTTTGGCACTGACATCCGATTCATTACAGCTACCACCTTGATAAGCGCCTACCCCTTTATCCTTACAATAAAGGACAGCCTCGATGACATTCTGAATACCACCTAAGTCAGGTGTTTTGATTTGAATCATATGCCCAGCTTTTTCATCCGCAAAACGTTTGATGTCTTCCAGGGTGTTGCACCATTCATCCGCAACGATTTGCACATCCAATTCAGCCTCATCGATCAAGCGTGTCAAGATGCTCAAACCATTCATAGTCTTCTCTTGATCATCGTAATCCACTGGACCTTCCAAACGTAAACGATACGGTCCACTTGCCTCACGTAAAGTTTTGAAATACTCAACCATAGCCTCAAAATCTTCTTCGAAAATCAAGCCCATCGTCCCATAAAGATCGAGATGAATCGCTGGTTGATAGTCGGGGTTTTGTTTATGTGTATCGATACGATTTCTTAACCATTGGACATAAGCCAAAAGTTTCTCTCCTTTAAATCCAACCTTATCTTCCACATGATTGAATAGTCCATGCGGTAGTACCGAGGTTTCTTTAAGAATCATCTTATCCGCATTATCATAACGAGCATCGCCACTTTGGCTAAAGATAGGGATCATTTCTGTACTGACGTCTGTCCCATACTCTTTTGCCACAAGCTCTGCCATTTGAAGATGTTGAGCTTTCGCCACCGCATCCAACAACGCCTGCGTCAAACCATAACGTAAAGCCGTATGGATACGTTTTCCATCGATGTGAAGATGATCGTATTTCTCTGCCAAACGTTTGAATGAGTCTAATTCTTCATTCAATAGTAATTCTTTAATATGTTGGTGGACGATGGGTTCAAAGTCTTTTGCGATGAACAAAGGATCGCGTCCCCCACAACCACTGTATTGAACCGCAACACAATCCCCTAAAGCAATCTGTCCATCTTCCAAAATCAATTGGATGGATAAAGATTCTCCAGCCTGTCTCACATGATTGAAACCTGCTGTAATGGGTTCTCCAATATAAAAGTTCCCATCTGCTTTCGCATGTTTCTTAATGGCCTTTTGATCATCAAAGAAGAATCCAGTTTTTCCACAGCTCGTTACGACATCTATTATTTTCATTATCGCGGTCTCCCTACCAAGCGTCCTTTGCTTACGGCATAAATATCATCAATCACCATCTGAAAACTCACATCTCTACCTTCTGCTTTAGCCCGTTCATCCAATTTACTGCGATGAACATTTTTGAGTTCTTCACTGAACGGAAGGAAGCCAAATTCATAGATCCGTACCGCACCGTGATGATCACGGGCAGGAAGTACTTGATTCGCATTGCATTGCGCTGGTGCGAAAGGCACATCGATCAAACCTGCTTCAAAGCCACGTATAGCACTTAAGGCAAAATCATTTTCGCCAAGTTTTAGAACCGCCTCCAATATCGCATGCGTTTCATCACTGATCAAGCGGATTTCTTCTTGAATCAAAGGACTGTCCACATTGTTTTGGTCCTTGAGCATTTGCGTCAATTGTTTCGTCGTCTTGAGTCCATTCGCATTGGCTTCAGCGGTCGGAACACCAAAGGCTTCATGCGGGGATTTGACGATGACTTTCGTCGCCCCTGCAAGAACGGCTGTTGCGGCACCCCAAGCAATGACACCATAGGCTTGTGCTTCATCTTGGGGGAAACCACCCATCCATTGATGGAATACGGTAGTTACTTGAACATCCGTATAACCAAAGCGATCCAAGTATTCCTTGGTTAAGACTTTTAGCGAACGAATTGCTGCGATGTCCTGAGCCTGGTTCCCACATTGTCCATAACCAACAGTGATGCACTTACACCCTTGTTCAGCGGCTAAGAGTGCTTCCAAGATGGCGACACTGTGTGAGATACACGGTGGAACCAAGGTCCCGGTCAAAGGTCCAAAGGGCTCACGATTGATGCGTACTCCCATCTCTTCATAATAACCAACAAGGCGATCGACGTATTGCCAGTCTCGGATTGTTTTCTCTAAGGAATAGTTTTTACCGTAAGGAATGTTATAGGAGATACCACCCCCTTCATAGGAAGTAAAACCGCCTGCTAAGGTGATTTCAGCTAAGAGTCGTGCATCGGGTGTTCCATGTCTCACTTGAAGCGGAACCTTTAGTCCATCATTCAGAGATCGACATATAGCCACCCCATGATTGACAGCTGGGAAACCATTAAGCAAGGACTTCCCTGTTTTGATGCTTTCATCAATCCCAACTTGCGCCTCCACATAACGATTGTGACGTGTGTAGCTGTCAATCGTGGTTGGGAGTAGATCGGCATGCCCTTCATCTTGAAGATGTTTGAGCAAAGCAAGATGTTCCTGAGGTAACGCCACACCAGCACGCGGTTGAATCAATGTTTCGCGATCCAAATCCGCTTTCTTAAGAACACTTGAGAAACGCTTCGCATCCGGAATGCTTTTTTGATATTCAATCGCTTCTTCGAGATGAACATCTTTTCCTGTCGGCCACGCCTTCAAAACCTCGGCGCGTTCCGCTAGAAATACTTCTAATGCAATTTTAGCCATGTATTTTCTCCAAATGATGTTTCATTGTTTTAAGTGTCCAATCCGGATGTGTTTTGGCCAATAGGCCTAAACAACTCAGGATGTATTGTTTATCCAAGATAAATTCCATTGTTTGAGGCAATAAGATATCCGCCTCAGTCTGTTTGACTTGATTCAAAATCCGACTTGGCTCATCCGCATACACGATGGGTCCACCGATGCCAATCAAAGTTTTCACACTTCTAAGATCCTTCCCATATTGAATCGTTTCCAAGCCCATCGAGGTGTAGATTTGTTCTAAACGACCCGCATGGCGTCGACTTGCGATTTTGACACAGGTCGACGCAAGTTTTTCATCATAGCGTGGATTGCTTGAACCATGTATTTCGTGTGTAAGCTTATCCACGTAAAGACTTAATTCTTCATCCACTTGAAGTTCAGAATCTAAATCCAAGACATGTCTCGCACTGATGCGCAAACCCAAATCGCCTTCAACTGAGCGCTTCACAAGGGGCTCTATCAAACCTTTGACTTGAACACCCGAAGACGGTTCTTGGTTGCTCGTTAGTGAGTACACATCGGTTGTTGCGCCACCGACATCGACCGCCATCAAATCCCCTAAGCCTTTTTCTTGTTTTGTCCCATAGGCCAATAAACTTAAGGCATCCAAAACACTGGCCGGTGTCGGCATAATGATATCTTGGACGATGGATGTCAGTGTACTGAGTCCTTTGGCTTCGATGATTTGCTCAAGGAAACACGCACGGATCTGATCGCGTGCCGATTCGACATTAAGAACCCCATAACTTGGCATGACATTCGCACTGATGCGTACATCATGATTGACCTCGGATAATATTTGATGTATTTCATCCTGACAACTCTTGTTCCCAGCATAAAGAATCGGGAGTTTGATGTTAAGTTTGGCAAGTTGTTTTGCGTTGTGCAATACGACTTCTTCATTCCCTCCATCCGTTCCACCACTGAGCAGAATGATGTCAGGTTTCAATGTCTCAATTTCTTTGAGTTCTTGAAGATTGAGCTTATGACTGTATGCCCCCACAAGTTTAGCTCCCGCATTGGCACAAGCCATGCGTGCTGCCTTGAGGGTTAGATCTTCAACCAAACCAATCGCAACCATGCGCAAACCCCCTTTTGCGGAGCTGCATAAACGCATGCTTTCATAATTGAAATCTGGATAAATCGTTTTCAATTGATTCAAGACATGTTGGATGCCTTCATTGATATCCGTAGATGCCGTTGTCGGGGCACTTGCCCAAGCCAAGATTCCGACTTGATCTGTATCCACCCAGCATCCTTTGGTGTAGGTCGATCCCACATCCATTAAACAAAAACGTGTCATGACTTCAATAAGTCCTCTTTGAGACGTTCAATGCCTTCATTGATATCACTGTTCGGTGGGAAGACACGATGGAAGCCCATGGCTTTGAATTTGTCTTCAACTTCATTGAAATCGGTTTTACCGATGACAAGATTGCCTCCAATAAATAACAACACATGTCCATAGCCTGCTTCTATGAAACGATCACCCATCCCTCGACAATCCAATTCCCCATGTCCATAGAGACTCGAAACAATAACCGCTTTGGCGTTGGTCTCAATGACCGCATCCAAAAATTCTTGTTGGCTGACCATGACCCCCAGATTGACGACATTGAAGCCTTCTTGTTTCAATGCATATTCAATGATGCGATTCCCCACCGCATGCACATCTGCCCCTATGACTCCAATGACAACTGTTTCCATATTTGCTCCTTATTCCGCATATTGATTGATTTTATGAATATCATGCACAACTTCTTTAGAGACTAAACCAATTAATTGATAGACCTTTAAATTCTCATCATAGATCCATTGGTCTAGAATTCTGAAATGTTCAACTTGATCGGTATTCTTCACATGTGTTCGCGGTCCCGTACAGTGTTGCGTGATGTTTGGCCCAATTTGGATGTGCTCAAAATCACGATAGGTTACAGGCAAGTGTTGATCGAGTAGTGCGCGAACTTTCTTTTCTAATTGTTTAATGGATACACGTGGTTTCTTCGTAAAACCTAAGATGAATCCATGTTTAACATCCCCATGCACATCGATTTTGATGTGGTATTCTTCTTCCAAAACGTGGACCAAACAGTCTTCTGCCGTATGCGCCATTCTCCGATATTGTATGGTACGAAAGACCACATTCTTTAGTTCTCCCGGTTCAGGTCCAAATAAGGTGGGTCGTGCAATGATGATTTCTTCACCAATACCGATCAGTAGATTCGCATTTTGATGCAAATTGTCATACAAGGCATCAAAGTGTTCAACGATGACGCGTGAGTTGTCTTTCAAAGCCGCTTGAATGGCTTCCACCAGTTCATAGACTTGATGAAATGCCAATTCAAAGCGTGCATCCAAATGATACGAATGCGCTGTAAAACGTGAGCGCCCATAATCCCGCATCAAAGGACAAGGACGCGTGTTGATGCCATCGTCATCATTGGTCAACTCTAATCCTGGAAACATGCCTTTGATAAACAAGGATTTCCCACTCCCCGCATCTCCAATCACACCAATGAGTTTATCGGTTGGTAAAAGATAACGTTGACTGACTTGATTTCCCAAGCTTTGCATCCGTTTTTTACCTCTTGGGGCAAAGTAAGTGGCATAACGAAATTGATCGATATTCAGTGACATTGGACTCCTTTAAAAAAAGATGCCCTAAAAGGACATCTTATTGTACATCATTGCTTTTTTAATAGATGAAGACATTCGCTTGGCATGGATTAGTGGTTCTATAGTTCTAGTCTACACTATTATGTAAATAAATTAAAGCGCTTTCAGAGACTCTTCTTCAACCGCTTTCGATACAGCTTCCGCCACACGCGAATCAAACACAGACGGGATGATGTATTCATCGGATAATTCATCCAAACTGACTAATGAAGCAATGGCTTCCGCTGCCTTGATCTTCATGGCTTCTGTTATCTGCTTAGCTCGACTACGTAAAGCACCTTTGAAAATGCCAGGAAAGACAAGCACATTGTTTATCTGATTGGGATAGTCTGAGCGTCCCGTTGCCACAACTCTCGCTCTGGCTTCCTTTGCAATATGATAGTCTATTTCAGGTTCAGGATTGGCTAAGGCAAAGATTATCGCATTCGTGTTCATCGATTTCACCATATCCGAAGTGAGTAGGCGTGGTGCTGAAACGCCGATAAAGACATCTGCTCCTACCAAAGCTTCCGCTAAAGTCATGTCGATTTGATCAGGATTGGTGAATTCCGCGAGCTCATTCGTTAAAAAGTCATGCTTATCATCTTTTAGGATGATGCCTTCTTTACGGAATGCAACGATGTTCTTTACACCCAAATTTCTAAGCATGAACAGTATCGCACTGCCTGCCGCTCCCGCTCCACTCACAACGAGCTTGATTGAAGACATCTCTTTATTCACCAGCTTCAACGCATTGATCAATGCGGCGGACACAACGATGGCTGTCCCATGTTGGTCATCATGAAAGACCGGGATGTCCAATTGTTCTTTCAGTGCACGTTCAATCTGAACACATCGAGGTGCGGAAATATCTTCAAGATTGATGCCTCCGAAACTGGGAGCTAAGGCTTTGATGATCTGAATGAGTTCATCGGGATCCTTTGTATCCAAAGCAATGGGAATCGCATCAATTCCTGCAAACGCCTTAAACAAGGCACATTTACCTTCCATAACGGGAAGACTTGCCTTGGGTCCAATATCACCTAAACCTAAAACCGCGGTCCCATCGGTGATGACCGCAACCGTATTGCCAACCCAAGTATAATCGTAAACTTTCTCAGGATTCTTTTGAATTGCACGACAGGGTTCTGCGACCCCCGGTGTATACGCTAAACTGAGTTCTTCACGATTACTAACGGGCGCATTGATTTCAATGCGTAACTTACCTTTCCATAAGGCATGCGCTTCAAGCGCTTTTTGATAGATATCGGACATTTTACTCCTTACGATACTTGGCTTGTTCGATTTGATAGAGGTTGTTTCCATATGCATCAATGGCGACGACAACTGGAAAATCCTCAATCCAGAAACGATGGATGGCTTCTGTACCGAGATCATCATACGCTAAGACTTCACTCTTGGTAATGGTTTGAGCGATGAGTGCTCCCAATCCACCGATTGCGGCAAAATAAACTGCCTTATAGCGAACCAAAGCATCAATGACACTTTGACTACGATCCCCTTTACCGATAATACCTTTTAAACCTGCATCCAATAAAGCGGGTGTAAAAGGATCCATACGATAACTGGAGGTCGGTCCTGCAGAGCCAACAGAATGATTGGGACTTGCTGGTGCAGGTCCAACATAATAGATGACCTCACCTTTGAGTTCAATGGGTAAAGCCTCAGCCTTATCGAGTGCTTGAATCAAGCGTTGGTGCGCCGCATCCCGGCCTGTGATCAAAGATCCCGATAATAGAACCGTATCCCCTGCATGTAAACTTAGAATCGTTTCTTCATCCAGTGGTAATTGTATTTTCTTTTCCATTAGAGAATACCTTCCGCATGCCGCGACGCATGACAACTGATATTGATTGCGACCGGAATGGAAGCGATGTGCGTTGGATGATGTTCGATATTGATGGCGAGAACGGTGGTGCTTCCTCCCATGCCTGCCGGTCCAATCCCTAGACGATTGGCTTGATCAAGAAGTTCTTTCTCCAACTCAAAATAACGTGGGTCTAAGCTCGGATGATCCGGACCACGTAAGACAGCACGCTTGGCAATCAAAGCCGCTTGTTCAAACGTTCCTCCGATCCCCACCCCAACAATCATTGGAGGACAGGCATTCGGACCTGCTTTCTCTATGGTTTCAATGATGAAGCGTTTCACACCTTCAATTCCAACTGAAGGGGCAAAGAGTTTGAGTGTACTCATGTTTTCACTACCAAAACCTTTGGGCATGACTTTGATAAGCACTTCATCCCCTGGTATGATACGTGCATGAATGATCGCAGGTGTATTGTCCTGTGTATTCTTACGATCAAACAAAGGATCGGACACGACAGATTTTCTTAAATATCCCTCTTTATACGCCTGACGTACACCTTCATGAATGGCTTCATTGAAGTCGCCACCATCAAAATGAACATTTTGACCGATATCGATGAATACAACGGAAACCCCTGTGTCTTGACAGATCGCAATCTTCTCACGCTTCGCATACTCATCGTTCGCAATGATCTTAGCGAGTACATTCTTTCCGATCGGAGAAGCTTCTGCTTCCATGGCTGAACGTAAGCGATCAACTAAAGAAGGTCCAATGTCCACATTGGCTTCAATAAAGAGTTCTTTGACCTTTTGAGTCAACAATGATGTTTGTAGGATGCGCATATCAATACCTCGTTTTTATTGTATCAAATTAATATCGATCTTTGTATGTCAGAGAATACAAGTACATTTTATACTCCCTATTTCCTGACCACTAAAAAACAAGCATTTCTGCTTGTTAATCGGATAGACTTTGTTCTAATGCTAGACGATTCTTTATATGTATAATCCGTTGACCCTCTAAATCAATCCATCCTAAATCTTGAAAAGCACTAAGTTTACGACTTAAGGTTTCCTGACTCATGCCCATTTGTGAAGCCAGATCGCCTTTGCTCATCTTGAGATGAATCGACCTTTTCCCTTCAGAAAGATGTAAGAGTTGATGTGCGATTCGTTGTTCAACGGTGTAGAGATTGATGTTTTCAATCAAAGTCTCCGCTTGATTCAATCGTTGACTGAGCACTTCCATGACCTTGAAGGCAATGGATGGATACTTAGCCATCAACGCTTTCAAAGGCTCTGCTTCAATCAGACACATGACCGTAGGCTCCAACACTTCCGCATTATCCACAATCTTATTTGTACTGAAGAGATTCAATTCACCCATGAACTCTCCGGGTTCTACGATACGCAGGACTTGTTCCTTACCGTTTTGACCAATGCGTGAGATTTTGACTTTTCCTTTATGCAAGACAAAGAGCTTACCCCCGGGATCATCCGCCATATACACAAAAGAACCCTTATCAAAACGTGCCTCATGGGTGATGTACGCCACTTCAAGCATTTCTTCTTCTGAAAGATTGCTGAAGATGGGTACCCATTGGATACAGTTATCGGATTCTTTTGAATGATGATTACAGGTCATAGAGTCGCCTCCTATGATCTAATCATACCTTATTTCTTTACTTCTTTGTATTTTAACAACCGAACCGCATTCACGATGACAAGGAAGACGGATAATTCATGAATAAGCATTCCAAACGAGAGATTAACTGTTTTAACCAAAACACCTGCAAGCAAGGTACCTGCTACGATCAGTGCGAAGACAATGTTTTGGGTCATGTTTTGAACCGTTGCGCGACTTAAGCCTAATGCGAAATCGAGTTTTCTGAGTTCTGCAGACAAGAGAATGACATCCGCTGTCTCCATCGCCACATCCGATCCAACACCACCCATCGCAATCCCAATATCTGCGCTCGCGAGTGCTGGGGCATCATTGATGCCATCCCCAACCATCGCAACAGCGCCATACTTCTCACGTAATTCTTTCAACACGTTGGCCTTATCCGCAGGAAGAAGTTCACTACGCACATCATCCAAATGAAGTTGATTGGCAATGGCTTGAGCTGTACGTGGATTATCGCCTGTAAGCATGACCATGTGTTTGATGCCACGTTTACGTAGTTTTTCAATGAGTTTATCCGCATCTGGACGAATCGTATCGGCAATGAAGATCAAGCCCAAAACTGTTTGTTCATCGGTAAGGATGATTCCCGTTTCACCTGCTTCTTCATGCGCTTGAAGACTCTTTTCAGCTTCTGCACTCAGTTTGATGTGTTCTGTCTGGGTTAGTTTACGATTCCCGAGATAGTAGGCCTTAGCATCGTATTCAAACCGTAGTCCTTGACCAGGGATGATTTCTGTAGACGCTGGTTGTAATACATCAATCCCTTTAGCTTGCGCATTATCGATGACGGCTTTCGCAAGCGGATGTTCCGAGGTGGTTTCGCCACTTGCCGCAATACGAAGGACTTGTTCAACAGTATATTCATTAAATGTTTCAATTGAAGTCACCACTGGCTTGCCTTTGGTCAAGGTTCCCGTTTTATCGAAAGCAAGTACTTTTATTTTCCCAAGTTTTTCAATCGATTCACCACCCTTAAACAAGACACCATGTTTGGCACCACTTCCAATCCCTGCCACAATCGATACCGGTGTTGAAATAACCAAGGCTCCTGGACATGCGATGACAATGATGGTCAACGCGAGTTCCACATCACGGGTCATCAGATACATGACAATTGCCAAGACCACCACAAAGGGTGTGTAGTAACGTGCAAAGCGTTCCATGAACTTCTGTGTCTTTGCTTTGGAGTCTTGTGCATCTTCAACCAATTGCAAGATTTTCGCAAAGGTGGTGTCTTCCCCAACTTTATCCGCACGAATCAAAAGATAACCTGTCTCCAACATCGTACCAGAATAGACTTCATTGCCTTCTTCTTTTTGAACCGGTAAGGATTCCCCAGTGATGGATGCTTGATTGACAGAGGCTGTTCCTTTTAGAACCGTCCCATCGACTGCGATTTTCTCACCTGAACGCACGATGACGGTATCATTGATTAATACTTCGTCGGCTGGAATCGTCATTTCGACGCCATCCCGAATGACAACGCTTTGTTTCGGTGCGAGATCCAAGAGCGCTTTGATGGATTCACGTGTTTTATCAATGGTCCGCGATTCAAGATAGTCGCCCAACATGAAGAGGTAGGTGACTGCCGCTGCTTCCCAATACTCACCAATGAATAATGCCCCAATGACGGCAATGGAAACCAAGGCATCGATCCCGATGATTTTATAGCGCAAAGCACTCCAGGCTTTCTTAAAAATAGGGGTTCCTGCGATGAGCGTTGTCCCAAGCATCAAAGCGACGGCTAAGCTTTGAAGATTTGAAAAACGACTAAGGACAAACGCTAGGATAATCATCACCGTTGAAATCTGGATGATTTGTTTCTTTGTGAGCTTGAACATGATGTTCAACTTACTTTTCGCTGATTACGGTGTAGCCGAGTTGGTGGATCTTTGCCTTGATCAATGCGGAAGAAATCGCACTTTCATCAAAGTTGACTTTGACGCGTGATGAGTTGAATAGAACCTCTGAGCTTTCAACGCCGTCCAATGTTTTAAGCATGCCTTCGATCTTCTTGATGCAAGATGGACATGAAATCGTTTCTAATTGATATGTTTTGTTCATAATGTTTCCTCCTAAGGTACACCATTATCCTAATGGATTTTATTACCTTATTCTTTGACCAGGGTCAAAATTGATCATTTAAATACAAAGACCCATCTATTGATCGGTCTTTGTTTCATGGTGCTTGATCTAAAAACTCTTTTACCTCTTCATTAAAGACTTGGTGTTTCTTAACAGGAATAAAATGTGTTCCCTCAATAATCACAAGACTCGCATTCGGGATTGTATTCTTAATGAGCTTGGTATGCGCTTCTTTTACCATGTCTTTTGTGCCTGCCATGACTAGCGTTGGTGCTTTGATTCGTTTGAGGTCCTCTACTTTAATGTTTGGATCATTCACCATCAAACCCAAGAGTTCACTGTTCCTCTTTGCACTTTCACTTTTCTTTGACATTAACGTCGCAAATTTATAGCCCAAGTCAATGACACTCTGATAGATGAACTTGATACCGGTAGTATCTAGATTAGCACCACTTATAATCAGTTTACTGACTTTCGCAGGATATTTCATCGCGAATACCAGACCAATATTACCACCATCCGAGAAACCTAGAATGTGTGCTTTCTCGATTTTCATCTCATTCATAAACACATTCAAGTCATCCGCAAATTGTCTGATCGTGAAAGGTGCAGTTCCTCGAGGGGATTTCCCATGACCCCGAGTGTCGACCGCTATGACACGGTATTGTTTAGCGAAGTATTCGATTTGATGGTGGAAGACTTCTCCACTTTCACTATTTCCATGAAGAAGAATCAGTGGAAATCCACTCCCTGATTCTGCGTAATGAAGCTTGATATCCATGCGGCATCCTCCTTTTAAAGTTGTCTATATTCTTTGTTTTGTACTGCGCAAAAAGAATGACACAAAATGATCAATTATTTGTCATGACATCCATTCTACCTTTATCGTACATCTACAATACGAACGATTCAAGTCCATATCCAATCAATGATCCGTATGATTTTCACCATAATAATCGATTTATTTTCTGAGAATTTTTTCCATCGACTTACCTTTAGCCAATTCATCGATAAGTTTGTCTAAATAGCGGAGTTCTCGCATCAAGGGCTCTTCAATGGTTTCGACACGAACACCACAAATCACGCCAGTGATCAAGCGCCGATTTGGGTTCATCAAAGGTGCTTGCTTAAATAAAGCATCAAACGTAATATCACTTTCGGCAAGTCTCTTTACATCCTCAAGTGTATAGTTTGTAAGCCAATAGATGATTTCATCAACTTCTGCCTGTGTACGGCCTTTATTCTGAGCTTTCAGAACATAGAGTGGATAGACACTCGCAAATGTTATCTTATAGATTCGTGTTGTCACGCTTAACTCCTTCATCCCTTTTAGGTAATTCTAATACCATACGAATATGCGGAATCCCATCTTCCAGGAATTCTTCAGACGTCTGTCGAAAGCCTACATTGGCATAGAAATCTTTCGCATATGTCTGTGCTTCTATCCATATTTCTTGAGCCTTTAGTACTTCAAACGCAATTCGGATGCCTTCTTTAAGAAGGATCCGTCCATGACCTGATCGTCGTTTTATGGATAGAACGCGTCCAATGGACACATGATCAAAAGATACACCTGCTTCAAGTACACGAAGATATGCCATCACTGCACTACCTTCCATAAGCATCACATGCCATGCCTGTTTATCTTTACCATCAATCTCTGGATACGCACAGTGTTGTTCCACCACAAACACATCGACACGGATTTTAAGGATGGCATACAGCTCATCCAATGTAAGTTCCTCAAATCGTTTAGCAATAATCTTCATTTTATTTTCGATCCTTGTTTGTGAATACAGTAGCATATTTCGTTGAGCTTTCATAAGAAAGTGTCTTAATAGACTTAAAGTTTGCTTAAATGAATGATCGTTTGATTCCATAATTATTTCTTATCTTCGCGAAGCTTTGTATATCGTACAAGAAGGCATTGCGACACCAGAAGGGGTTGATGATG
>CAYRIW010000009.1:0-59752 GCA_964424595.1 uncultured Erysipelotrichaceae bacterium | reverse complement strand
ATACACCGCTAAAGCTCTCCGGAACCCCCAGACTATCTGGGGGTTTTATTAACAATAAAGGAAGGACCAATCATGTCCTTCCTTTTTGTGTCAATGTTTAAATCGATTCCGTTCTCTATCTAATAAAGAGACCGCAATGCTCAAAGCTTCAATGTTCTTTTCGAGTAGGGTGTGTTGCCACGTCCCAGCACTTAACTTTTGAATGGTCTTCTCACTCTTGCTTAAGAGTGACTTGAGTGGATCATGGGCCAAATCCAGTTCTTCTTTATAAAGCGTTTGACGCTCACCCGTCTCATTTTGAATCAAGGTTTTTGCGATATGCAGCGCATAGATTCGGTTCTTCAAAAGACTATGATGATTTGAGCCTGGTAAAAACTTCTTTTGAGCCTCCAAGCTTCGACGTATCAATTCTTCAAGGACTTCAATCAAAGGGCTGTTTTCTTCCATACGTCCCTCCTTAAATAAAAAATGGAGCAGGTGACGGGAATCGAACCCGCGTATCAACCTTGGGAAGGTTGCGTTCTACCATTGAACTACACCTGCATCTGTTCTTATTTTATCACTGACATTTGATCGATTACTACAGGAAATAAAAGAAAAAGCACATTTCTGTGCTCTTGTGCTCTTATGGAGCAGGTGAAGGGAATCGAACCCTCGTGTCGACCTTGGCAAGGTCGCGTTCTACCATTGAACTACACCTGCGTGGCGGTCCAGACGGGACTCGAACCCGCGATCTCCTCCGTGACAGGGAGGCATGTTAACCACTACACCACTGGACCATTCACTAATTTTATGGCGGGGAAGGAGGGATTTGAACCCTCGCGCCAGTTTGACCCGACCTATACCCTTAGCAGGGGCACCTCTTCAGCCACTTGAGTACTTCCCCAAGGCAATACGTCAGTGCCCTATAATACTAACATAAATCAAAATGAATTTGCAAGAGGTTTTAACAAAAAAGTCAGCCAAGAATGGCTGACTTAATCGACATTATAACCCGCTTCACGGATTGCTACTTTTGCCGTATAAACGGCATCGTTTCGCCCCTCAATCGCGACGCAACGATCCCTCAAATTTACCGAGTAAATCAAACGTGTTTCAGCCAAGGCATCCTCAATTTTTTTAGCAGCCTCTTCTGAATCCATGTCGCGTATAAAGAGAAGCGTCTTCATCTTATTTCCCTGCCAATCCTAAAGCGACTTCCATCATCTTAGTGAATGCATTCTGACGTTCTTCAGCACTGGTTGCTTCATGTGTGACGATCGAATCGGATACCGTCAACAAGCACGCAGCCTTCTTTCCTAAATAACGCGCATTCGCAAACAACGCAAAGGATTCCATTTCAGCTGCCAACAAATCATACTTCGCAACTTTTTCTTGCCAAGGAACTGAACCCGCACCATGATAGAACACATCACCGGAGTGAATACGACCCACATGCATTGGAATATTCAAATTCTTCGCAACATCAATCAACTTCGCATTGACCTCTTGATCTGGATTCATGACTTCTTCTTCATAACCAAAGGCTGTCTTCGCATAACTGGACTCACTATAAGCACTGTCCGCTAGGATGACATCGTAGATCTTGCAATCTAAACGATACGATCCACAAGAGCCGATACGTACGATCGTCTCAACATCATACTCATTGTAAAGTTCATATGAATAGATTCCAATACTCGGCATTCCCATTCCAGAACCCATGACCGATACAGGCTGTCCTTTATAGGTACCCGTATAACCGAACATGTTACGGACGGAATTGAACTGTACGACATCTTCTAAAAACGTCTCCGCAATCATCTTTGCACGCAAAGGATCGCCAGGCATCAAAACCAACTTCGCAATATCACCTTTTTTGGCAGAATTGTGTGGTGTAGGCATCAAATATTTCCTCCTTGATTACACTTATTGTACTCATATTATAACATAATCAGATTGCTAGAAAACGTATGGCTAAGTTAAAATACACGTTCAATGCCAAGGCATCCACGATCGTCGTGATCAGTGGACTCGCCATAGCCGCAGGATCTTGTTTAAAAATCAAGGCAACCAGAGGCAATAAACCCCCTGTCACTTTCGCCATGAGAATGGTAATAAACACTGTAACAGAGATGACCAAATCCGTCATCAAGCCAACATCCGGTGTAAAGATTAATAGACGCAGTACATTGACCACAAACATCATGACCCCGATCACAAATCCTACCTGAAGTTCTTTCCAAACCACAAGCCCGATATCCTTGATCGTCATATCATCGACAGATATTCCACGAATGACCATGATGGATGATTGCGAACCCGCATTCCCAGCCGTACTCATGATCATCGGCATAGAGGCCGCAAGGGCAGGAATCAACGCCAAAGTCGACTCATAGCCTTGGATGATAAAGCCCGTGAAAGTCGCCGAAACCATCAAGATGATCAACCACGTGATCCGCGATTTCGCCATATCAAGAATGCTGGTCTCAATATATGAACCTTCCGTAGGCATGATCGCAGCCATCTTTTGAATATCTTCTGTTGTTTCTTCATACAAAACGTCGATGATGTCATCCGCTGTGATGATTCCAATCAAACGTTTTTCATCATTCACAACCGGTAAAACTGAAAAGTCATACTTCTTAAACACATTCGCAACCACTTCTTGGTCATCATTCGTCATAACCGAGATCACGTCGGTATCCATCAGTTCCGATATCAATTCATCTTCATTCGCAAATAAAATCTCACGTAGACGAATCGAACCCACCAAAACCCGATTTTGATCCACGACATAACAGTTCGTAATGGTCTCCGCAACACGACCCTGTGTCTTGATGCGTGCGATCGCCCGTTTGACCGTATCTGTCTCTTTGAGCTCCACGAACTCGGTGGTCATCATCGAACCTGCAGAATCTTCAGGGTAGCTTAAAAGCAGATTGATCTCGGTACGTTGATCCTCACTCGCAGCTTGCAAGATTTTTTTTACTAGATTACTGGGTAATTCCTCAATGAAGTCAATGATGTCATCGGAATACAAATTTTCCAACATCCCTTTGATTTCAGGACTGGTAAATGCATTGATCAATTCTTCTTGTTTCGGATAGGAAAGATAGGTAAACATCTCCGCACTGATTTCTCGCTTCAATATCTTAAACAAAAGGAGAACCTGTTCCAACTGCAATTCTTCAACCATAACCGCTAAATCAACGAGATTGTAATAATTAAACACATCCCGAATCTCTTGGAATTTGCGCCCTTCAATGAGGGCTTTAAACACTTTTTTGTGAAGTTTCTTTTTCATACACCCCTCACAATCTCAAAAACATCGTTGCGATCAAGAAATACGCAGATAAAGATAATGCGTCGACCAAGGTTGTGATCAACGGTGCAGCCATCGAAGCTGGATCTTGTTTCAAAACAATCGCCAACAAGGGTAAACTTCCACCGACAAGATTGGCGAGTGTAATCGTCAAAAAAATCGTTAAAGAAACCAAGAGTGCGATTCCCCAACCCACATCTGGCATGAAGAGACCGATTCTTAAGGTATTGATCACAAAGAGCACGATACCGAGAAGCATCGACACTTGTGTTTCTTTAAACAAAATGCGAAAGAAGTCACGAACACTCATGTCATCCACAATCAAACCACGAATGACCATGGCGGACGCTTGCGAACCTGCATTCCCTGCGGTATCCATCAACATGGGAATAAAAATGGCTAATGACGGTAATACGACAAGCAATTCTTGATTGTTTGAAATGATCGTGCCTGTAAAGGTGGCAGAGATCATCAAGACCATCAACCAAGGCAAACGACTCTTCACAATCGATTTGATCGAAGATTCCACATACGAACCTTCCAATGGTGTCATCGCCGCCATCTTATGAATATCTTCAGTTGCCTCTTCTTCCACAACGTCGAAGATGTCATCAACGGTGATAATACCCAGAACCTGCTTCGCACTGTCGATGACCGGAATACAGGTGATGTCATATTTTGAAATCAAGCGAGCGGCTTCTTCTTGGTCATCATGGGTGTATACATAGTAGACATCATGATCCATGATTTCCACAACAGGCACTTCATCTTTCGCAAAAAGTATTTCTTTCAAACCAATGCTTCCAATCAAGGACTTATCATCATTCACCACATAGCACCAGTTGATGGTCTCCGCCAACTTACCTTGACGCCGTATGGCACGCATGGCTTGGGCTACCGTATAGGAATCACGAATCGTCACAAAGTCGACCGACATGATGGATCCACATGAATTCGGTTCATAGCTTAAGAACTCATTGATTTGCTTACGCATTTCAGGACTTGCGGCCTGCAAGACCTTGGTCACCAAGGCTTCTGGTAATTCACTCAAGATTTCATTCAAGTCATCGGAGTACATTTCTTCCAATAAGATTTGAATCTGAGAGCTTGTTAGATTATAGGTCAAACGTTCAATGGTATCACTATTCAAATAAGAGATGAGTTCTGCCCCAACATCCTTTCGGACAATCTTAAAAAGATGAAGCAAGTCTTCTGTTGCCAACTTATCAACCAAGAGTGCCCCATCAACGATGTTGGTCTCATCAAAGAAGGTCCGTATGTTCTTATATTCTTTTTGCTTGATCCAAGCCGTTAATTGACTAACGCTGATATCGATTAGTTCTTCCATGTGACCACATCCTTTCCCCTTTATTTTAGCCCTATTGTTGGGCATAAACAATTAAAAAGCGTGTTGCCACGCTATCTTTTAACCTCTTTGGAACCTTTTGAACCATAACCTTGTAAAAGGTTGGTCTCAAATGAGAAAATCATTTTTGCCTTACGTCGCGTCCGATTGACCGCCTGATCCACCAAAGCATCCATCAAATCACTGAAACGCAAACCACTCTTCTCCCACAGGTAGAATGCCAATGAACCGGGTATCGTATTGACTTCGTTGATATAGATTGCGTTTGTCTTCGCATCCATCATGAAATCAATGCGAACGACACCTGCACAAGCCAAGACTTTGAAACTTTCTATCGCAAGACCTTGAATCTTCTTTGTTGTATCCACATCCAATTCCGCAGGACAAATTCGTGATGTGGAGGCCATACCTTTGCTTTTATTAGAGCCTTGGTATTTATCTTTATAGGAAAGAATCTCATCATATTTCATGACTTCTTCTAAAACAGAAGCCTTCGCATCCAACTCATCGCCTAAGACCGAACAATTGACTTCTCTGAGATTTTGTACCGCTTTCTCAATGATGACACGCATATCGTATTGAAGTGCCGTTGTGATGGCTTCTTCAATTTCATCTTCTGCGTTGACGAATGAGATCCCGACACTGGATCCCAAGCGCGCTGGCTTGACCACAACTGGATAACCCAACTTTGCGATTTTCTTAAGCTGCTTCGTTTTATCATCCGCATACGCTTTAACATCAAAATACAACCAAGGGACCATCGGTAGATCATGGTATGCGAATGCCATCTTCATAAATATCTTATCTTGTCCTAAAGCTGCTCCGATCACATCGGAGCCAGCATATGGAATCCCCATCGTTTCTAAGTACCCTTGGACACTTCCGTCTTCACAATGCGTTCCATGAACGACGGGCACAACCACATCAATGCGTTGCGCTTTCTGCCATGGAAGTGCTTTGACACTTTGCACAAAAATATTTTGCTTTTCTTTGTATAAAGTAACTTGAGGCACCTTCTTCTTAATGGCATCCAAATCTTTGAATTGTTTGACATCCAACAATTGAGGTCCACTGTAGAGCTGATTATCCTTCGATAAATACAAAGGAACGACATGATACCGTTCATGATCAAAAGCCGCCATCGCCTGCGAAGCAGAGATGATACTGACCTCATGCTCAACGGAATTCCCACCAAACAACACACCAACATTTAATTTCATAGCTTCAGCTCCTCAGTCAAAATCGACATCTTTCCCATTGATCGCCACATCCAACATCCGTCTCAATTCTATTTCCGTGGACTTGAACGATAAAGGAGGCAGTGCATCTAATGCAAAGTATCCAATATCCATCAATTCATGATTGTAGGCTAAGCTCCCACCCTCAACCTTTGCTAGAAAATAAAGGACATATTCCGAAACCATACTGGGTTTTGGTTTATACAAATCACGCTGTAAGACACCCAATAAGCGAACCAAGGAGACATCCAAATTGGTCTCTTGTTTGACTTCTTTAATCGCATTCTCACGTGCGGATTCAAAGACATCACACCAACCGCCTGGAACCGCGTATTTCTCATCAGAACGTTCTTTTACCATCAACAATTCATTCTTGTCATTGAAGATGATGACACGAACAGAGACGTTCGGTGTCGGATATGCGTCTTTAGGATAGAGTTTAATGGAATCAATCTTCTGATCAACTTCTTCACTCTGCAGGATAACCAAGTCATGCAGTTCTTGATAATTCTCCAATGCATACGGATCCTTAGAAAACTTTAGACCCACTTTACTTAATGCCAATAATTTACTGAGGAAATGATTCCACTCCATAACATTCTCCTAACGATTGAAGGCATCGGGTAAATCATTCTCCAAAAGGATCATATCATCGCGCGATGCGTGCGCTTCGATATACGCAAAAGCTTCTTTTACCGTATCCACAATCAGGACTTCATTTAAATCAAAGCCAACCTCTACCAAGCCTTCGTAGATGGCTTGCGTCTGCTTCTTACCAACGAGAATAACGGTATCGACACAAGCCAACATCTGTCGACCAAAGGCCTTATTATAAGCATCCTGCTCATGACCTAAGTCAATCATTCCAGGTGTGATGATATAACGATGATTTGGCATCATCTTCATCACTTCCAAAGACATTTTAGCGCCTTCTGGATTTGAATTAAAGGCATTATCGATATAGTTGAAACCATTTATTTTTTTGAGTTGGAGACGATGTTCGACATAGTTCACACCCAAGACCGCTTTCTGCAAGTTAGCCCAATCCAAACCGAGTTGACGTCCCAACGCAATCCCCGCAAGAATATTACCAATGTTGTGTTTGCCCAACAAGCGCGTCTCAAAGGCATACGTTCCTTCAAGACACACAACATCAAAGGTCGAACCTTCTTGTGAATACTGAATATTGATTGCCTTGAAATCCGCTTCATGATCCAAGGCATAGGTCACGATCTTACAATTGTTTTTAATACGATAATCACGAATCGTCGCATAATCATAATTGATCACACCCACACCATTGACCGGTAGGTTCTCAATCAGACGCATTTTCTCACGCTGAATATTTTCCAACGTCTTAAAGGTATTTAAGTGTTGAGGTCCAATTGCCGTTACAATCGCATAATGCGGACGAATGAACTTACTCAAGAAATTGATTTCCCCAACTTTATCCGCACCCATTTCCGCAATGAACACTTGATGAATCGCCTTGAGTTGCTCGCGAATGGTGATGGTCAAACCCATCGGTGTATTGAACGATGCTGGTGTGCTCAAGACATAATAACGCTCAGAGAGAATCTCGTTGAGAATATTCTTACTGGAAGTCTTACCATAACTGCCCGTGATCCCAATCTTGATCAGACGGGGATGCGCATCCAACGCTTGTCTAGCCTTATGAATGTAATAGTGTTTGACCAAGGCTTCAAAAGGAAGCGTTAGAATGGCCATGACATAAATCATCAACCAAACCATCATGACCATGATCGGTGTCAATAGACTGATTAAAAACCATTGGAGTTGATAGAGACCCAAAATCACCAAGCCCATCAAAACAAGCATGACCACCATTTGACGTTTAACACGACTGGTATAATGAAGCTTCTTGATGAACTTCTGTTGCTTATCACTTTGAATCGCAAAATACGCTAAAATCAGCGTGAAAACAAGCCACAGCGTCGATCCCAGAAGAGGGATGAAATAGCTCGCTAAAGAAATCAAGACATATAGAACGACGATCATCGACCATCGTAACTCACGTTTCAAGTCAAACTTCAAACGATCCCTTAACCAAGGACCATAGCGTCTCAATTCATAACGGTTTTGTTGAAACATGTGCAAACTCTGTTTTAGTGGGATCCACAAGAAAACAAACAACGCGATAAACATCATCAAACGATTGATAAACAAAATGAAATCAAACATGGCTTGCGTCCTCTTCTAAGAAAACTGACACGATCGCATGGAATCGACTTAATTGATTCCAATAAGCATAATGTCCATCGTTTTCAAAAATAACCAATCCTGCATCTTTAATCTCTTTCTCCATCTTCTTACCCATCCACAATGGTGTCGCATCATCTTGATCACCCCAAACAAGCAAGGTCGGCACTTCAATATGTTTGAGATACGGCGTTAAATCCTCATTGACAATCTTGACAAAACTCGCACGCAAGACGCCACTGATCGCCTTATAATCCTCACTTCCAAAAAGTTTACGCAGGGGCTCTTGGTATTTGACCAAGAAAGGCAACTTGAAAATCTGCTTCAATACCTTGAAACTATAGATTCTAAGAACCGTATCCAGACTCCGCTTTGGACGGATTCCCGCAGCCCCTGTCAAAATCAACTTGTGAACAGGTCGTGTCAATTGATATTTGATTGCTAAACGCGCTCCAAATGAATGTGCGATGATAATCGGATCTTTAACATCTAAAACCTTTAAGAGCGCATCCAACCACTGTACATAGCCATCCACATCCCAAGCTTCATGCATGCTTTCACTATGACCAAAACCAGGGTAATCTACAACCGTCACACGAAAACAATCTGCTAAGTGATCTGCAGTCGGCTGAAACATCTGGCTATCCTGACCCCAACCGACCAGGCACAAAACATCTTTACCTTCACCTTGTTGAGTATAATAGGATTTTATTTGAAGAACATCTTTAAAGGGCATTAAATGTACTCATCTTTCACTTTAACATTCGACTTTTCTTTTTCTATGATGAACTGAACACCATAACTTAAATTTTTGATTCGGATCGTATAATGATACGCAGTCAGTACACGTTTGACGATCGCCAATCCCAAACCAAACTGACCTCCCTGTCCTTTTTCATAAGGTCTGAAAAGCTGTTCAATTCTTTCTTCAGGAATATTGATGCCATCATTGTAAATGATACAATAATCGGGTTTTAAATCAATGGTGATTTCTGTTTTAGCATAACGCAAAGCATTATCCAAAATATTTTCAATAACGACACGCCAAGGTTCCTCACTACCATAATAGCTGCATGACGTAAGATCGGTTTTCAGTTCGATTGAAGGTTTAAACACCTTTAGCGAAAGAATGACCTTCTCAATAACTGCTTTCATATCGGTCTTATCATTGCCTTTATCTTCCGCAATCAAATAACCCATACGATTGAGTAACAATAAACTATGAACCTTCTTCTCCAAACGATTCGCATGTTCAATGATGACATCAACACTCTTCTCTAAGGTCTCATATGGATAAATGCCATCCTTGATGCTTTCGCCATAGGATTTGATGGTGGCAATCGGCGTCTTCAAATCATGAGAAATGTTTTGAACCATTTCTTCCTTGAGTTGTTCCTGGCGCTTGATTTCATCATTCATCTGCACAATCGCGCGTCCCAATTCGCCCACTTCATCATTACGATCCAACTTCAATTCAGCCTTCTGGCCTTTTCGATATTTATTGATGTACACTTCAATCTGCTTCAAGGAGTGAATCAGATACCCCACCCACAACATCAACAATAAAAACAGAATTCCAACAATGACCAACAAGATATTCACAACCCCATTGACTAGGGTAAGTTTAAACTGATCCATATAGCTCTGAGGCACAAAGCTGACGATCGTTGTCGAATCATCCACTTTACGAATCTGATAAACGATGTCTAAACTTGTTTTCGTCGACTCGTAACGTTCAATATCAAGTGTTTGTTTCGAGATATTGTCACGAAATAAACCATCCAATTCCACATCGATCTTTGTATTCGCATTTGTCTGAATCTGCTTCGAATCGTCCGTTGGGTAAAGAATATGGACGACATTAGGGTCTGTTCCAATAAAGAGTTCATCACTGCTCGACGATCCTTTTAAATTACGAACAACACGTAATTGCGAGCTATCAATGTTTGTATACAATTGTTCACGCACAAGACTGTTGATGTTGCCAAAGATAAAAACCATCAAGAAGAAAATAAAAAAGGCGAGTGAAACCAACACAACACTCATCAATTGTTGCGTCAGCGACATGCCTTTTAACATTTTCTTAAAACGTGACATTTTAACCTAAACGATATCCATAACCATAAATGGTATGAATATTCAAATCTTTCATTTTTTTACGTAAACGTCGAAGCGTGTCATCCACGACCCGATCACTGCCATAATAATTTGTTTCCCAAACACGCGCCAATATCTGACCACGTGAGAACGCCGTCTGCTTATTTCGAACAAAAAGCATTAATAAATCAAACTCCTTGGTCGTCAACTCAATCTCTTGGTTATTGCAATAAACCTTACGTTGTTCCACATCGATTTCATACGCATCCACATGCATGCGATTATCATCTTTGTATACACGACGAACGATGTTATTGACACGCAAAACCAACTCCTTAGGCGAAAATGGTTTCGTAATGTAATCATCACTACCCTTTTCCAAACCAATGATGCGATCGAATTCTTTATCCCGTGCCGACATGAAAATGACAGGTACAGCCTTGGACTGACGACGAATGTCCTCAATGAGATCAAAGCCACTCTTGTTGTCCAACATGATGTCTAAGATCCACAGATGCACATCATCGTCACTGACATGCACAACCGCTTCTTCATACGTAAAATAAGAACGAACCTCATAACCCTCTTTCTCAAGATAGCTACGAACCAACTCATTTAAATCCTTCTCATCCTCGACAACACAGATCACGCGTTTCATAAAGCCTCCTTACAACTTCAAGGTATGAATCATTTCGACCAATTCATCGCAACAAGCATGACATTTATCGATGCTAGCAGCTTCCACCATGACACGAACCAAGGGTTCGGTCCCGGATGGTCGGACTAAGATTCTACCTTCACCATGGAGATCCAATTCCATCTCATCTATACGAGCCTTCAAAACAGGATTACTCAAGGCTGCTTTCTTATCATTCACTTTAACGTTCTTCAAAACTTGCGGGAAGATGACAACCGGTTCACCCAAATGACGCAGCGAATCTTTCTTCGCATGCATGACTTCCAACAACTTCAAGGCTGTCAATAAACCATCCCCTGTTGTAGCGTGCTGCTTGAAGATGATGTGTCCGGATTGCTCACCACCCAGAACCAAATCCTTCTGCAACATTCGCTCATACACATATTTATCCCCAACTTGCGTCTGCTCACTGGTGATGCCCGCATCTTTAAGCGCTTTATAAAGTCCAAGATTTGCCATGACGGTCGTTACGACACTCTTCGCATTAAGTAATCCTTTTTCATTCAAATAGGTACCACAGATGTAGATGATCTTATCGCCATCCACCAATTCACCTTCATGATCGACCGCGATCAAACGATCCGCATCCCCATCAAAAGCCAAACCTAAATCAAAACCATGGGCTTTGACAAAAGCTTGAAGTGTTTCTGGATGCGTCGATCCACAATGATCATTGATGTTCACACCATTCGGCTCATTGTGCATGATGGTGCATTCTGCCCCCAAGGCTTCCAAAACTTCTAAAGCGGTGACCGATGCAGATCCATTGGACGCATCGATCGCAATCTTGACCCCACTGAGTTTCATATCAAAGAGCTTGCTCAACCATTGTTTATAGTGATTCAAACCCGTTTTAAAATCATGAACGATCCCAATGTGCTCAGACATCGCATAGGGTAACTTCTCACCATCAATAACCGCTTCAATCTTCGCTTCCAACGCATCATCGATCTTCACACCATGGGTATTGAAAATCTTGATGCCATTATCGTAATACGGATTGTGACTTGCGGAAATCATGACTCCACACACAAAATCCTCATGTGTCGTCAAATAGGCAATCGCAGGCGTTGGTACGACATCCGTATCATACACATGCGCACCACTGGCACAAACACCCGCCATCAAGGCATGCTTAAGCATGCTGCTGGATAAACGCGTATCCATTCCCACCACAATCTTCTGACTTGGGTAGAGATGCCCTAAGGCACGTCCGATTAAAAATGCTGTTTCTGCTGTCAACTCTAGATTGGCCTTACCCCGAATGCCATCTGTTCCAAAATATTTCCCCATCTTATTTCACCACATTGATCCTTATTGTTTGTTTGACTAAGCTTGCCTTGACAAGCGGTTTATAGGAACGAAGCAAGAGCTGAACATCCTGTTCCCCTTCTTCCAACTTCGACATATCGAAATATACATAGAAATCATCTGCTGTAATCGTATCCACATTGCTCTGTGTTCCAAAGATTTCAATCGCCGTCTGCGTATCATCTGGATCCATCAAGGTAAAACGATAGCCTTGAACGTTATTCACAAACTGAATGAATACATCTTCAACTCTCGAATTCACGCCAGCACCTAAAGTCACCTGCATGTTGACACGATTCACACTGGTTTTCTTAACCCCTGTTGGAAGTGGAATATCCGCAACCAACGTGGTATCCGCACTCAAGGTCGTCGCATCGATCGGAACCTGTATGCTTTCAATATTCTGTAAAACTGTTTCACGTCCAAAGATCGTCACGTTCTGCTGATCCAACACGATCGACTCTATCGCCATGCCATTCGGGATATCTCCATTTGGCACAACCATGATATTGACTGTTTTATTCGGTGAGCTGACACCGACACTGACTTCCACACTGGAAGGAATGATATCCACATCCATCTTATTTCCATCCTGGTCATAAGCGACAATCGGAGCTGTCTGGACAAAATCCGCAGTGACACCACTCGCATCGATCAACGCTTTAACAATCCCAATCTGTGCCAAGGTATCTTGTGATGCACGGATGATGATTTCTTGATCTTTGAACGTAGGATCAGAGAGGACAAATTCTTGATTCATTTTATCCGTATTGATAAAGTCATACTCCAAATTAAAGTGTTGTGAAACTTTCTTCTTGATCGTCACCACAGCCGAAGACTGTGATAAAGCAACTTCAACACGTGTTGAGAAATCCTTAGGACTCAACTTAACTTCATGGGTTCCTTCTAATAAACCCGTAAGATCCGCCACAACCGAATAAGCCTTCTGTGTTCGAATCAAGGTGATATCCGACATGTCCCCAACCACATAGGCTTTGACATTGCTTGGTAGTCCACTGACTTCATAAACCTCATCATTGGACAAAACATTCACGGGGATATTATCAATCGTAACCCCAGATGTAATGGGTGTTTCAAAAATGATTTCCCCAATATTGAAGTTGATTGCGACATATAAAATTACGGCTAAAACCAAACTGACGATCTTTCCAGACTTAGGATTGAATAATAAACGATCGATCCACATGCTGAAGAATCGAACAATCCGCATGAAAATGAATTCGATTGAACTATAGGTCTTAATGACTTTCTTGCTCTGCTCGGCAATCGTCTTAGCCAATTCCAACTTATCGAGATCTTGCACAATGGGCTTTTTCTTCTGACTCATTCGCCTTGACCTCCTTGCTTATCCTCTTCATCATCCAATAAATGATCATCCGAAACACTGTATTCCAGAGATATGTGACGTGAATCCAACTTCTTATCTTCTATGACTTCTTCCGCTTCCTTCACTTCAACTTCTTTTACAATTTCTTTTTTAACAGGCTTTAGATTTTTGATGCGATCAACCAAACGCGTTTTTACTTTTGTCTCAGGTAAAGCTACCGTTTCTTCAAGCTTTGTTTCATTCAACGGAAGTTCAGTCTGAACATCCACAAATGGCAATTCAGTTTCAGTCACTTCTTCTTTCACCGGTTCAACCACTTTAGGCTCTTCCGTTTTCACAACAGGCTTTACCTTTACAGGTTTTTCCTTTTTCTTAACCCAAGTGTTCAAGAGCGATTTCAACTCGCTACGAGCTGTCTTTGTATCATCTTTTGAAACAATCTCTTCTTTGAGTGGAACAATTGGTATCGTTTCATCACTCTTCTTATTATTAAGACTCTCATCACTGAGATCAAATTCATCTTGTAGCACAACTTTTTCAAGATAAGCGCGCAAAGTTGCTTGCGTCATCTGTGTCAATTTACCTTCTTCCGCAATCGAAATGCGTCCTGATTTCTCAGATACCACAACCGTCACAGAATCCGTTATCTCACTGATCCCCATGGCAGCCCGGTGACGCGCCCCATAGCGACTTGGTGCTTCCAAGTTCGTAGGTGGGAAATATGCAGAAGCACAGGCAATACGGTCTCCCTGAATGATAACCGCCCCATCATGCAAAGGCGTTGTTGGTACGAAAATAGTTTGGAGTAAATCTGAGGTGACCAATGAATTCATCGGCGTTCCCGTCTTAATGAAATCACTTAATGAGTGACCTTGTTCAAGGGTGATCAAAGCACCGATGCGATTATTCGAAAGATTCATCGTTGCTGTAACGATCTCATCCACCAATTTCAAACGTTCATTGCTCGATAAGGTGTTTAAACGAGAGAATACTGAACTTTTCCCCAAACGTTCCAAGACAGATCGTATCTCTGGTTGGAAAATGATGATGATTGCGAGGAATCCATAGGTGACTAAAACACCCGCCAACCAATCGACCGCTTTGAAGCCAAAGAAGTTCGCTATGGCTCGAATGATTAAAATTAAGATGATTCCTTTAAAAATTTGTGCGGTTCTTGAGTTGTTTCGCACAATCTTGATTGTATAATAGAGTAATATCCAAAGGATGAGAATGTCGAAAAACATTCTAAGCATCTGGAAGATGGTTTGTACGGTCGTGTAACTAAACATGTCAGACCTCCTCAGCGAGATAATTATAACACAATTATGTGATAGCAAATACCTTAGGGTCACCCTTAGAAAGACATCTAAACAATGAAACAAATCCTAGAAATCAATGGCAAAACCCTAATCTTGATCGGCACTGCCCATATCTCTGAACAAAGTGTTCAAGAAGTGCGTGACACGCTTGAATCCACCCAAGCCGATACCATCGCCATTGAACTCGATGATGAACGCTATAAAGCCATGAACGAGACCCAAGATTGGCAAAAAATGGACATCGTCCAGATCATTAAGAAAAAGAAAGTAGGCTTTCTCTTCGCTCAGATGATTCTATCCTCCTACCAACGCAAGATCGCGCAAAAACTCGATTTAAAGCTCGGCGAAGAAATGAATGTGGCGATTCAATACGCCAAGCAAAACGACAAGAAACTTCTCCTCATCGATCGAAACATTCAAACCACGCTCCTAAGAATATGGCATGGCTTGGGTTGGTTCGAGAAGATCAAGATGCTTACAGAGCTTCTTGCCTCCTTATTCGAGAATGATGTCAAAGAAGAAGACATCGAACGTTTAAAAGAAGGTGACCTCTTACAGTCCGCTCTTCAAGAAGTGAGTAAACAATTCCCACAGATTGCGGAAGCCCTCATCTTTGAACGCGATCGCATCATGGCCTATAAACTTGCCCACGCCAAAGGTCCAACGATCATCGCGGTTGTAGGCGCAGCTCATGTGCCTGGCATCATCTCTAACCTCGCTAATGAAAACTCAATCAATGATCTGCTCAAAGTTCCCGAGAAAAAGAAAAACACTTTGCTGGCTTGGCTCTTCCCAGCATTTCTCGTTCTATTGATGGGTTTAACCATACTGAATGCCCCAGACATGGCCTTCACAACCATCCTTCGCTTCATTCTCATCAATGGTAGCTTAGCCGCATTGGGCACACTGATTGCCTTAGGACACCCCTTAAGCATCCTCACCGCCTTCATCATGGCACCGCTTGGTGTCTTGAGTCCCTTCCTTGCGACAGGCTGGTTCGCTGGCCTCACAGAGGCTTGGGTACGCAAACCTCAAGTTCATGATTTCATGAACCTACAAACCGATGTGCTCAAACTCTCAGGTTTCTGGCGAAACCGGGTCGCCCGTATTCTCTTGGTTGTCATTCTTGCGAATCTGTTTGCAAGTTTGGGATCCATTGTGTATTCCATCGACTTGATTCAGAACTTATTCAAATAAAGGAGAAAACGTATGACAATGTCCTTCCTATTCTTTGTTGGATTAACAGCCTTAGCTTTCGTCCTCCTCATCGTTGTGATGATGGTTGTGATCAAACGACAATAAATTATGACTAAAAAATGTACCTCGATCGAGGTACATTTTGATTACTGCTTATTGGCTAAACGATAGATCTGTTTGATGTCTTCCTTCGTCAAAGGTTTGAAGAAACCAAGTGTATCACTGGACCGTGCTACGAAGATCTTATCGGTCATCTCATCAATGACCGCTTCATCGATGGGTAAGGATGTCGTATTGGTCTCAAGATCGAGCGATTGGAAGAACAATTCCAAGCGACGTATGCCTTCCAACGCAATCGCTTCTGGATAACGAGCATCCATTTGCACATCGAAGACACGTTGCGCAAACTGAACAAACTTATACACACCTTCTGTATAAACATGACGCATCCACCAAGGAATGATCATCGCCAAGCCTGCTCCGTGAGCGATATCGTATTTAGCCGACAACTCATGTTCAATCGAATGACTTGCCCAATCCCCAACACGTCCAACACTGAAGAGTCCGTTGTGTGCCAATGTTCCACAGAACGCAATCTCCGCACGCGCATCATAGTTGTTAGGCTCTTGCATGACCACTGGTGCATTATTGATGATTGCCTTGATATTGGCTTCAATCAAACGATCGGTCAGATCATTGTGTTCCACTTGCGTGAAATAACGCTCTAATAAATGCGCTGTCATATCGACGATGCCACAAGCGGTTTGGAACGCCGGAAGTGTCATATGAAGTTCAGGATTGATGATTGCAAACTTAGGTATGAATAATGGTGAACCTAAACCACGTTTGATCAAACTTTCATCGTCCGTTAAGACAGAACTTGTGGAAGACTCACTGCCTGCTGCAGGAATCGTCAGAACGACACCCAAAGGCAAAACCTTTTCAACCGTCTTACCATAGAGGTAGTAATCCCAAACATCCTCATCCATCAAAGCACCCAAAGCGATGCCTTTGGCACTATCGATGACACTCCCACCACCGACAGCTAAGATCACATCGATCTTTTCTTTTTTACACAACTCGATGCCTTCTTTGACCAAACTAACGCGAGGATTGGGTTTGACACCACCCAATTCATAAATGGTCATGTTCGCATCATTCAATGACTTTAATACACGGTCCAATAGACCACTTGCTTTAGCCGATTGTCCACCATAGTGAACCAAGACTTTAGAACCATAGGTTTTTGTTAAATCACCCACTTGTGATTCGGTATCTTTACCAAAGACGATACGTGCCGGATTATAAAATGTAAAATTATTCACCTTTTACCTCCCATAGATTAAGCGGATAAATACCTTCTTCTTTAAATGTTTCAAACTGCTTGACCACATAAGGCTTATCTTCTTGATAGGTTACCCCAAACCATGTGTTCTCAGAAGCCAAGACATGAAGCTTATATTCATTGTGCAATGTCTCCCCAATCATTGTAGGAATGACATGTTCACATTTCATTGGATTGCCTTCCAAATCACGTTTTAAGAACGCAATGAACTGTTTTTCAGCCAAAGCAAACACATTGGGTGTGAAGCCCCAGAAATTCATGGAGACTAAACTCTCATAAGGAAGAGCTTCCCAAACATCACTTGTATTTAGATATACGATGTCATCGCCTTCACGCTTGATCTTCGCAATCTCAACAATCTTATCCAACTGATCATTCTTGATCTCACAGACACCACGGGATACCGTACCAGAATCTGATAAGGTATTGCGTAAACGATAGCCTACCATTCCATAATTTTGATCATCCACGGATTCTTGTAAGAACTTGAACATACTGGTGAACGCATCTTTACCATAATAATCATCCGCATTGCAAATCATGAACGCTTCCTTTACTTGCTTGCGACATGCCCACAACGCATGGGTTGTCCCCCAAGGTTTTTCACGTCCTTCAGGACATACAAAGCCTTCAGGAAGATCATCTTTATCCTGGAAGACGTATTCCACTTCTACAAATGGACGGATATGACGGACTAAGGATTGTTCAAAAGCAGATTCATGTTCCTTACGAATGATGAGATAGACCTTCGAAAATCCTGCTTTGATCGCATCGTAAATTGTAAAATCAATGATACTTTCACCATTGTTTCCAACGGTATCAATTTGTTTTAAACCACCATAACGGCTCCCCATTCCAGCCGCTAAAATTACTAAACTTACTTTATTCATGTTTATCTTCCTCGCTTTATTCATTATACAAAGTTTAGGCTCAAGTCTCAATCAAACGACCAACTAAAAACGGACAAGGTCCGTTATAGATAGCGCTCCACAACCACTGCGATTCCATCCTCATCATTGGATAAGGTAATCTCATCCGCAGCTTGTTTCAAATCTTCAACCGCATTGGCCATCGCAACCCCTAAGCCTGCAAACTTGATGATAGAGAGATCATTGTGTCCATCCCCAAAGGCAATAGTTTCATGTGCCTCAATGCCCATCTTGACTAAACTCTCATGCAAAGCATTGGCTTTATCAATCCCGTTTGCAGTGAACTCATAATAAAAGGCCGCTGTAAACATGGAATTCAATTTACCAACAAACGGTTCAGCCATGGCTTTGTGATGATCCAAAAGATATTGTGGATCACCAGCAACCAAGATCTTATTCACAGGTGCTTCAACCGCATCCCATAAATGCTCAGGTTCACAGAGACGATAATCATTACCACGTGCTTCATACTCCACCGCATTCCAAGTTCGACCATTCCACGTGATCTCATTGCCGTACACATTATCCACCATCATCGTATCCCCAACGCCAAACATGGGCATGACGTCAAAGTTCTTCATGTGCTTCAATACGGCTTTAGCTTCTTCGATGCTCATCGCTTGGTTGTATATGATTTCATTGCTTTCACAATCCACGACACTTGCGCCATTGTACGAAACCACCAAACCATGGTGTTTATCCATCTCTAATTCTTTGACCAACTTCATCATTCCTCGCGTAGGTCGACCTGATGCCAAAACTAGTTTAATGCCCTTTTCTTGCGCTTTCATCAGAGCTTGCTTAGTGCGTTCTGTAATCACTTTTTGATGGTTTAAAAGTGTCCCATCGATATCCAAAATTATTGCTTTTAAAATCATAAATTACCTCTCATGCATTATAACATTGATTCTAGAAATTCTATTTTAACAAAGGTAAATTGCTTAGTCGTTTCATGATTGTGTCAATTAATTCAGGGACAATAAAACATCGTTTCATTCTTCAAGCAGATGAAATAATCGAACATCGATAAGAAAACTAAGAACCTTAAACATTAAAATATCAAAATAAAACCCTTCATTTCTGAAGGGCTCTGTACTCAACTGGTGCCGTCACCGAGAATCGAACTCGGAGCTGAGCATTACCATTGCTCTATTTTACCATTGAACTATGACGGCGTTGCCTAAATATAATACTCAAAAAAAGTACATAATGCAAGAATTTTGGCTGTATTTTATAAAAAAGCGATTGCTTGCGCATTCGCTTCATTTATTTCATTATTCTTTATTGAATTCCTCAAGATTCTGATACAACATCGCAATCGGTAGGCCCATGACCGTATAGAAATCGCCTTCGATTCCCTTGATCAACAACGCACCCTTATCCTGTATTCCATAAGCACCCGCTTTATCCATGGGAACCTTAGAATGTACATAAGCTTTTACGAACTCTTCATCATAAGGATAGAACTCGACCACTGTTTTCGAATGAAAGCAAATCGATTTATTCTGATTCAATAAACAAACCCCCGTAATCACTGCATGTTTACGTCCAGACAACTTCTTTAACATCGACAGCGCATCTTCCTCGTTTAGCGGTTTCCCCATAACCTCATTCTCACATACGACGATCGTGTCCGCTGAAATAATGTTGGCCTCAGGATGACGCACCAATACCTCTTGAGCCTTGAGCAACGCCAATTTCTCAATGGCAGTTTCTAAAGGGTAATCAGGATCGATCGTCTCCTCAACATTTGGATTCACAGTCGTGAACGGTATGCCCATCAAATTCAAGAGTTCCCGACGACGTGGGCTTTGGCTAGCCAAAATATACTGTTTTTGCATAGCTCAATTATAATACAAAATCACTAAGCTGTGAAAAAAAGGTGAACTCACCTTTTAGAATAATCCTTCATCCAAAGCTTTAATCACCTTATCCACCACATCATCAAATTCAGTGGTTTCTTTAAACATGATCCAATTCAAACCAATAAAGTTCGAGACCCCCATCAAGAGATAAGCCACAACCTCAGGATCATGGTCCCGCATTTGACCTTCAGCTTGAGCTCTCTGGATATGCTCAATATAATACTGCGCAAACTCTGTATAATACTCAATAAAGAGCTTTTTATCGATGTAAAGTGATTCCCAAATGATGTTATAAACATGCGGATGTTCCTTGATGAAAGTCAAGAAACTCTTCAAACCAATCCGCTCTGCTTCCTTACGCGAATGAACCCCTTTGACATCCTTGGCAATGTTCATCCGAATCGCATGACTGTATGAAATCAAGAGATACTTGTAGACACTCACCTTATCTGTAAAGTAGATGTAAAAAGTCCCCGGCGCAACTTTCGCTTTATAGGTGATATCATTGATCGACGTCGCATGATACCCTTTCTTAAAGAAGAGTTGTTCCGCAGATGAACAGATGCGATCGAGTGTCGCCTGTCCGCGCTTTGTTTTTGGTAAGTTTACAAGTGTGTTCAAAATATCACCTTAATGTGGACATTATACCACATCTGGAATGACCTCAGAGAGGACAAATCCTAGGACTAAACTGCTAAACAACATGGGTTTTTCATACATCGATGCATGTCCACTGCCTGGCACCACAACAAGTTGCGAACCCTTGATTTGCTCGTGGAGATAACGTTGGTGGCTGAGCGGTGTGATCGCATCTTCTTCACTTCCAACAATCAGGCAAGGACATTGGATTTTGTGCAATTGTTTGCGCACATCCAAATCATTCGCACTGTTTGTCAAACGAACCATGGCTTGAGCAAAATCTGGATTCGCAAAGATTTTAAGCAGGATTTCTTTACGTCGTGTCATCCATTCACGTTTGCTTTCATAGAAGTTTGAGGAGTAGATGACGGGAATGGTTGTGCCATAATAAGCTTCCGCATTCGTGCTCGCAAGATTCCATGCATGTCCTATTTCTTTCAACCAATCGTTGGTATAAGCGGTCGTATTAAATAACAACAAGCGCTCCACAAGATGTGGATGTTGGATTGCGACTTGCATCGCTACCTCACCCCCATACGAAATACCAAACAAGGCGAGATTCTTTAAATGCAAATGATCGATCAAGGCTTTGACCACTTCGACCTGTACTTTTTGATTGTACTCTTGGTCCACTAACTTAGAAGATTGGCCTTGATCCAACATATCCATCAGAATGAGCTGGTTGTGTTGACTGAAGCTGCTGATGAACATCTGCCAACTTGCAGTCGACATCATGATCCCGTTCAAGATCAAAAGGGGTTTACCTTGACCATACACTTCATAATAGATTTTATGATGCTTAAACTCAAAGTTTGCCATTAGATCAAGATACCCAAAGCCTTAGCTTGCGCAAGCAGACCTTCACGGAACTTCGGATGGGCGATGGAAATCAAGAGATGAACACGCTCACGAATGTTCGTACCCTTAAGATTCACAACACCATACTCGGTTACGACATAATCCACATCATTACGACTTAGAGTCACAGCAGCACCTGGTCGAAGTTGAGGAACGATCTTTGATACTTCTTCACGTTCACCTGTTTCTGGATTCTTGACCATTGCGGTCGAATACAAAGCGATGAACGATTTCCCGTTTTTGGAGTTTTGAGCACCCACAGCGGTATCCACTTGACCACCCGTTCCGCTGAACTGTACAGATCCAATGGATTCTGAGCAACATTGTCCAGTTAAGTCGATTTCAAGGGTCGAGTTGATGGATATTTGATGATCGTTTAAACCAATGACGGCTGGATCGTTCACATATGCACCGTCCAAGAAGGCAACGGATGGGTTTTGATCCACAAATTCATACAATTCCTGATTGCCCAAGGCAAAGGTACAGACCATCTTGCCTTTATGGGTTTGTTTTTTCTTACCATTGATGACACCCAGTTTAGCGAGTTTCATCAAACCGGTCGTAAGCATTTCGGTATGCACACCCAAGTCTTTTTTATTGACCAAGGCATTCGCAACGGCATTCGGCATCCCACCGATACCCAATTGGATACAATCCCCATCGTTGATGTACGAGGCGATCATATTGCCAATGATGATGTCTTTTTCCGTAGAAGCCACATCCGGTAATTCCGGAGCTGGATAATCCACTTCAATGACATAGTCCACATCATTTAGACTCAATTCCACATCCCCATAGGTATACGGCATGTTTGGATTAATTTCAAGGATAACCAGATCCGCTTCTTCAATGACACGTTTTTCGTAGGTGTTGCTTAATGAAAGCGACACGAAACCATGTTTGTCAGGCATTGAACAAGCGCCCACATAAATATCGGTATGCACATGCGCCAAGCGTTTCTTCCCCGCAAGATGCAAGTGATTGGGTATGAAAGAGATATTTCCATTGGCATGCGCTTTGCGTAATGATGGCGAGTAAAACCATCCATCCACATAGAATGAATGTTTATAGGCTTTGTCATAAAACTGTGGGGATGACATCGGTAAACAGTTGGTTACAGTGACCCCACTGACCTGTTCGGCAATCGTGTGCAATTCACTTAAGAACGCTCGACCCTCCGCAGCCCCTAAACCGGTGACAATCATCATGCCACTTTTTACAAATCGCATGGCTTCTTGAGCCGTAATCTTCTTTTTTGAAATATCCATCGGTTTCTCCTTGAAGATGTTGCGGAGGTTTCCCTCCGCAACCCTATTTATTTTAAGCTTTTTAGTTTAACAAATCATCCATCGAACGTAATCCATCCACAACTTCCCATTTTGTAGGTGCTGTAGAATTGATCTTCGAAAGATTCATTTCTTGTGTACCGGCACGTTTACCGTTACCAAAGTCAATCACACCACCGAATGGGTTTGTGATTGGTGCAGATTCCATCGCATCAAGGTAGTTTTCCCAAGTGATGATTTCATCGCCTTCTAAACGACGTAAACCTTCCACAAAGAAACTAGCAGCGATCCAACCGGTCATTGCATAAGCATTGGCCGCATAATCAGGTGCAGCAGCTGCGAATTCATTAAGCGCGTTCATACGATCGCCTTCAAATGAAACCCAACCATTACCATAAACATCAAACTTACCTTCTGTTTCAGCCATAACTGCTTCAGCGATGACAGGAGCCACGTTGACATAGGTCGTGATGACATCTTTATCATTGCCTTGAGCCGCTAATTCTTTAATGATCGTAGGGATCGTCGCTTGGATCGCCCCACCGATGATAAAGTCGACATTCGCATCTTTGATTGTTGTGACGGCAGCAGACGCATCATCTGTACCAGGTGCAACTTGTGCTTCAACCAAAGTGATTCCTAATTCAGCAGCTTTAATCTGAGCACCCTTAAGAAGATCTTTACCAGCATCATCATTGGTATAAATGATCCCAATTGTCTTAGCTCCGAAATCCCCAACAGCACGAGCAACCATGATCTGTCCTTCAGTTACATAGATCGGTTGAACAGGCATGATACCACGATCGCGCCCTTCAGCCTTGTCGTTGTACAATTGACCGATACCAGTAGCGAAGTAAACAGCAGGAATGCCATAGTCTTTCAAATCTTCTAAAGTAGCCCCAACAACTGGCGTACCAAAGTGACCAACGATTGCGAAGACTTTTTCATCTTCAACCATCGATGCCAAACAGGCTTTACCCTTAGCAGGATCGAATTCATCGTCTTGGTGTAAGAACTTAATCGTACGACCATCGATACCACCTGCATCATTTACCGTCTTCAAATACGCTTCAATCCCAGCAATAAACGGAACACCTACAGCTGCAAACGCACCTGAGGTCGCTGCACAGTTGGCAATCAGGACTTCCGTATCCGTAATCCCTTGAGCAGCAACTTCTGTGACTTCTTCTTCAGCAGGGCTACAAGCTACAAGTGAGCTCACAACCAAAACCGAAATCAGAAGCAATACTAACTTCTTTAACATCATTATTCCTCCTTTTTTTATATAATGCTTTACGCATTGATACCTTAGTGAGATCCCAAATACGCTTCAATGAGCTTAGGATCATGTAATAATTCATGTGCAGGTCCATGGGTCTTGATTTCACCCAACTCCAACACGTAGGCATAGTCCGCAATCTTCAAAGTCTGTGCCGCATTCTGTTCGACGATGATGACCGTCACACCTTCTTTTTTAATTTCAAGAACGATGTTCATGATGTCACGAATGATCAAGGGGGCTAAACCTAAGGAAGGTTCATCCAACAAGAGGATCTTCGGACAACTCATCAACGCACGACCAATCGCAAGCATTTGTTGTTCACCACCGGAGAGGGTCGAAGCAATCTGTTGCTTACGTTCCTTCAACACCGGGAAATAACGGTAGACTTTTTCAAACTGTTCTGCGATGCGTTTTTTGTCTTTGACGGTGAACGCACCAACTTTCAAATTCTCTTCAACCGTCAAATCACGAAAGACTTGACGACCTTCGGGGGATTGAGCGATACCCAAGGCTGCGATCTTCTCTGGCTCCATATTTCCAATTTCTTGGTTGTAGAAGAGAATCGATCCTTCTGCTGGTTCAATCAAACCAGAGAGTGTACGTAAGGTAGAGGTCTTCCCTGCACCATTCGCACCTAAGATGGCAACGACATCGCCTTCAAACACTTCCATATCAATGCCTTTGATGGCTTCAATCGCTCCGTAACGAACCTTTAGACCCTTGATGAAGAGTGCTGTTTTAGGCATGTTCTTCCTCCTTAGAGCCTAAGTAGGCTTCTTGAACCAAAGGATTCGCTTGAATCTCTTTAGCCGTTCCTTCTGCTAAGAACTTACCGAAGGAAATCGCACAGATGCGATCACACACATCCATAACCAAGCGCATATCATGCTCAACCAAGAGGATCGAGCAATCGAACTTATCACGAATACGTCGAATGAGTTGAGCCAATTGAAGGGTTTCTACATCATTCAAGCCTGCCGCAGGTTCATCCAAGATGATCAAGCTTGGACGACACATCAAGGTGCGCGCCAATTCAACCTTCTTGAGAATTCCATACGGTTGACCCCAGACCAACATATCTTTACGATCATAGATATCCAAACGACGCAGAATTTCTTCGGCTTCTTCACGCAATGCTTTTTCTTCTTTGCGCGCACGAGGCAACTTTAGAGCTTGTTCCAACATCGATGCCTTGAAGTCGATATGCGCTCCAATCATGACATTGTCCAAGACACTGAGTTCACGAATGAGTTCAACGTTTTGGAAGGTTCTTACCAAACCCAAACGTATGATTTCATGTACCTTATGGTCCACAAGATTCGTACTGCCACCATCTTTCAATCTAAACTCAATCGTCCCATGATTCGGTTTATAGAACTGGGTGATGCAGTTGAAGACGGTTGTCTTACCCGCTCCATTCGGACCAATCAATCCATAAATCTCATTCTTACGTATACTGAAACTCAAATCATCGACTGCTTTGAGACCACCGAATTGAATAGAGAGATGATCGATCTTTAGAATTTCGTTTTCATTCAACATCTTTTCGATCTCCCTTCTTAATCGCCTTTAGAACCAAGCGTCGAATATCTTTGAAGATCATAACGATGCCATTGGGATAATACATGATGACCAAGATGATCAAGACCCCATTGAGGGTATACGACAACTGACTGAAGTAAGGAATTTGTTTTAAGAATAAATCCGGTACCGCAAAGACAATGAATGCACCTAAGACCGTTCCATAAATTGAACGAAGTCCCCCAATGACGATCATCGCCAGGAAATCCAAGGATAGCTTCAAGGTCCAAGAGGACGGATAGGAATAACGAATGAAATGCACATACAGCACACCCGCAACCGATGCGAAGATGGTTGCCAAGGCAAAAGCGACTAAACGATACTTCAAGAGATTGACACCCATGGCTTGAGCCGCAGCTTCAGAACCACGCATGGCATTCAAAGCACGACCGATTTGACCATTCACCAAGTTATAGGTGATAAGCATGACGATGATCAAGATGAAGACAATCAACCAATAGGTACTGGCACGATCCAATTGGATCATTCCAAACAATTGAGGGAATTTTGCGGACTTACCACTGAAAGCACCTGTGAATTGATCAAATTCTTCAAAGGTCTTACGTAGGATTTCAGATACTGCAAGGGTCGCAATCGCTAGATAGAGACCTTCGATTTTGAGCGAAACCAAGCCAACTAAGATTCCAATGAATGTAGGCACCAGAATTGCCGCAATCAATGCGACTTCGAAAGGTAAGCCCATATCCACGGTGAGGTAGGCTGAGATATAACTCGCAAGACCCATGAACCCAGCCGTACCTAAGGAGATGAGTCCCGACCAACCAAGGAGGAGATTGAGACCCAAGGCCGCGATGGCATAGATGAGTGCCACACCGACCGTCGTGATATAGCCCGATTTGATGAAGCTGAATTGTGCGGATAGAAGTGGTAAGGTACTGAGAACCAAACCGAATAAGATGAACTGCAAGTATGGATTCTTGATCAGTGCTTTAAAGTCGAGCTGTGTTTTTACTTTGTTCATCGCACACCTACACTTTCTTAACGACTTTCTTACCAATCAAACCATAAGGTCTGAAGATCAAGAAGATGAGAATCAAGACATATAAGATTTGTCCACCCCAAACCGAGGAGACATAATAGATCAGAAGATTACGACTGACCCCGATGATGTACGCACCCAGGATTGGTCCATAGAAAGTTTGGAACCCACCCAAGACACAGGCAATCAAAGCATTGACTTGAACGACATCCATCAAATTCAAGTTTACGGAAGTCGTTGGGGCAATCATGACACCGGATAAGACACCCAGTACACCCGCCAAAGCCCATGCCCCTAAGGTAACGGTTTTGGTGGGTACACCCATCAAGCGTGCCGTGTATTCATTGGACGCTGTGGTTCGAACTGCTAAACCAACCTTGGTATTTTGTAAGATATAAAACAAGACAAACATCAAGACGAAGCCAAACACGATATTGAACAAACCATTGAATGAAATGTTAGCCCCTAACAAGGTTAGATTCCCTTCATTGAACAAGCGTGGTAGATTCAAAGGATCTACACCGAAGAATAAAGGTGCCAAACCTAGAATGACCATGATCAAACCTAAGGTTATGATCTGTTTCGCAACCGGTGATACTTTCTTGGTGTGACGGATAACCAGATAGTCAATCGTGAATCCCATCAAAATCGCTGTTCCAACACCGCCTAAGATTGCCATCCAGAGTGGAAATCCTGCCTTGATGACCAAGAAGGTCACGACATAAGTATTGAACATCCCCACAACCCCTTGAGCAAAGTTGGTAATGTTGGATGTGCGATAAATGACAATGATCCCCAAAGCGGCCAAGGCATAGACACTCCCCGATTCCAAACTTCGTAGAAGGATTTGTACGAATGTACTCATTGAACATCTCCCCACTGTACGATATTCGATGCCCAGACATAGCCGATTCCTGCTGCCAACATACAGACAACCGTCCCATCTTTGACTTGACCCGATTCAAGGGCTAAGCACAAGGATAGGATTTGATCGACTTGACCCATGTGTCCATAGTTTTCTAGGTAGATGCTTTGATCTTCGTTTAAACCAAGATCATTAAGCATGCCATAGTGAGCTGAACGTTTGATGTGAAGAATATCCAAATAACCAATATCTGAACGCGTCATTTTCGATTTACGTAAAGCTTCATCAATGCAGGTCAACCAATTATTTTGCGATACTGCATTCAAACGGTTCTTCATCTTTTCAGGATCGAGTAAGCGTAGTGATTTCTTACCTTCCTCGACATTGTCTTTATTCATTGGATTCACGGTACCACCGATCTCTACTCCAGCCGTACGTGCCAATGAACCATCTGAGATGATGTGTGTGCCCAAAAGTAGATTCTTCTTCAAACCTTTGCGCAGAATCAAGGCACCACCACCTGCCGACAAGTTGTACATCATCGACATGTTTTTATCCGTATAATCCACGAAATCTCCATTGCGATAACCACCGCACACAAGAATCGTGTCAATTTCTTCATCTGCGATCAACATATCCTTAGCCATCTTCAAAGCCGTTACCGATGTGCAACAACGATTTTGAACATCGATACCCCAGGCATTCACTGCCCCGATACGGTCTTGAATGTATAAAGCGGATGTTGTGAGTGGGTATTCTTTCCACTCTTCCCCAAAACATAGAATCACATCGATGTCTTTGGGATCAATGCCTGCATTCTCAATCGCTTTTAAGGAAGCGAGCGCACCCATCTCTTGCGTCCCATCACTTGGTGCAGGCATTGTCTTTTGAACAATCCCGAGTTTATCAACGATGGCTTGTTCACTCCAGACACCTTGTGTGGCATCGGCGATTTCCTTAGCACTCATTCTTCCTTCAGGAAGATAAACACCAAGTCCTAATATTCCAACCGTTTCCATTAAACGAAGTGCTCCTTGAGTACCTTGATGTATTCATCGAAACAATCCGTTGGCAAAGAGTGACCCCCTTCAAATGGAATCAAGACCGCTTGCTCACCAAAATACTGTTTCATTTCTTCTGCTTGATTGAATGGAACAACGTAATCATTCTTGCCATGCAAGATGACGATTGGAGCTTTGACCAAAGTCATGCGTCCACTGCCCATGCCAATCAAATTCGTATCTGAAGTCATATTGAAATGAACCAAACTGTAATCCACATCTACTAAGTTACGTTGTTTAAGCATCGCTTCTAGATACGCGTCATAATCCTCTTCATTCGGTTGAACGGTATTGTAAATAACCGCATTCCAAATCATTTTGAGTAAGTCCTTATTGCGTGTCGCATAAGCTGTTAAAATTGGTAACACTTGAACAGGATCGGCTTTGATTTCTTCTTTTGTCGTGATCAATTGTGTAAGAATAGCTTGACCCTTTTCGTCTTTCTTAAACATTGGATAACCTTTGATGCCAACAGAATCCAATAAGAAGACTTTCTTAACACGTTCTGGCATATCCGCTGCTAATTCCAAGACGACACCACCACCGGTCGACCAACCGAGGATATTGAAATCTTTAAGATCCAAAGCTTCAACCCAAAGTTGAATGTCTTCACTGAAATCACGAAGACTGTTCAATTCATTATTGTAAGAACTATCCCCAAAGCCTCGCATATCCACGGCATAGACTTTATATTCATTTTCGAGAGCTTCCATCGTGGTTTGAAAATGAACTGAAGAACTCATATTGCCATGAACCAAGATAACGGTTTTAGAACCCTTACCCGCTTCACGATACGCAATGGTTTCGCCATTGCTTAAGACCAAAGTCTTTAATTCATAGTTTTTCATTAGAGTCGCATGCCTCCATTGGGCTCAATTACTTGTCCCGTGATATACGATGCCTCTTCACTCGCTAAGAATAAAGCTACATTCGCGATTTCTTCGGGTTGACCCAAGCGACCCAACATCGTCATCGCCGCAAATTTATCCAGAAGATCTTGAGGAACGGTTTTTAAGATATCCGTCATGACATAACCTGGTGCGATCGCATTGACACGCACATTACCACCCTTCATGCCGAATTCTTTAGCCCACGTCTTCGTCAACCCAATGACACCTGCTTTGGATGCGGCATAGTTTGCTTGACCGATGTTTCCAAAGACACCAACGATGGACGCGATATTAATGATCGAACCCGTCTGTTTTGTCTGCATGAATGGTCCGACATGGCGGGTTAGATTAAAGACACCCTTCAAGTTGACATCGATAACCAAATCCCACATTTCTTCTGTCATCTTACGTGTCAAAGCATCGCGCGTGATGCCTGCATTGTTTACTAAGATATCAATCGTGCCATACTTTTCGACGACTTCTTTAAAGAAGGCTTCGCACGCCGCACTATCCGTCACATTCAAAGCATAGCCTTCGACATTTGGATGCGAGTAACTCATTTCACCCATGTCGGCCGCAATAACTTTAGCCCCTTCATTCGCAAAGGCAATTGCCATTGCTTGTCCTAATCCGCGCGCACCACCTGTGATGATCGCTACTTTGTTTTCTAAACGCATGTTCATTCTCCTTTGATATTACGAATGACAAGGGCTGTCCCCATGCCACCACCGATACACAATGATGCCAAACCTAGATCCATCTTCATTTGTTTCATTTCATGAACCAAGGTCACGAGAATTCGATTCCCACTCGCTCCAACGGGATGACCCAAGGCAATCGCACCTCCATTGGGATTAGTCTTCTTCAACAAGCCTTCTTCTGAGACTTGATGTTCGATTGCCAACTCATGAATGACCCCAAGACTTTGAGCTGCGAATGCTTCATTCAGCTCGAGGACTTGCATGTCACTGAGTTTGAGATTCGCATGTTTCAAAGCTTGACGAATTGCGGGTGTTGGACCGAGACCCATATAAAGTGGATCAACACCACCTTGACCAATACCGATGACTTCCGCTAACGGTGTCAAACCGAGTTTTTCACACATCTCAGCGCTTGCCAACAAGACGGCACTCGCACCATCATTGATGCCCGAAGCAGTACCGGCTGTGACACTACCGTCTTTCTTAAATGCAGGACGTAATGTCGCAAGCTTTTCTAGATTGGTTTTACGATTTGGGTATTCATCGGTGTCAAATACAACCACATCTTTCCCTTGTTTTACCGATATTGGAACGATTTCATTCTTGAATACACCTGCATCCACCGCTTGAATCGCTTTGAGTTGAGACTGATAAGCAAAAGCCTCTTGCGCTTCACGAGTGATGTTATAGCGATCCGCAATATTCTCAGCCGTAATGCCCATATGAACATGATGGAACGCATCCGTCAACGCATCATCGATCATATGATCACTTAGGTTTAGTGTTCCCATCTTATGTCCACTTCTCACTTCTTTCGGTAAGAGATACGGAGCAGCACTCATGACTTCAACGCCACCTGCTAGAACAAGCTGGTGAAGTCCTGCTTTGATGTTCGCATACCCAAGCATGACTGCTTTCATTCCACTGCCACAGGCCATATTCAAACTATACGCAGGCACCGTTTCAGGCACACCACCCGCCAACGATACTTGACGCGCAACCCCTTGACCCTGTCCTGCAGGTAAAATATTCCCCATGATCACTTCATCAATCAAACTTGGATCAACTTTTGTCTCAGCTAAAATAGCCTTGACCACTTCTCCACCCAAGACTTGTGCCGATACGTTTTTAAGACTGCCTAAAAAAGAACCCGTTGCACTTCTTTTCGCACTTACGATATAAACTTTATTATCCATGGACCCTCACTGTGAACCATAATATGAATGGTGATTCACCTTTTATATCCATACAATACCAAGACTTCAAAACACTGTCAATAGATTTATGTAAGCGTTTACTACTTTTCGTCAAAATTGATTTTGTCTGCGTTTAGATACATACGCGAAATATAGAAAATCTCAAATTAAAAAGCTCTATTCCTAGAGCTTAATGATGGATTGAATTAAGGGATGATCCTCCGATAAACCGCTGACCTCAGCCAAAGCAGCCTGTTTACCTTTTGATTGAATCATTGCTTGGAGTTTGACACTCTCTTCATCTTCTGGCACATTGAATTTCAATGCCAATGCGACCACTTTTTGAAGCTGACTTGAATCCATAGTTCGATTGTATAATTCCAACATCGGCTTGAAGAAGCGATCGTTTGCGGAAAGTTTGCGCAAAGGACCACGACCGACACGAACCACTTCATCGATGACACTTGGATTCTTAAATCGCTTGATGGTTTTATCCACATACGCTGCTTGCGTTTGTGCATCAAAGCCATGTTTGGCAACCAAGAGTGAACTGGTTTCAGCCAAAACACCACGAACCAAAGCTTCAACTTCAGGATCTTGAATGGCTTCGTAAACCGTTGCATAACCTTTTAGAATGCCACTGTATGCTGTACTGGCATGACCCGTATTGACAGTGAAGAGTTTGCGTTCAATATAGGCTTCTAAATTCGGCGTGAAATGAACACCTGGAATCTCCAATTCACCTTTGATTTTGGATGAATCCACGACCCATTCATAGAAAGGTTCAACTTTAACCCAGAGCACATCGTCATTCTTTTGATTCGGAACGATACGATCCACTGCAGAATCCGGAAAACCAATGAACTGTTCCACATGAACCATGGCTTCAGGACTTAACAATGGCAACAACGCATTTTTCAACTTCGTAGAACCTTCAATCGTATTCTCACATGCGATGATGTTGGTGAGTTGAATTGAATTGTTCAAAACACGTTTTTCAATTGCAGGCGCAATGTTCTTTGCGATAAACGGTAAAATATTCGGTCCAACCGCTGTGGTGATCAAATCCGCTGTAGCCAATAGATCTGTTAAACGATCTTGTTCGAACTTTGAATTAAGTCCGTCGACACCTTCCACAACAATCGTTTCAGCTTCATCTGAAATCAATTCAACGGTATAACTTCTACGTTCTTTAAGCGCATCAATCAAGACATCACTGACATCTGAAAAGATCACATGATAGCCTGCTTTATTAAGCAATAAACCGATAAAGCCACGTCCGATGTTTCCGGCACCGAAGTGAACGGCGGTTTTCACGCGTTATCCTCCGCTGTGAGTAAATCAAAAATCATATCGATATCCTGGTGTTCCAAGACTTTATCCACTTCTTCAATTTCTCCAAAGACCGTTGCGATATTGCTTAGGATTTGGATGTGATCTTCACCGATACCCGCTAAGCCAACGACAAGATTCACGGTTTCGCCATGCCAGTCAACACCGTTGGGATAGACATCCACAACGATTCCACTATTCAAAATATTTTTCTTATACTCATATTCGCCATGCGGAAGCGCAATCTTATTGCCCATGAACACGGAAAGACTGTGATCTCTCTCCAACATACCTTCAATGTATTTCTCCTCGACATAGCCGCTTTCCAAGAGTTGTTTACCCACCGCAACGATGGCTTCATCACTGGTGACGGTCTCCGTCTTGATGCGAATATTCGACTTCAATAAGACTGCTTTTTTTGTGTTTTCCATCATCTGTACCACCTTTTTTAGATTTTGTTTATTTAAGAAATCATCCAAGCCCACAATCTGTTTACCTGGATAATGTTTCCTTAGACTGGGCTCAAAATGTTGGTGCGTGACCAATAGATCCGCTTCTCGCATATCCATATCAATGGATACATTTTGAATCTGCACTTCCACACGCGAATTCTTGAATTCTCTTTTTAAAAGGCTAGCACCCAACGCACTGGAACCCATGCCCGCATCACATACGACATAGATTTTGATCATCCGCTTACCTTCCGATACCATGTTTTCATCGGTCCTTTCAAGACACTCAGAATCTCACTTTGAATGTCTTCTCTTGTTTTCGTAAAGATCGCAATACGATAAGCATCATTCTCCAACAAGGCTGAGCTCAGATGGCTCATCCATTGACTAAGTTCAGCTGGGACTTGTTCCGGTATGAGTAAAGCCACAATGACTTGAATCTCAGCAGGCGCATAACACTCAAATACCCCATTTGTTGGTCTGAGAACATACATCCGTGGCGTCTTCAAGACCGATGTCTTCGCATGAAACATCGCAAAATGCTCATCTTCCATCACAACCGAACCCATGGTTTCTCGTTTCTGCAAGTCCTTATACAGGATAAGTCTCGCTTGATTGTCATCACTCGCAAGATCGGCAATCGCGTGCATCAATGCCTGTGTGCTTAGCTTCGAGGAGACTTCCTGGCAAACAAAGTTGTTTAATAGGCCTAAGACCGCTTGATTCAATTCAATCTGTTTACTCATGACGGACACAAAGTCTTCCTGCACAACTGAGTCGAAATGATGCGCTGTCGCTGCCAAGTTCGTAACCCGGTTTTGAATTTGTACAAGATCCTCATCACTTAACAAGGGGTTGACGATCATTTTTGGGATCGACGTATCCCCAATTTCCATCGTGCTCACCAAGAGATCGAATTGTTCTTTCTGAAGTGAGTTCAAATCGAGATGTGAGCGCGGTACGACTTCAACCGTATCCTGTAGACTACGCTTAATGCGTGAGGCCAATAAACTTGAGATGCCAATACCACTTGCACAAAGTACAGCCACTTTAACGATACGCTTGGGTTCGTTCTGTTTGATACGTTCCAACGCTGCCCCAAAGTGCATGGCGATAAAGCCGACTTCATTCTCATTCAAATTACGGATCCGCTCATCTTCAACCAACTTACACGCCTCTTGACTGAGGTTGAAGACATGTGTGTATTGCGTTTTGATTTGGTTCAAAAGCGGATTACGAATTTCAAGCTTATAGAACAAACGGGTAAGTGCCGGACGAAGATGGGTGACCAAGCCAAAGCCTAAGATTTCATCTTGGTGAAGCCATGTCCCACTGAGCTTCTCAAACGCTTCGATAAGTTTAGAGACGAGTTTCTGTAATTCTTGAGAACTAAACAAGTCATGATCATCCAAGTCCTCCATCACATCCACATGCAAGAGTCTTGCCCCTTTGAGATGCATCGAGATATAAGCAATTTCTTCAATCGGGAAATCTAAATCAAATTCATCTTCAAAGTATTCCGCTAATTCTTTAGCTTTATCAAACATTGGATCTGCTTTAAGTTGATCTAGAAGCACAGAGTCGATGGTGATCGGTTCACGATGTTTCAAACGTTCAATCGCAATGGTCAAATGCAGAATCAGTCCGATGTATGAATTTTGAGCCAAGCGATTGATCCAAACGGAGTCATTCTCCTTCAGTATATGGATGACTTGCCATAAGATGTCCTTATTCAAAACATTGAGGATACTGTCCGGTCCTTGATTTTTAAAATAATTCTCCACATCCCACGGCATTTGTTGGTTTAACAAGCGTACCAACTTATCCTCTTCCATATGTCGATAAACGAAGTCGCGAATCGCTTTACGAATCGCTTCTTCATTTCCTTCTAGGCTCAGATTACTGCCTGGCTTACGCAACATGCGTAATCCATATTTCGTGAGTTGAGGCTCCAAGCTATCAATATCATTGCTTATGGTCGCTTCGGATACTTCAAATTGATTGGCATAGACAATCAGTTTCTGTAACGACTTGTTTTTTAAGAGTTCCGACAAGAGTATGGTTTGACGGTCATCCTTACTTAAGTTGTTTTGATGTGCACCGATTTGTAATAGGATACTCTTGAAATGCAAACGTTGATCTTGTTCACACACTAAGCGAACACCGTGTTTAGGTCGCGACTCTAATTGAACCTGATATGGTTTCAACATATCATTGATATCTTTAAGCTCGCGAAAAAGGGTTCGTTTACTCGTTTTGATGGCAGTGGCCAAGTCATTGACCGTCATATAATCATTCGCATTGCACAAGTGGATCAAGCATTGAATGACGCGTCCGCTTAAAAAGGTCAACTGTTGTTTCATGGCTTTATTATAAACCAAAAGGTCACAAACGATATAGTGCCATGATTTAGGTTTATCATCCTTTATTAGTGCCAAATATAAAAAGGGGTATTTCTACCCCTTCAGCTTACTTACCAGATAACTTCTTTACGAGTTGGTCGTATTCTGGTGCACCAACGAAACTGTTGATGGTAACCACTTCGACATTTGGATGTTCCTTACGAGCACGATTGCCTAAGGATGTATGCGTTACAATGAGTTCCGCATCACTGGGTACATCTTCAATTGCCGTATGCACTACTTTAATATCCAAGCCTGCCGCTTTTAGTTTCTTGTTTAAGGTTGTTGCGCCCATGGCACTGGAACCCATTCCAGCATCACAAGCGAAGACAATTTTCTTAATCATAGATTTTTATTAGCAGCACTTTCAGCTGTAGCTTCGTCTAAGTCTTTTTTACCTTCGGTAAATTTATAAACGAATGATGCTACAAAGAAGGAAACAGCGGCAGAAGTAGCGATACCAACCCAAACCTTAATCAAATCACCCGATGCCATTGCGGAAAGAGCGAAGATTGAACCCGGTGATGGAGGAGCCACCAAACCAGCGTTTAACAAGACGAATGTGAAGACACCCGTTGCGCCACCAGCGATGACAGCCAACAACAATAACGGATTCATCAAGACATATGGGAAATAGATTTCATGAATACCACCAAAGAAGTGAATGATGATTGCTCCAGGAGCAGATTCTTTGGTCAAACCTTTTCCAAACAAGTAAGCAGCGATCAAGACGCCCAAACCTGGACCAGGGTTGGTTTCAACTAAGAAGAAGATCGACTTACCAGCTTCTGCAACTTGCGCGATACCCAATGGACTCAATACACCATGGTTAATCGCATTATTTAAGAAGAGAATCTTAGCAGGTTCAACAACGATGGAAACGAGTGGCAACAAACCAGAATCAACCAGTAATTTAGCGCCATCGCCCAGTAAATTCGAAGCAGCTTCTACAAAAGGACCAACAACGATTAGACCCAAAACAGCAAATATAGCCGCTTCGATCCCAGCTGTGAAGTTGGCAACCAACATTTCAAAGCCAGCAGGAACTTTCCCATCCAACGCTTCATCAATCTTTTTCAAGACCCAAGCGGTGACAGGACCCATAATCATAGCCCCTAACATCATTGGAATACTGGTTCCAACGATAACACCCATTGTAGCTGCAGCCCCCACCACAGCACCACGTTGACCATGAACAACCTTACCACCTGTATAACCAATCAAGATTGGCAACAAGTATGTGATCATAGGACCAACTAATGCGGAAAACGTTTCGTTAGGCAACCAGCCTGTTGGAATGAACAATGCCGTAATCAAACCCCAAGCAATGAACGCGCCAAGGTTCGGCATGACCATTCCCGATAGGAAGCGGCCAAAACTCTGCACTTTTTCTTTCATAATACCTCCTTTTAACGGTATGTCGATGAATGATTCATCGTCACTATCAGTATAGAATGTGACTTGTGAACTTACAATCAATCGAAAAACAGTCTTGTCAATTCGCAATGATGACAGAACTAAAAAACGCAAGCAGACAAGATGGCACGAAAGACATAAAAAAAGCGCATTGCGCCTAGGATAAAAATGGGGGTTTAGGATTCTGACTCTTATACCATAGATAAGCCATCACAACCAAACGGATATCTTCAGACTCTTCAAGATACTTCAACATAAAGGTCAGTAATTGATCCTTGGGTTGATTGGATAGAAACTTGACCAACTCAAAATCATGATCAACGCTGATCTCTTTAATAAGTTTGTGAAAGGTCTCTTCATTCGCATCCACATCCACCACTTCACTGTCCTCAAAGTGAAAATCATCCGCTTCAAATTGATTGGGATGAAAGCCATCCTCAACCAAGAGATGAAGCAATGCCGCACCGGTATGCTTACACAAGCCCACACCTCGATACGGACAATCACAATGCGTGAATGTCACATCCCCACGGTTCAAACGAATCTCCACATGATAATAGCTGTCTCGATTATTTTCGACATGAAACTGGGCATGTTCACTGTCCTGATCAATCACTTTGACTTTCGCCTGTTCTACCAAATCAATTGAACGTTTGAGAACCAAAGCTCGTATTCTACTTGTAAAGTCACGAATTGGATACGCCATAAACACCTCTCTTTAACTCTAACATATTTAAAGAAGCTTTAGATAGTCTCCATAGCCTCTTGCTTCCATCTCAGCCTTAGGAATGAATTCTAAAGAAGCACTGTTGATGCAATAACGCAAACCACCCAATTCCTTAGGTCCATCATTGAACACATGACCTAAATGACTGTTTGCTTCTTTGGAGCGCACTTCAATACGAATCATGCCAAAGCCGAAATCACGTTTCTCCACAATCTCTGCAATGGGTTTCGCAAAACTTGGCCATCCACAGTGGGAGTCAAACTTATCTTTTGATGAAAACAAGACTTCTTTACTTACAATATCCACATAGATGCCTTCTTCAAAGAAATCATGGTAAGGATTCTTGAAAGGAGGTTCCGTTCCATTCTTTTGAGTGACTTGATATTGAAGTGGACTTAATTTTGATAAATCATAGTTTGCCATAATGTTGTTACCTCAATTAAAGTATATCCAAACCATCAAAAAAGGGCATTGATATGCCCACAGAATCGATAGAAAAAACCCGCCGAAGCGGGTTATTTTTAGATGAATAAGGTTGTGCCTACATTCTCATTATTGGCAATATACGTTCCAACACCACCGATTTCAACACCATCGATGAGTTCTTCTTTTTTGATGCCCATCAGATCCATACTCATCTGACATGCGATGAACTTAACACCCAACGCTTGAGAATTCTTCATCATCGTAGGCAATGAATCCACATTCTTCTGTTTCATGATGTCTTTGATCATACCAGCCCCAACACCCATCATGTTCATGCTGGACAATGGCAACTTATTGGCGCCCTTTGGCATCATAAAGCCAAACATCTTCTCAATCATATTCTTTTCTGTCACGACATTATTTTCACGACGTAGCGCATTCAAGCCCCAGAAGGTAAAGAAGATAGAGACTTTCTTACCTTGTGCTGCAGCACCTTGTGCAATGATCATCGCAGCCAAAGCCTTATCCAATTCACCAGAGAAGAGAACCAACGTCGCATTCTCTTGGTTGATGTTTTTTTGACCTTGGTCTTGAGCACGATGACCCTTGACGATTTCCGCAATGTATTTATTACCATCAAGGTTCAAACTGACCAAATCATGACCATTGGTTTTTGCCCAGCTGACGACATCCGATGCAAATCCAGGATCGGTCGCGATGACTTTGACCCCTTCGCCTTCACTCACACCTTGAACCGCTTTATACGTTTCAAGTAATGGACCTGGGCACTGCATGCCCGTCACATCAATGACCTTGGCACGGTCACCCAAAGCCGCTACTTTCGCAACACCTGTGGTTTCATCTACTTTACCAACAAGTTTGCTCGAATGAATATCAACACTGTTCAATGCGTAGGTATAGCACTTGTACGTCGCATAGCCACCCGACAAGTTATACAAGTTTGTATAGCCTTTGTGTTTGAGAATCATGATTGCGATATACGCACGTAAACCAACTTGGCAGTTCACCACGATCGGATGGTCTTTCGATACATTCAATTTATCTAAGTTCGCTCTTAAATCATCGACTTCAAGATTCAAAGCCCCTTCGATATGTCCTGTTTCAAACTCAATTGGTGTACGAACATCGAGGAATAAAGCGTTTTGTTTCTTAAATTCTTCAACTTGAGCAGGGTATAATACTTTATAATGTCCTTCTACAACGTTCTCAGCAATATAACCCAAGATATTCACTGGATCTTTTGCCGAAGAGTATGGCGGCGCATAGGCTAATTCAAGATCACTCAAATCCGTGACTTTCATCTTGCCTTTGATTGCGGTCGCAATGACATCGATACGTTTCTCTGTCCCTTCTTGACCGATTGCTTGAGCACCTAAGATGTCAAGCGTTTCAGGATTATAGACCAGTTTGAAATCAATATTGGTCGCCCCTGGGTAATAGGACGCATGATTATTACGGTGCGCATGAATTGCTTGTACCGGCAACTTCTTCATTTCAGCAGTACGTTGGTTATTTCCCGTAGCCGCAATCGTCAAATTGAACACTTTCAAGACCGATGTGCCCATAGAGCCATTGTATTGAACATCTTTACCATGAATGATATCGGCCAAGATCCGTGCTTGACGGTTTGCTGGCCATGCCAAAGCAATTGCTGTATCATGATTGGTCACAAAATCTTTGACTTGAATCGCATCACCCAAAGCATAGACATCTTTTACAAGTTCTTTTGTATTAGCGTCGTAGGTTTCCAACTTTGAGGAAACTGCGATGTGTCCACGTGGTCCCAACAATAAATCCGCTTTTTTAGCCAAGGTATTCTCAGGTGAGACGCCAATTGAAAGAATGATCAATTCCGTCTCAATGGACTTTCCACTTTCAAGATTGATGGTTCTACCATGATTGGCAAAACTCAACAAACCATCGCCGAGAACCAATTCGACCCCATGGGTGTTCAATTCTTTATGAACGATTTGTGCCATTTCGAAATCCAATGGAGCCAAGACTTGAGGCAGTTTTTCAACCAAGGTGACTTTGATGCCACGTTCAGTCAAGTTCTCAGCCATTTCAACCCCAATAAACCCACCCCCAACGACAACAGCTGTCTTCGGTTGTTTGGTTTCAATGAAGCGATAGATCGCATCCGTATCCGGGATGTTTCTTAAGGTAAAAAGATTGCTTGCTTCTTTAATGCCTTCAATCGGTGGGAAGATTGGCTTCGCACCCGGCGAAAGAATCAAGACATCATAACTTTCTTGATAGCTATCCCCAGTTTTTGTTTTCTTTACAGTTACGGTTTTCTCTGCACGATTGATATCCACGACTTCAGAGAAATTACGGATGTCCAAATTGAAACGCTCGGACATGCCTTCAACCGTTTGAACCAAAAGGTCTTCACGATCCGTAATCACATTCCCAATATAGTAAGGTAAACCACAGTTCGCGAAGCTGATATACTCATCGCGTTCAAACATAATAATTTCATCTTCTTCACTTAAGCGACGAAGACGGGCAGCTGCGGTCGCACCACCGGCAACACCCCCTACAATCAAAATCTTTTTCATCGTTCTGCTCCTTTGCGCATAAACTCACAAGTATGAGTATAAAACTGTAAACACGGCAAATCAATAACTTTGCAAAATTTTGTTAAATTTACTACAAAACTTATGCATTTTCACAACTTTTCAGAAATTATCCCTTCTTTCGCTACGAAATACAGTTATTTAGGACGTCTATGAAGGACTCTGAGTCATCCAACGCGAACACCCGTTCAAAGTGCGGAATCATGGATGGTTTGATCATCGGCAGAATGGATGGCTTATGCCATGCGTAGTTGTTTTGGATTGAGAAATGATGGACATCATTGGGTTGATCACTTAACAAGACGGTGACTTTACCCAAAGAATTCATGATTTTCAAACGCATGAAATCCTCAAGTCCATCTTCCGTAGGACCAACAAAACTTAACATCGCATATTTAGGACAATGCGATTTACAGATTTTCTCAGCAGAGTCATCTTTCAATAGAGGCGTATTCACAAAATAAATCATGGATACATTTGAATCTTTCAATTGTTCAAACAAGACATGATCCACTGCAGAACGATTTTGAATCATTAGCGTATAATGTGTATCCTTAAAAAAAGCACAAATCTGTTTACTTTCCTCAATATAAGTATCCTCACGATTTAAGGTCGTCACAATGGAAACACGCTTCGCTTTACGGTCAAGTAGTGAGTTGTCTCCACATAAATATAAGAAGAGTGGCGCATCCTCTTTCAAGTCCTGAATAAGGGCTTTGGGATACGCTTCATCGTACTTATGCACGATATACACACGTTGTCTTAGACGCGCAAAAGCGCTCTCTGTTTCACGTTTGATGAGTTGGCAGACTTGGGGAAAATACTGAACGAATTTCGTGCTTTCGAAATAAGTCTCATAGAATTTCCGGACATCCATCAATTCTTGGATGTTGTCTTTATGGATACGTGAATGGACGAGATGATCATTTTGAACCAGGCGTCGAAGTACGGTATAGTTGATGGCAAGTTGTTTATTGATGGTTGATTTATTCATATTGATTTAAGCTCTTTTGACACAATTCGATGAGTTCATTTTTAACATTAGAGGGTGAAAGGATTTTAGCTTTATCCCCAAACTGCAAGACCCAGGCAAAGAAAGTGGGACTTACGGTGATCTTCTCGGTGATGGTGAACCAGCCATCATTCTGTTTGTGAATCTCAACATCCAAACCAAAACGATCAAAGACCACATTGACCAAAGCTGGATGGAAGCTCATCGTTACTTCTTCTTGGTTACCGGTATACATATGGAAAAGACCAGCACAATATTGTTCGACTGCTTCAAGGTCTGCGATATGTTCATGCTTGGTTTTAAGCATGGATACTTCACGCATCTTATCCAAACGATAGACCGCATAATCCTGATGGCTTTCCTGATAGACGATGACATAATACTTCTCATCATCCCAACATAAGAAGACAGGGATGGCACGATAGAATTCACCTTGCTTACGATAGACGATTTCTTTATCCAAATCATAATCAAAGTACTTGAAACGAATCATACGCTGTTTGAGGATGGCCTCATGGATCGCATCCACATTGAGATAGACTGCATTATTCTTGGATTTCAAGCGATTGTAGATCCAATCATTGCGCTCCAAACGCTCCGCTTCATGAACACTGGTCAAACTCTTCAACTTTGTGATGAGTTCACTGCTCTTCTCAGCGGTAATGAATTTCGCAAATTTAACCGCATCGACCAACAATTTCAATTCAGCCAATTGAAAAAGTCGATTCCCGACATGGTATCGATTCTGTTTTTCTTTATCATTGATGATATCCATACCATAGGCTTCCAACAGTTCCATGTAGAGATAGATGCTTTTACGCTCACTCTTCATGCCTTTAGCAGCGAGATAATCAATGATCTCTTGAACGGTCAGATGATGTTCATCATCGGTTTCCCGTAAGAGCAGGTCTTGGATTTCCAAGAGTTTAAGTTTGTTTTGAGGACGTTCTTCCATAGTTCAATTGTACAACTTTGTGGATAGTTTGGAAAACAAAAAACGAGCTAGGCTTGTCTTAAGGAAATCGGGAGATGTTTTTTCCATTTGATATTCAGGAATGCGATGACACTTCCAAGCGTAAAAGCGAAAATAACGGTACCTTCACGAACCGCATTAAACGGTACAGGAAATAGGAAGGCAAGAACTAAAGTGATCGTTATGAATCCGATGTCGGCGGTGGTCCGCACTTTTACAAACGGAATGTTATAGGTTTTTGAAACCAAGGCAATGAGCGCATCATACGGCAACACCGCAAGATTGATGCTCATCATCAAACTGACACCGACACCCATGATCAAAATGGCAGTCATCAAGAGGGCGAGTTGTTGGAAGTATGTGTTGAAGCTGAGATTGGCAATCCAAGGCACATCGTAGAGAAAGAAGTTTACGACGGAACCAAAGACACTGTTCAATAAGAGTTGGAAGCCAATCGACCATTGGACGTTCTTTTTAAGAATGATCAGTTCGAGTATAAAGCACACGAGGTTCAAAAAGAAGACGATTGTGCCTGTTTTGACACTCAGAATGTGTGCAAGTGTTGAGCTGAAGCCAGAGACCGTACTTTGGCCCAAATTCGCTTTAATCAAAAGGGTCATCCCAATCGCGATGATGGCGACCGATAGTAAGTTCAGTAGAATACGAGACAGTGATTGACGCATATGCCCTCCATTAATCTAAAGCACTATAGCATATTTTTGTGTTTTGTACAGTATAATAGATTCAATAGAAAAGAGAAAAATATGGAAACCTTACTCGAAAGATTTATTCGTTATTGTAAAATCAACACCCGCTCGAATGAAAAGAGCAGTACCGTCCCCTCTACTGAAAACCAAGTTGTCTTTGCCAAGATGTTGGCTCAAGAATTAGTTGACTTAGGTTTTGATGAAGTGGATTATAACCCTGACAATGGCTTCGTATCCGCAACGGTTAAAAGCAATGTGGATCATGAAGTGGATACGATTGGTTTTATCGCTCATTACGATACCGCTGATTTCAATTCTGAGAACATTCAACCGCGTGTCATTGAGAATTATGATGGCAATCCCATCGTACTCAATGAGACAACAGGTCTTGTTTCAGATCCACTGATATTTCCGCATTTGAAGGAACTGGTGGGTCATACTTTGATCGTCACCGATGGTACCACCCTCTTGGGTGCAGATGATAAAGCTGGTGTCGTGGAAATCATTGAAGCAATGTTAATTCTAAAGAACAATCCCGATCTTAAACACGGTGATATCCGTATCGCATTTGGACCCGATGAAGAGATTGGTCGTGGTGCGAACCTCTTTGATGCGGCTAATTTTAGAGCGAAATTCGCTTACACCTTAGATGGGGCAAAACGGGGTGAACTCGAGTATGAGAGCTTCAATGCGGCAGCTGCCGTCATTGAGCTCCATGGCGTATCCGTCCATCCAGGTACCGCCAAAGATAAGATGATCAACTGCGCGAAACTCGCCATGGAATTCGATGCCCTCCTCCCAGCGAACGAAGTACCAGAACATACTGAACATTATGAAGGCTTCTTCCTTCTCCACGATATGGAGACGACCATCGATCATGGCAAGATGACCTATATCATACGCGATCATGATAAAGAAAAGTTCTTGGCTCGCAAAGAACGCATATTAAAAAACGCAAACTTCTTGAATGAAAAATACGGTGCGGAACGTTTTGTGGTCAAGATGAAAGATTCTTACTACAACATGCGAGAAGTCATCGAGAAAGATATGAAGCCTGTAGAATTGGCTAAACAAGCCATGGTGGCCTGTGATGTCGAGCCCATCATCCAACCAATTCGTGGTGGTACCGATGGATCAAAGATCTCCTTCATGGGCATTCCAACACCGAATCTCTTTACCGGTGGAGGCAATTACCATGGTCCTTATGAATACGCATCCTTAGATGACATGCGGAAAGCTGTAGAGGTCATTGTCAAACTCGTTCAATTGAACGCGGAGGTGTAAATGGAAGCTCGACTCGAACGTTTATTGGAGTACGTCTATCGTATTGCAAAGAATGAAGCTAATTATGATGTGTATAAGGAATATGAGAAGGAAGTCTTGAGTGTCAATGCGTCCGACTTGTTTACCTTGTTCTATGAAGTTTATAAGAGTGGATCAAAACCTGCTGAGATCTTAGTCTACTTGGATAAATTGATTCATCTCTTCGCACAAAGTTTGGATACCAAACGCTTAGAGATGCCACAGGATTCGTTCTTGGATCACATGATGCAAGAGAATCGTGAAATGGAGAAACGTTTAAATGCGATCAAAGCGATTTTGATTGAGGATAAATATCAATTCATTTCGGAACATTTGATTGAACGTTTTGAGGAACTCATTCCCTTTGAACTCCATTACACTAAACTACAAAACATCCTCTTCCCTTTCATCGAATCGAAGGGTGAACAATACCAAGGCACAACCATCCTCTGGTCCTTGCAGGATCAAACGCGTAAACGTTTAAAGGATACCATTGACGCCTTAAAGAATAATCAACCAAGACAAACAATCAGTGAGATCTTGGGGGATTACTTCTTCAAAGCTTTTGGCTTGATTCAAAAAGAAGAGATGATCCTCTTCCAGGTTGCGCATGAACTCTTAAGTGCCAATGAACTTGAAGCCATGCGTCACCAAAGTTTTGAACTCGGGTTCATCTGGATTCCAATGCCAAAGCCACGTCCTCAACCCAAGTTCTCTGTGGACAATGCCTTCTTCACAACCGAAACTGGTTCCTTGAGCTTTGATCAATTGACAATGGTCTTGGATGCCTTGCCCATTGATTGTACGTATGTGGATGAAAACAATAAGGTACGTTGGTTCAATCGACCTAAAGATCGTATCTTCCCACGATCTCCTGCCGTCATAGGACGGGATGTCCGTAACTGTCATCCAGCGGAGAGTGTGGATGTGGTGGAAAACATCATTGAAACGTTCCGTAAAGGTGAACAAAGTGAAGCGAATTTCTGGATTGAAATGCGTGGTAAGTTCCTTTATATCCGCTATTTCGCTTTAAGAGATAAAGATAATGTTTATAAGGGTGTCCTTGAACTTTCTCAAGATGTCAGTGGCATTCGTGCTCTAGAAGGTCAACGTAAACTCCTACAATGGGACAAATAAAAACTCGCGTTTGCGAGTTTTGTTTGTTTATGGTGCACCAGGCGGGACTTGAACCCGCACGGTTTAAACCATACGCTTCTGAGACGTACGCGTATACCAATTCCGCCACTGGTGCGATGCTTGAATATTATATCAAATATCCAAACATCTTTGCATCATTTATTTACCATTGTAAAAAGGATACTGTCACTGAGTGTCTTGGCGTCAAAGCCTAAAGCATCTACCAAATATAAGCCAAAGTGTTGAGCTGTCCCAACACCACGTGATGTGATGAGTTTACCATCTTGTACGACAAAATCTTCTAGATACACGGCATCTTTAAACAGTTCATCCACATTGGGCATTGGATACGATGTGATGCGTCGATCTTTGATGATATCCGCTTTGGCAAAGACACTTGGGGCAGCACAAATGGCACTCAACCATTTGCCTGCTTTATTGTATTTTTGAATCAAGTTGATGACCCGTTCATCATTTCCCAAATGAGTGGATCCTGGTTGTCCACCCGGTAAGAAAAGTCCATCATAATGATCCATATCCTCCCATAACTTATCGGCAAGAACACTGATTCCGTGACTTCCTGTAACCTTCAATTCATGTATCGAGACAAGATCCACTTCAATTTTCGCTCTACGCAAAAGATCCACTACGGTGACCATTTCAGTTTCTTCAAAACCATTGGCTAAGAGACATGCGAATTTCATATTCATCCTCCTTGTTCAAACTTGTTATGATTATTATAGCACTTCCCCATTTTAGTCTTCCATTTTGGTTCTGAAGTGTTAGGATAAGAGAAGTTATTTTGAGGTGCGCCATGTTTACACAAAAAGACTTACGACGATTGGTACTCCCCATCTTCCTCGACCAACTCTTGTTGGCGGGGGTTGGGATTGTTTCAACCTTACTACTCTCCTATGCGGGAGAAGCTGCTGTATCGGGTGTTTCACTCGTTGAGATGATCAATGTCTTGATCATCAGTCTGTTATTGTCCATCTCTACAGGAGGGACCGTCGTCCTCGCACAGATCATCGGTTCAAAACGTTTGGAGATGGCTCAAAAAGCAGCCACTCAAGTTATGGTTCTCACTGTTCTTATGGCCTTAGTCTTTGTTGGAATCGTCTTGATTTTCAATCAAGTCATTCTAACTGCTTTATTTGGTTCGGTTGATGTGGATGTCATGTGGGCTGCTCGTATCTATTTCATTGTTTCAAGCCTCAGTTATCCCTTTATGGCCGCTTATAATTCCAGCGCTGGTTTGTTTCGTGCCATGGGGAACTCACGTATACCGATGATGGCTTCTATGGTGCTCAATCTTCTAAGTGTCTTTGGCATTGGCCTCGCCATTTTCGGCTTTAAGGCAGGCATCACTGGCGTGGCCATTGCGACACTGACAGCCCGCATCCTCGCCGCAAGTTTCATCCTCAAACTAAATTTCAACCCCGATCTCATCATACAATTGGACAAACAAAAATTATGGATCTGGAATAAAGAACTCATCTTACGCATTCTCAAAGTCGCCCTTCCCAATGGTGTCGAAAATGGTGTCACACAAGTAGGACGTGTCTTCTTGGCCTCCATTATTGCCTTGTTTGGGACTGCACAAATCACCGCCAATGGTATCGTAAACAGTTTAGGCGCATTCGCTTTAAGTTATTCAATGGCGATGGTTTTTGCCAGTGTGACGGTGGTTGGCCAATGTGTCGGCGCAAAAGAATATGAACAAGCACGCATGTATACTAAGAAATTACTGCGTCAAGCTCAAATCATGACGATCTTTTTAGCCATCGGTGAAATACTCTTTTTGCCGATTCTATTGAAACTGTACACCATATCACCTGAAGCACGTGATTATATCTATATGGCGATGTTGGTGCATAATGCCATCGCTATTCTCTTCTGGACACCAGGGTTCATGCTTTCATCCGCTCTTCGTGCCGGTGGTGATGCAAAATTCACCATGAATGTCTCTTTGACAGCCATGCTCGTTTTCAGAATCCCTTCCGCCTATTTGTTTGCAGTTATGCTTGATTTAGGTGTCATCGGAATCTTTATGGCCATGGGTGTGGATTGGATGTTTAGATCGATTATGAACCAAATCCGTCTAAAGGGCTCCAAGTGGATTCATTCATTGGTCTAAGCATAACAATATAAATTTCAAAGCGGTCAGCGTAGACTGAAGTAAAGGAGGATTCATTATGGTCCCACAACTTTTCATCAATCTCGCCGTCAAGGATGTTGAAAGAACTAAGGCATTCTTTACCGATCTTGGCTTCCAATTTAATCTAGAATACTCGAACGAAAATGGTTTATGCATGATTTTAAATGAATCAAGCTGTGTCATGTTACTTAAAGAAGAATTTTTCCAATCCTTTACCAATAAGCCTGTGAGTGATGCATTTAAAACAACTGAGGTTTTGATTTCCCCAACCCTTGAATCGCGTGAAGCTGTCGATGCATTGGTAGACAAGGCCATTTCGCTTGGGGCTAAGGAATATAATCCACCTAAAGATCATGGATTCATGTATTTCAGAGTCTTCGAAGACTTGGACGGACATCAATGGGAATGGTCGTGGTTGAATATGGACTATAAACCTGAAAACTAAAAGGCACGAATTTCGTGCCTTTAATCATTGAGTGCTGCTTTAAGTTGATGGAATGCTTGTTTCAAGGTTTCCAGATCCGTGGCGACATTCACACGCAAGAAGCCTTCACCACCTTCACCAAACATCGATCCATCATTCAACCATAACTTGGCTTGATTCATCAAGAAATCCACCAAGTCTTTTTGTGTTCGATTCAGAGCTCTAAAATCCAACCACATCAAATAGGTCCCTTCAATGTCCATCACCTTGATTTGAGGTAACTCAGTTGCGACATAAGCATTAACCCAATCAATATTTTTCTTTAAGGTTTCAACCAAGGCATCCATGTACGCATCCCCATGGGTATACGCCATCTCACTTGCGACGATACTAAATTGATTCTGACCATGTAGACCGAGTCGCTCATACTCATGTTTGATCTTCGTCATGAAGTCTTCATTAGAGGTGATCAACTGTGAGAGTTTAAAGGTCGCAAGATTGAAACTCTTACTAGGCGCAACCAGTGTGATCACGAAATCCTGATAACGCTCATTCATACTAACCGCTACGACATGTTTATGAGGTTCATAAACAAAGTCCATATGAATCTCATCCGATACGACGATAACTTGATGCTTCGCGCAGATATCCAACATCTGTGTCAACTCTACTTGCGTCCATACACGTCCTACGGGATTATGCGGTGAGCACAAGATGAAGAGTTTGACCTGTTCATTCACAATCTTTTGTTCGAAATCATTAAAGTCGATGATATAATGTGTGCCCTCTAATTTCAAAGGATTGATCACAGGAACACGTTTGTTATATCTGATGGAGTTCTTAAAGGGATGATAAACAGGTTCTTGAATCAAGACACCATCGCCTTCATTGCTTAGTGCCAAGATACATGCATTGACAGCACTGACAACACCTGGTGTTGAGAAGATCCAGTTATGCTCAATCGTCCAATTATGACGTCTTTGCATCCAGCCTTTGACCGCTTCAAAGTAGGATTCTGGTTCAAAGCTATAACCATAGACCCCAAACTCAGCCAACTTAGTCAAAGCAGCTACGATATGCTCATCACTCTTGAAATCCATATCCGCAACCCAAAGTGGAAGTGCTTCTGGGTTTGCCTTAAACATTTGATGTCCATCCCACTTGATGGAATTGGTATGCTTACGTTCTAGTTTTTGATCAAAGTTCATACTACGCTCCGTTTTTCTTTCAATTATAGGCTTTATTTCTTATTTAGAAAATCAAAAAAGAGCAGACAAAGAAAAAACACCTTTCGGTGTAAGTTTCTAAATGGTGCACCAGATGGGATTTGAACCCACACGGTTGCCCACACGCCCCTCAAGCGTGCGCGTCTGCCAGTTTCGCCACTGGTGCATCTATTTACTAATCTGGGATTGTTCACTGGTGCGACCGACAGGAATTGAACCTGTGACCTAGTGCTTAGGAGGCGCTCGCTCTATCCAACTGAGCTACGGCCGCATTGGTCGGAACGACGCGATTTGAACGCGCGACCCCTACCACCCCAAGGTAGTGCACTACCAAGCTGTGCTACGTCCCGATGCCTAAACATTATACACGAAGTAAATAAAATTGTGTAGGGGTAAACTCATCAAAGATGTAATCACAAGGATTTGTTTATCAGATGCTCAAATTAATGGAATATGCCAATCATTACAAGATTGCTCAGAACATATACTTGTGATAAAATGGGCAAAGTGAAGGGGGAATGTACTGACAAATACCGTAGACAAATAGTGATAGCGCCCGGCTTAATGAAGTGACGAGGAAAGAGGAGTATCGAAAGATTCGGCGGATGCCTCTTCGGCGACCAATCGTCGTAAGATAAAGGATAAATAAACAGAGACTTTATCAGATTGGACTTGAAAGGATCATACATATGTGTGGAATCGTTGGTGTGGTTGGCAATAAGCCAGCACCTGAACTTTTAATTGCGGGCTTGAGACAACTTGAGTACCGTGGATATGACTCAGTTGGCATTTCTGTATTCAAACAAGGTGAAATCAAGACCTTGAAAACCAAAGGACGAATCGATAATATCGCCCTTAAACTCGAACAAAACCCCCTCCCCAATGCCTTTGTTGGCATTGGCCATACCCGTTGGGCAACGCATGGTGAACCCTCGGATATCAATTCGCATCCCCATGGCAATCATCGCATTTCTTTGGTGCACAATGGCATCATTGAGAACTATCTACAAATCAAAGAACGCATGATTCGTAAGGGTTATACCTTTGAATCACAAACCGACACGGAAGCTTTGGCGAAGTTGGTGGATTACTATTATGTCCAAAAAGGCAATCCATTGGAAGCCATCAAGAAAGTATTGGAGAAGATTCGTGGTTCGTATGCCTTGGGTATCCTTTTTGAAGGACATCCCGATACCATTTATGCCATTCGTAAGGACAGTCCTTTAATCATTGGCTTAGGTAAAGATGAGAACTTCATCGCATCCGACATCACCGCGATCTTGGATCATACCCGTGAATACTATCTCTTGGAAGAAGATGAGATCGCCATCATCAAGAAAGATAAAGTAACGGTCTTGGATCATGATTTGGAAGAAATCCATAAAGAAGTTCAAGTGGCATCCTGGGATCGTCAAAGTGCTGAAAAAGCGGGTTATCCGCATTTCATGCTTAAAGAAATCCATGAACAACCTACCGTTCTCATGAACGCAGTTGGACCACGGATCAAAGATCATAAAATTGATTTCAGTGAATCGGGTCTAACCAATGAAGTTCTCAATAAGATCAAGAAATTCCATCTCATTGCCTGCGGAACCGCCATGCATGCGGCGATGGTGGGTAAACAACTTATCGAGAAACATGCACGCATCAGTTGTGATGTGGAAGTGGCGAGTGAGTTTAGATATCGTGATCCTATTTTGAATCCAGAGGATATGGTCATCATTGTCTCTCAATCCGGAGAGACAGCGGATTCTTTGGCTGCTCTTCGCTTGGCTAAATCCAGAGGTACCAAGGTCATCGCAATCGTCAATGTGGTGGGCTCATCCATTGCACGTGAAGCAGACTATGTGCTCTATACTTGGGCAGGCTTGGAAATTGCGGTCGCGAGCACCAAGGCTTACTTCGTCCAAGTCGCCTTATTTACCCTATTGGCGTATAAACTGGGTGAAGTCAAAGGTACCGTTACCCTTGATCAAATCAATGACTTATTGGATTCACTATTAGCACTTCCTGCCATTACGCAAGAACTTTTGGATAAACAGGAAACCATTAAACAGATGGCTTCAGAATTCGTAAACAATAAGAATGTATTCTTCTTAGGACGTGGCTTGGATTATGCCATGGCCTTAGAAGCTTCCCTTAAACTAAAAGAAATTTCTTACATTCACTCAGAAGCCTATCCTGCTGGTGAACTCAAACATGGGACCATTTCACTGATTGTGGAAGATTTCCCCGTCATCGCCTTGATCACTCAAGCTGGCTTGGTTGAAAAGATGGTTTCCAATATTAAAGAAGTTAAAGCACGGGGTGCAAAAGTCATCTTGATTGGACGTCCTGGTTTAGAACATACCAACGACTTCAGTGATCGTGAATTCATTCTTCCCGAAGTCCATGAAGATCTCATGCCTTTGGTAAGCATCATTCCGCTTCAGCTCTTTGCCTATTACAGTTCTGTATTACGAGGTTTGGATGTGGATAAACCACGGAACCTCGCGAAATCCGTTACCGTTGAATAGAAAAAAGATTGGGTCAATTATTGATCCAATCTTTTATTTACTCACAATCGCAGTGATTGCCCCCTGTAGAAGGGCAAGAACCACAGCTGATCCCACGTTTCTTGTCCAAGACAAGTTTGCGTACGATCAGTACGACGATGACGATCAATACGCCACCAATGATGTAGTCAATCATTTTATGCACCTTGCAAAGTCATGCGACTTTGATCGTTTCGTTTAATCAAATAGACAATGGATCCGATGTATACCAATACAATCAAGAATCCAAGGATCAATCCACTTCCAAACTGACCCGTTGTGATCAATGTACCGATTTGATAGATAAAATACGCTAGGGTATAGCCCATGCCCAATTGGAAACCAATTGCACCATACAACCATTTTTTCGATTCCAATTCAGCATTCATCGCTCCGATTGCTGCGAAGCACGGTGGTGTGAAGAGATTGAAGACAAGGTATGCCAATGCGGCAACGGTTGTGATGCCCATAATGGACGAAATCTCAGCTGTACCCGAAACAACTTCCAGCGCTTCCACATCAATGAAATTGGTGATGCCAAACACAACGGCCAAGGTTCCAACCACGTTCTCTTTTGCGATAAAACCAGTGATGGCGGCAGCTGCGAGTTGCCATAAGCCAAAGCCTAATGGGACCAAGATAAAGGCAAGTGGTGTTGCGATGCTTGCAAGAATGCTTGACGCTTCCGCACCCTCTTCAACCAACTGTAAATTCCAAGAAAACGTCTGCATGATCTGCACTAGAATATTGCTTAGAAGAATGATTGTGACGGCTTTGATGACGAATTGTTTCCCTTGTGAGATCATCGCAATGAACGCACGTTTAAAGCTTGGAAAACGATATTCGGGAAGTTCCATAATGAAGTAAGTAGCTTTGGATGTATCGCCATTGATTTTACGAATCACGATTGCCCCAAAGAAAATAATCAAGATACCCATGAAATACATGAGTGTCCCCACCCATGCGGCATCTTGGAAGAAGACACCTGCAAATAAGGCAATGACAGGAAGCTTCGCCCCACAGGGCATAAAGGATGTAAGCATCGCAGTCGTTCTGCGTTGACGATCATCACGAATGGTGCGCGTGGACATGATGCCTGGAATCGCACAGCCAGTACTGATGACCATGGGGATAATCGAACGTCCAGATAAACCAACTTTCTTTAAATAGGGGTCCATGATCAAGGCAACCCGTGCCATATAGCCACTGTCCTCGAGTAGAGCCAACATAAAGAAGAGCACCATGATCAAGGGTAAGAAACCTACAATAGCACCCACACCACCGATAACCCCATCGAGAACCAAAGCCTGTAAGAATGGAGAAACTTGATTCCCCATCAGATTCGCCACAAACGCATAGAATAAATCGATCCAAGCGACAAGATAATCGGCTAGAAAAGGCCCTAAGGTCGCTTGTGATATGGAGAATACCCCATAGAGAATCACAATGAAAATAGGAATGCCAAAATAGGGATGTGCAACGATGCGATCGATTGCATCGTGTTGATTGAGTTTATGCGAATCAATGGAACGCTTTTCAACGTGCTTGACTAAGTTCGAGACAAAAATAGATCGTTCTTTTTCTTCTTTCAACCACGCTTCTTTATTCAATGTGGCATCGGCATGGCCAATAAAGGCTGGTTCTTGTGCCGAGCCTTTACGATCAACACAGGTCTCTAAAAGTTTCTTTAAACCGTCTTGACGTAAAGCCGATACTTCGACAATCGGGCAGCCTAAGTCTTTGCCTAAATGCGTCATGTCGATATTGATGGCTTTTTTTGTCACAAGATCCCATTTGTTCAAAGCGATGACAACGGGTACACCCAAACTTAATAACTGTGTCGTAAAGAAAAGACTACGGCTTAAGTTCGATGCGTCAATGATATTAATGATCACATCGGGATGTTCCTGCTGGACATAGTCTTTCGTGATACGCTCTTCATTGGTAAACGGACTCATGGAATACGTTCCGGGTAGATCCACGATCCGTATGTTTAGGTGAGTACTGAGTTGTTTCTTTACAAACCCTTCTTTACGCGCGACCGTGACCCCTGGCCAGTTACCGACATGTTCGATACTTCCAGTCAACGCATTGAAGAGTGTGGTTTTTCCACTGTTGGGATTACCTGCTAGTGCGATACGCATTCTAAATCTCCTCTTTGTTAGAAATCCTAAGCTTCTATTCGTCTTAAACGATGATGGCCTTCGCCAATTCCAAATCGATGCTATAGCGTGCATCATTGATGTTCACAACCATAATTGAACCAAAGTTTGAAATGATCGTGATGGCTTGACCTGCATGGCAACCTAAACTAAAGAGAAAATCTTTCATGGCTTCATCACTTGTTTCAATTTCTTGTATAGTATAGGTCACATGTTTTTTTGCTTTACTTAGAACCATTGTCTACACCTGCTCTTCCTTCAAATAATCTTTGATGGCTTCAAACATTTCCTCGGAAATGATGTGTTCCATACGACACGCATTCTCTTCCGCATCATCCAAACTCAAATTCAAGCTCTTGGATAGATAGGCTTTGATAACACGATGCCGCTCATATATCTTAATGGACAAATCACGTCCTGCATCTGTAAGTGTCACAGGCCCGTAATCTTCTTTTAGAATCAAGTCACGACTTTTCAAAAGCTCCATCGCCTTGGTCACACTGGGTTTGGAGATATTCAAAGCTTTTGAAATCTCAGCCACATGGGCATGCCCTTGTATTTTCTCCAAGAGATAGATTGTTTCGAGATACATTTCTGCTGAGTCGTGAAATTTCATGAAACCTCCATTGTTGCCCTAGGCTAACAATCACTCTTAGTATATACGATTCATTGAAATTGACAAGAACGTTTTCAATAAAAATGCCCCAAATTGGGGCCGAAATTGTCTGTGATGTGTAGCACAGTTAAAACAATTAAGAATCTTTGTGAAATAGCTTAATATTCACACAAAGCAAGTAACACAAAAGAAAACACAGTTTATTCCTGTGTCTCATTAAAGATGCGTTGTTCATGTTGCGTATGGACATCGAATACGGAGCGAGCAATGTTCTCCGCATGATCACCGATACGCTCCAAGGTCCCCAAGATATCCACATAAACGCTACCAGCAATCGTACTCATGCACTCATTGGAACGCATACGTTCAAAATGATTTGTACGCGCTTTATTTTCTAGTAAATCGAGGTAGATTTCATCTTCCTTAACCGATTGCAAGAGTGAGAAATCATCGTGTTCATAAATGCGCAATGAACGGTTCAACATATGGATAACCAAGTCAAACATATTGTTCAATTCTACGATTGCAGCTTGTGAGAAGTTCTCACGACCATCGTAGACCATATCAAAGAATTCACCTAAATTGGATGCTAAATCACCGATGCGTTCTAAGTTCTTAACAATCTGAAGATTCGTGGAACTTGTTTCAATATCATCTTCTGCTAATTTTTCTTTAGAGATCAATAAGAGATAATCTGTAATCTTCGTATCAAAGTTATTGATGAGTTCTTCAACTTGCTCTATCGAATCTTGATTGATTTTACTTTCCTTGTTCAAAAAGGCTTTACTTGTCTCAAGGATTTCAACGGCCATCTCACCCATCTTCAAGCTCGCACGCTTCGTGACTTCCAAGGCTGCCGTTGGTAAATCACGCGCTAAACCAGGATCGAAATCTTCGGTGTTGATGCCAATCCGTTCTTTCTCATCCCCACGAATCGTTTTCTTTACAATCCAGACCATTTGTTTGATGAACGGGAAGAAGAGTATCGTCCCAACCGCATTGAAGATGATGTGTGCAACTGCAATCTGCATCATGGATTCCAATTGCAAGATATCGGTCAATCGGTAGATGACAGTGATATAAACAGGCAATAGAAACATCGCCACAATCGTCATTAGAACATTGAATAGGGTATGGATTCCTGCAGCACGACGTGAAGCCAGTGAACCCCCCATAGCGGCTAATGCGGCTGTAACGGTTGTCCCAATATTCGAACCGAAAACAAAGGGTAGCGCGGCCTCAAATGGCATCCCACCCGCTTCATAGATCTTTTGAATAATCCCAATCATCGCACTGGAAGATTGGATGATGCCTGTCATCAAGATACCACCTGTAACCGCCCACCAAGGATGTGTGGACATTTGAATGGCCAAATCATGGAAAGCTGGAATATCCTTCAAGACTTTCAGCGCATCGCCCATGATCATCAAACCATAGAACAACATCCCAAAGCCTAGAACGATCTCACCGGCATACGCATGTTTCTTGCGCTTTGAGAATAAAAGCAACATCGTTCCGATAAACACAAAATACAATGAATATTTCTCAACCTTCATCCCAACTAAAAAAGCTGTGATGGTCGTCCCAATATTTGCCCCAAAAATGATGCCAACGGTTTGGTCCAATCGCATCAAACCCGCTCTGACAAAACCAATCGTAATGGCAGTCGTAGCTGAAGAAGATTGAATGATGACCGTCACAAAAATCCCTATCAATAAGCCCATCCATGCTTTGGAGGTATAGCGATCGATGATGTCGCGCAGTTTCTCACCGGCTAGAGACTTCAAGCCGTCCCCCATGAATTTGATGCCAAATAGAAACAAACCTAAACCACCAAGAATCGTTTGCCAACTGATGTCCATAAACGTAGCGCTTGTTAGAATCATATCTTTACCCTCTAGTCCGTTCATCATTATAAATTAAAAAAATCTTAACATTTCAAAAGAATTGTTAAGATTCTGTTAATTCTATTGATTCGCTTCAAGAACACATTGGACCAAGAGTTCGGACAGTACTTTGAGATGCTTATCATCGAAATGGAAGTCAGGATGATGGTGTGAAATCGGCTTATCTTCCATGATTCCAAGATACATGAAAGTGCTTGGAACAGCTTGTGCAATATAAGCAAAATCCTCCCCTCCCATATCGGGTTGTGCTAGGAATTCAATCATATCCGGCGCAAGAAAATGATGTGCAGCACGCTCTGCAATATCGGTCACATGCGCATCATTGACCAATACCGGATACGCTGGCAGGTAGGTGAATTCCACATGTCCACCATAGCTTTCCGCAATCCCCTTCGCTAAGGTTTCCATTTTCTTAGGCACTTCAGCTCGAATTTCGTTATTTAATGTACGAATCGTCCCTTCCAACACCACTTCTTCTGGAATGATATTGGGGGCTGTTCCCCCATGCATCTTACCCACTGAGATGACCACAGCTTCAAGCGGACTGATTTGTCGTGAAACGATGGTCTGTAAGGCGATGACGATTTGGGAAGCCATCAAGATGGGATCAATCGCCACTTGGGGTTTTGATCCATGCCCACCCACACCTTTGACTTTGATGATGAAATTATCTGGGGAAGCCATCATCGGCCCTATCTTAAGATAAACCTTTCCACTTGGACTGGAGCCCCAAAGATGTGCACCAAAGGCCATATCCACACCCTCAAGAACACCCGCTTTGATCATGGGTTCCGCACCCCCAATCGCTTCTTCAGCAGGTTGGAACAGAAGCTTTACCGTTCCTTTGAGTTCATGTTTCATTTGATTCAGTGTAGCCCCTGCTAGACATAAACCAGCCGTATGGCCATCATGTCCACAGGCATGCATGCGACCGGGTATTTGAGAGGCATAGGGATTGTTGGGGTTCTCATCCATAGGAAGGGCATCCATATCCGCTCTTAACAATATGGTTTTACCAGGAAAACTTCCTTCAATCGTTGCCAAGATGCCTGTTTTGGCAATACCAGAGACATAAGGAATCTGGTGTTTGTCTAAGAAAGCTCGAATTTTTTGATTGGTCTTTACTTCTTCAAACGCGATTTCCGGTTCTTGGTGAATGGCTTGACGAAGTGCTTTGGCTTCGTCGTAATGTTTATCGATCGTCTCTTTGATCATATTTATTCCTCGTTGATACTAGTTTACACTGTCTGCTCAATGATTTCTCGCGTTTCAATCCATATTTTACTTATAATAGACTTAACCATGCTTTACTTGCTCAGCATCACGTACATCCTCAGTCTCTGGATGCTTATCCAAACACCCGATAATACGGTTTCATCCAAACGTTTTTGGATTAAGGTTTTAACCTGTATCCATCCCTTGCTTATCATACTTGTTGCTTACCTCAGTCATTTCATTGAAACCATTGAGATGAGTCTTTTATGGGCATTGATTTTTGCGTTATTGGGTGATCTAAGTTTAGGTTTGAAACATCGATTCAAAGCTGCGATGGCAGTCGGTATCTTTTTCTTCTCAATGACGCACATGACATTAAGTGTATTATTCTTCGAAGGTTCTTGGCTTATTTGGACTTTCTTGCTTGTATTGTGTGCATGGGTCATTTTATTCAAGCTCTTATCAAAACATCTGCTGTTTGGCGCCTACACCAAAATGGTTACCTTCTATGCCTTTGTGATCCTTATGATGTTTGGGCTTGCCTCTTCATCGCTTATCCTTAACCTCGATTTGCATCACTTCATCCTTTGGCTTGGTGCGCTCTCATTCCTTATTTCAGATACCCTCTTATCACAGAAGTACTTTTCGAAAACCAAAACAACTTGGATCAACATTGGTTATTTGGTCCTCTATCATCTCGCCTTGAGTTTATTTGTCCTGAGTGCCTTTATATAAAAAACATCCTAATTGGATGTTAGATAACGTTTAGGTTCCGCAAGGAACTGAATCAGATTCCCGCGATAAACTTCTTGAATCCCTTCAAACAAGAAGAAATCGGAAGGTTTGACCAACTCAGAAGGTTTTGTGATCCATTCAATGCCTCCAGCTTTAATGACTTCGCTGACAAACTGTGAACAGAAATAAGATCGTGAACGTTTGATGGGATAATTGACCACGAAACCCGCAAAACCAATCAAATTATAGCCATAACTCATGCGTTCCATATCAAAGCGCCGAATGACATCGGTGATGCGTTGAAATTCGTTTTCACTGACATAACGTTTCAACACGATACAGCTGGTACCAGAAAAATATTCAAAAATCTGCGTTTCCACCTCATTCACGAAACCACCAATGACAGGATTGCTTGGATTCTTACGTCCAAAGCTATAGATCTGTTCAAAATCATCGTGAATGGCGATGGAGACATGGTTGAAGGCTTGTTTGGTATAGAGACCGATAGCCGTTGAGAAAAGGCTTCGAGTATTGGTTAAGAGTATGTAAATGGGGCGGTTATTCATCACTTCGTGTATCCTCTATTCATAGGACTTATTCTATAGCTTTAAGTTGTCTTAAGCAATACAAAATTCGACATTTTACACAATCAATCAAAAAGCGTCTACGTTAGTGTAGACGCTTGTCCTTAGAA
>CAYRIW010000008.1:0-61873 GCA_964424595.1 uncultured Erysipelotrichaceae bacterium | reverse complement strand
CTGTGTGACAAAATCATTTTGGATTCAATTGGACAATATCATTTTGGATTTAGACAAATAAAATCAAGTTGGAACGGTTTTGTTGACTTATAGACATATTATCGTTATAATCTAAAAGCAATTGTTCAATTTGTATCAATTTAAAAGTGGAGGTGGCTCATATGAAAAGAACTTATCAGCCGAGCAAAAGAAAACACCAAAAGGTCCACGGTTTCAGAGCAAGAATGAAAACGGTTGGCGGACGGAAAGTTTTGGCTAGACGTCGTGCCAAGGGCAGAGAGGTTTTGTCGGCATAAAAGTCACCTTCGGGTGATTTTTTTATTAAATGTATGAAGAAGCAATTTCGCATTACTAAAAATGAAGAATTCCAAAAGATTATCAAGGCAAAGAAATTTGTTTCCAATCCGTCTTTTACTGTGTATTATAGACCTAGATTCTTAGAACACAGTCGAATAGGGATATCCGTTGGCAAGAAATTGGGATCGGCTGTGGTACGAAATCGAATCAAACGTCAGGTACGAATGATGTGTCTCGAAATAACAGAATTCAAAGAAAACTATGATTGTGTTATTATGGTGAGGAATCAATACCAAACGCTGGATTATGCTTCAAATTTGAAAGCGTTAAGCCAGTGCTTCGCAAGAATGAAAACAAAGGCAAAAGTAAGCCTTATAGGAGATTTGAATGAAAAAGTTGTTACAGAATAAAAAAATGTGGATCGCATTGACCTTGCTCTTTGCGTTGACTGCATGTACACGTGTCGTAGACAGTGAAGGGATCATTATTCCTGAAAAAATCATTACTTTGAGTACACAAATCGGAGATATCCTTGCGGATGAAAGTTGGTTTTCAGCTTTCTTTGTCTTCCCAATTTCCCAAGCCATCAACTTTATTGCGAAGTACACAGGCGTCATTCTTTCAATCATCATCGTTACGATTCTAATCAAACTCTTAACACTTAGTTTCACCATCAAATCAACGGTTGCTTCTCAAAAAATGCAGATGATCAATCCTGAGTTGAAAAAAGTTCAAGATAAGTATGCAGGGAAAACCGATAACGAATCTAAAATGCGCATGGGTCAAGAAATGAATGCAATTTATGCTAAACATCAAATCAATCCATTTGGTGCGATCTTGGTTATGTTCATCCAATTTCCAGTCATCATTGCAATGTACCAAGCAGTTCAACGTGCGGATGCAGTCGTAAATGGCAGCGTCATGGGCAATAGTTTACAAATCAGTCCAATGGCTTCCATCACGCAAGGTGTTTGGATTTTCATGGCCATCTATATCTTAATGGGCGTCTTCCAATTCATTTCAATGAAGTTGCCTCAGTATCTTCAAAAGAAGACAGCTCCAGTTAAAGAAAAAGCATACGCAAACAAAGAAACGAAGAAGTCTGGTCCTAATATGGAAGTCATGATGTATACCTCGATTGGTATGATCATGGTCTTGGCCATCAACTGGCCAACAGCGATGTCCTTGTACTGGTTGGTCACAGCGATCGCTCAAGTTGCACAAACCGTATTCATTCAATATAAGTACATCACACCGAACGCAGGTAAGTAAAAATGAAGCTCTATACAGGTAAAACGCTGGATGAATGTTTAAATAAGGCAGCGAAGGAAAAAGACGTTACGGTCGATGCCTTGACCTACTTCATCAAAGAAGAAAAAACAGGTTTCCTAGGTTTTGGGAATCAAGTCACTGCTGAAATCTATGCCATCACCGATGTCTTGGAATTCATGCATCAATACTTAACAAACTTCTTCACCAACATCGGCCTTGATGTGGAAGTCACAGTCGGTGAAGACAGTGAAGGCTTGAAAGTAATGTTGAATGCTGAAAACAATGCGATTTTGATTGGAAAGAGTGGTCAGACACTTCATTCCTTGAATACGGTTGTTCGCAGTGCGATCAGCTCTGAATTCAGAAAACACTTCAATGTCTTAGTCGACATCAACAACTATAAGGTCGAACGTTACGAGAAAGTCATCGCAATGGCCAATCGCATCGCTAAGACCGTCTTAAGAACCAAGATTCCTGCAACCTTGGATCCATTACCGAATGATGAACGTAAAGTCATCCATCAATACTTGAGTACGATGAAAAACATCCGTACAGAGAGTGTCGGCGAACGGAATCAACGTCGTTTAAAGATTTTTTACGATAAAAACAAAGCTTAGTTCACTAAGCTTTTTCTATCCAAATAAGGCTGGTGTATAATAGTGAGTATGAAATGTATCGTTGGACTGGGCAATCCAGGCAAACCCTATGAAAAGACCCGACATAATGTCGGTTTTCGTGTGATTGATGGTTTATTGCAAAAACACGGTGTAAAACCATCCAATAAATTTAAAAGTGAAATCGCTCAGATTAAAATCAACGGGACGAATGTCTTATGTGTCAAACCTTTGACCTTTATGAATCTATCTGGAGAAGCCATTCGTTTGGTCATGGATTTCTATAAATTGGTTCCTGAAGACTTTTTGATCATCTATGATGATTTGGATCTTCCGGTCGGCAAACTTCGCTTAAGAGAAAAAGGGAGTGCAGGTGGCCATAACGGCATGAAGAGTACGATTCAACACCTTGGTACTCAACAGTTCCCAAGATTGCGGATTGGGATTGATAAGAGTCCGATCATTCCTACGGTTGATTATGTCTTAGGAAAGTTTACAAAAGAAGAGGAAGAACGTCTTGAATCTGTGATCAAACGCTCCGTACAGTGTGCGGAAGATTTCACATCGATAAAATTCGTGGATTTAATGACGAAGTATAACACCATCGAATGAAAGATCTAATTCATAAAATTATAAAGCATCCTGTCATTGAAGACTTTTCAAATGGAAAGGCTTCTTTTGCGCATTTATCACCAACCCAGGAAGCTTTATTGATCGCATCGAGTTATCTGAATAAGCCTAGACCGATTGTCATCGTTAAAAGCAATCTTTATCAAGCTCAACAACTTTATGACAAAATCCAGTTCTGGCTAGAAGATAAAATCGTTTTATTTCCAGTGGAAGAATCCCTTCGTGTCGAGGCCATTGCAGCATCGCCTGAGATCAATGCGATTCGGATGGAAAGTCTCTCACGTTTAAGTGAAGAGAAAGATTTGATTTGTGTCACGCATGTTGGGGCAGCCATACGCTACTATCCGAGACCCAGTTTTTATCGTGAGAATCGTGTTCATTTGAAAATTGGTCAAAGCATTCAAATGGCGCAATTGAAACAATCTTTACGTTATCTTGGCTATACCGAAGTCACGAAAGTCGATCAACCCAGTTGTTTTGCGACACGTGGTGAAATTGTAGATGTGTTTCCCATCAATCAAAATGAACCGATACGGATTGAATTTTTTGACCAAGAGATTGAAAGCATCCGTATTTTTGACTTGTCTACACAACGGACCTTGTCTAAATTGGATGAGATCTTGATTCATCCTTGTAGTGATTTGATCTTCAGTGATCAAGAAATCTTTGAACTTGAGGAAAGCTTCCATAATCAATTACGTAAAGAAGCACAACTGAAGAAGATGGACGCTCATGCACAGTTGGTTGAGCATGTGGAGAATGACTTAGACTACATCAAAGCGCGTGTCAAAGAGAACCATCTATATCGATACCGATCATTATTGAAGCAAACAGGACATCTCTTTCAATATTTCGATCATCCGACGATTATCTTGTCTTCAACGGAAGATGTGGATGAACATATCAAACGTCTACAAGAAGAAACCTTAGACTATTTAGTTGAATTGTCACAGAATAATCAAGCGTTTGCCATCTTTGATGTCTTCAACCATCTTTATGAAGTCATGGCGGGCTATAAACGTGTTGATTTCAGACGATTCGAGACCAAGAGCTCACATCAACGGCTACCTTTTAGAGAATTGGATGTTCCTCAAGAAAGTCTATTCATTCATGCCAAAAATCTGAAGGTGGAAGCTGAAAAGAAGCTTGTGGTGTGCTGTTTAAAGGAACATGAAATCAAACAATTATTGCCGATGTTGGTGGATTTCAAGGCTCCTTATTCTGTTCGACTTAAACCAAATATGGAAACCGGTTTGGTTATCTTACACCAGGATTTGGATGATGGATTTGAGTTCTTAGAACCCCAAATCCGTGTTTATGGATCCAAAGAACTCTTTAATCATGCGGTCCATATTGGACGTTACAACAGTAAATTCAAAGAAGCAGAAAGTCTGCATTCTTATCAAGAACTTGAAGCAGGGGATTATGTCGTCCATCACCAATATGGGGTAGGGCAATACCTAGGAATCATCACCAAAGAGATCCAAGGTAATCATCGTGATTTCTTACACATCGTTTATCGTAATAACAGCAGTTTGTATGTTCCTTTGGAACAATTCCAGTTGGTACGTAAGTTTGTGTCCAGAGAAGGCGTTGTGCCAAAACTTCACACACTTGGATCCAATGAATGGAAGAAAACCAAGGCGAAGATCAAAGAAAGTGTCAAAGACATTGCGGAGCGCTTGATCAATCTGTACGGTGAGCGGGAACATGAAATTGCTTATCAGTTTGGTGAAGACACCAGCATGCAGAAGGAGTTTGAAGCAGAATTTGAATACCCACTTACACGTGACCAAGCAGTAGCGGTTGAAGATGTGAAACGTGATATGATGCAGGCGAAACCGATGGACCGTCTTTTATGTGGTGATGTAGGTTTTGGTAAGACAGAAGTTGCGCTTAGAGCAGCTTTCAAAGCGGTCAGTGAAAAGAAACAAGTCGCATTCCTTTGTCCTACAACCGTCCTTTCCCAGCAACATTTCCGTACCTTCCTCAATCGTTTAGAGAACTATCCGGTCAATGTGGCGGTATTGAATCGTTATGTGCCTGAATCACACCAAAGAGAGATCATTAAAGCAGTTAAAGAGGGTCGAATCGATATCTTAATCGGTACCCATCGTATTTTGTCCAAAGACATCGGTTTCAAAGATTTAGGGCTTCTTGTCATTGATGAGGAACAACGCTTCGGTGTCGAACATAAAGAAAAAATCAAGGAAGTACGTCGTACCGTCCATGTGTTGTCGCTCAGTGCCACACCGATTCCTCGTACCTTACAGATGTCTTTGGTTGGGGTACGAGCTTTGTCTCAACTCGATACGCCACCTTTGAACCGTTTACCTGTTTTGACTTATGTCATTGAGAAGAATAAAGCGGTTATACGCGATGTCATTCAACGCGAATTATCGCGCAGTGGTCAGGTTTTTTATCTCTATAACAATGTTTCTGAAATACACAACATCGCGCTTAGTTTGGAAAAAGAGATTCCGGATGCGAAGGTTGCGGTCGCGCATGGGCAGATGCATCGTGATGATATTGAAGATGTCATGCTAAAGTTCAATCGTAATGAAGTCAATGTCTTGGTCTGTACGACCATTGTTGAGACCGGTATCGACATTCCCAATGCCAATACCATCTTAATCGATCAAGCGGATACCTTTGGGTTATCACAACTTTATCAAATCAAGGGACGTGTGGGACGAAGCAGTCGCTTAGCCTATGCCTATTTGATGTACAACCCACGTAAACAACTGAGTGAGATTGCTCAGAAACGACTTCAATCCATAAAAGAATTTACCGAACTTGGAAGTGGATACAAAATCGCCATGCGTGATTTGACCATTCGTGGAGCAGGGGAGATGTTGGGTGACCAACAGTCCGGTTTCATTGATACGGTGGGCATGGACATGTACATCGAGATGCTTCACCAAGCCATCGAAGAAAAGCGTACTGGAATCATCGTAGAAGAAGCTGAACCTGAGGTTCGTCAAACCATTCAAATTGATGGGTATATTCCTAAACAATTTGAACCCAAGGATTTCGAGAAACTCAGTCTTTATCAGCGCATTGAAGCCGCTAAGAATGAGGCGCAATTGAGTGAACTTCTCTTGGAAACACAAGATTTGTATGGGAAACTCCCAAAATCCGTCATCTTATTGTTTGAAAAGAAGCGTTGGGAACTCTTATTGAAGGCACCTTTTGTACAGTCCTTTAGAGAACTCAAACAAGAACTTCAACTTGTGTTCAGTGCCGACTGGTCCAGTAAGATCGATGGGGTTAAATTCTTTGAGATGGTCTCACGGGTTTCCGCAGATGTAAAATTGAAGTATACTGGGGGAAACATCGTCGTACTCATTCCTAAACATGAAGATTGGTTGTTTACGGCAACGGCGATTTTGGATAAAACACAGAATCTACCCTTGAAAAGGAGTCATTGATGCGCATCGATCAGTATTTAAAAATAGCACGAATCGTTAAGAAACGACCTGTTTCCAAAGAACTGGCTTTACAAGACCGTATTTTGATCAATGGAAAGGCCGTAAAACCTTCGACAGAAGTCAAAATAGGGGATAAAGTCGAATGCATCTTTGGTCATCGTCATTTAACCATCCTCGTTTTGGCGATTGCGGAGAATATCAAGAAGGCACAGTCTTTGACGCTTTATGAAATCATAGCGGATGAACGTGTTGTTCATCCTGTAAAGGAGTCCACAGATGAAACGCAGACTTAAACATCGTACAAGCAGCATTTTCTTATCGTTGGTATTATTAGCGTTGACTTTTGTTTTTATGATGCCTGTTATTGAAGAGTTACAGAACACCTTCCAGCTGAGGCAAAGCTTAAAAGAAGTTCAAGCTGAACTAACGATACTTGAACAAGAGAATACCTTGTTGGAAGAACAAAAAACTAAACTCTTGGACCCTGAATATGTTAAGAGCTATGCTCGTGCCAACTACATGTTGACGAAAGATGGCGAGCAGATCTACTATCTTCCACAAGAGGATGAAGCAGACGAATAAGAAGGGCATCACCGATTGTTTTAGAATATAAAAGTGCTATGATAAAGACGCAAAAAGGAGAACTTATGAAAAGACCTGTTGTATTTGTAGTCATGGATGGCGTCGGGCTATCCGAAAATATCGTTGGGAATGCGGTTAGAGAAGCATATACACCAACACTTGATTATTTAATGAAAAATATCCCCTATACTTCGATCCAAGCGCATGGGGTTGCGGTGGGTTTACCCAGTGATGACGACATGGGAAATAGCGAAGTTGGACATAATGCCATTGGTTGTGGGCAAATCTATGCTCAGGGTGCGAAACTCGTCAATCAATCTTTGGAAAGTGGCGAGATATTCACTTCTGTAACTTGGAACAGAGCGATGGCACAAGCTCAATACAATACTTTGCATTTCATCGGCTTATTGTCGGATGGAAACGTTCACTCACACATCGATCATTTGATTGCGATGGTCAAACAAGCTAAAGCAAGTGGTGTCAAGAGAGTACGATCACATATCCTTTTGGATGGACGTGATGTACCAGCCACTTCTGCGCTTACCTATATCGAACAATTGGAAGATGTTTTCAGACAATTGAATGATAGTAACTTTGATGCACGCATTGCTTCGGGTGGCGGTCGTATGTATGTGACCATGGACCGTTATGATGCGGATTGGACAATGGTTGAACGTGGATGGCAGACACATGTCTTGGGTGAAGGGCGTCAATTTGCTTCGGCAAAAGAAGCGATTGAAACTTATCGTACAGAAGGTGGATACAACGATCAAAACTTACCAGCCTTCGTTATTGCGGAGAATGGTGAGCCTTTGGGTAAAATCGTTGATGGCGATGCGGTTATCTTCAATAACTTCCGTGGCGACCGTGCGATTGAAATCACGAAAGCCTTTGAATTCGCAGATAAAGATTTCCCTTACTTCGATCGTAAAGTTCGTCCAAACGTCTTCTATGCAGGCATGCTTCAATACGATGGGGACTTACAAATCCCTACAAACTACTTGGTTACCCCGCCACGCATCAAGAACACGCTCAGTGAACGTTTAGTTGCGGAAGGCATTAAACAATATGCCATCAGTGAAACACAGAAATTTGGGCATGTGACGTACTTCTGGAACGGTAACCGTACTGAGAAGTTCAGTGATGAACTGGAAACATACGTCGAAATCAAATCGGATTTGGTTCCATTTGAACAACGCCCTTGGATGAAGGCAGCTGAAATCACAGATACCTTGATTGCGGCAATCGAATCCAACGAGTATGGCTTCTTACGTTGTAACTTCCCGAATGGCGATATGGTTGGTCATACTGGTAACTATTTAGCTACGATCATCGGTGTTGAAACAGTAGATCTTCAATTGAAACGCATTATGGATGCGGTTGAAAAGGTCAATGGCATCTTGGTTGTGACGGCGGACCACGGAAATGCGGATGAAATGTTCGAGAAATCGAAAGATCCAAACGCTACACCGAAACCAAAGACTGCTCATACCTTGAATCCTGTCCCATTCTTTATCGTTGGTAAAGATGTGGAATATAAGGAAGGTCATTTTGGTTTAGCCAATATTGCTTCAACCCTAGCTGAACTGTTGGAAGTTGAAAAAGATCCAAGCTGGTTGGAAAGTCTCATTAAATAAAGCAAACCGTAGCCCAATGGGTTACGGTTTTTACATTAGATATTTGATTAAGACTTTGAAATCGTCGTAAGTTTCCAATATTTCATAACCCAACTTTATATACATGGTTTCTGGACCACGATAACTTGTAACACCAGAACCCGAAACAGGAAGCGCAAGTAACGCATCATAATTAAGTTCCGTATAGTGTTTGATCGCATGTTCCAACAGTTTTGTCGCAATGCCTTTCCCTCGATAATCGGGATGGACGATGAAACATATGGAGCAAGCGATTTTTTGACGTTTCAAGTCCTCAGGTACATTAGGGTAGATCCGTGCATATTTTTCAATATCATTGATGTTCAACCAAGCAATGATCTTATCATTTTCCAAGGCCAATAGCCCGTGCATTGAATGATTTTTAAGGCTATCAATCATCTCGAGACGATTGTCTTCAGCTGTACGTCTCATCCATTGTTCGAAAGGAAGATCATTGTGATAAAACCTGCAATAACAACCTTTCCAATTGGGTTGGTGTGAGAAATCAAGTTCATCAAAGTATTTTGCGATTTGTTCAGGATTTAAATCGAAAGTGGATTTAAAGTTTAAGTTCATATCATTCCTTTAGATGGGGTTTCATTCTGAGCAATAAGGCCAATGTTTTTCCATCATTGATAAGGTTATGGTGAGCCATGGTCATGAGTTGATCATACGTATAAGTTTTTACATTCAAGAACTCTTGAGGGTCGAGCTTTTGTCCGACAAAATGCGTGTTTGGTGCGTAATAGAGATGTATGCGTTCTGTCAAATAGCCTACCGACGGCCAAACTTCACCCAGTGAAAGCATCACATCCGCTTCATAGCCGGTTTCTTCAATCAACTCACGCTTTGCGGCCTCAAGAGGGTCTTCACCCGGTTCCAACTTGCCTGCTGGAAATTCCAGAAGTTCGGTTTTGAAGGCATATCGGAATTGCTCGACAATAAGCAGTTCACCATTTTCGTTTATTGCAGCTACACAGACACCACCAGGATGTTCCACCAGTTCACGCATGCTTCGATTTCCATCTGGGAGTTCGATTTTATCGTGGATGACACGAATGATACGGCCAGTGAATTTGAGTTCAGATGAGAGGGTTTTTTCTTTGAGTTCCATGGTTTGATTATAGCATAGGGACCAGAATGCTTGATTGTATAAAAAGCCTGGGGTTGGTATAATGAGAAACAGAGGATTAGGTATGAAACAGGGCATCTTTATCACGTTTGAAGGACCGGATGGCAGTGGGAAGACCACAGTCAGCCGTTATGTATATGAAAAACTCTTAAATGAAGGCTACCCTGTGGTCTATACACGTGAACCCGGGGGCATTGATATTGCGGAACAAATCCGACATATCATCTTAGATCCAAAAAATACGGCAATGGACGTTAAAACCGAAGCCCTTTTATATGCGGCCAGTCGCAGACAACACTTTGTCGAAAAAGTGTTGCCAGCTTTGAATGAAGGCAAGATCGTTTTATGTGATCGCTTTGTGGATAGTTCTTTGGCTTATCAAGGAATTGCACGTAATATTGGTTTTGATGCGGTTTTAAGCATCAATGAGTTTGCGATTGAAGGTCATTATCCCGATTTAACGGTTTATTTAGACTTGGATGCGGAAACGGGCATCAAACGGATTGAAAATCGAATATTCTTAGATCGTCTGGACCAAGAATCGATTGATTTTCATGTGGCAGTTGTCAAAGGGTATCAAACCGTTCTTGAACGCTTCAAAGAACGCATTCAAATCGTGGATGCGTCACAAGCCGTTCCAAAAGTCCAGGCCGATGCCTATGCGATTGTTTTAAACAAGGTCAAACATGTTTCGTGAACATTTGAAAGAACGTCAACCCATCGTTGAAAGAGTGCTCTATAATGCTCTTCACCATAAACAGGCATCGCATGCCTATCTTTTTACGGGTCCAAAAGGTTCGAAGATGTATGAAACCGCGATTCTTTTAGCGCAGAGCTTGGTGTGTGAACATGCCAATCCTTGGGCATGTGAAACCTGTGGTTCTTGTGTACGGATTCAATCTGAGATCTTCGCAGATATGGTGATCTTAGATGGGACAGATACTTCAATCAAGAAAGATCATGTCTTAAGCATGCAAGAAAAATTCTCACGTACCGCTCTTGAGAAATATGGACGTAAGTTCTACATTGTAAAAGCAGCTGAAAATGCCACGACCGAAGCTTTGAACAGTCTGTTGAAGTTCTTGGAAGAACCCAGTGGTCATGATACCTATGCCATCTTGATCAGTGAAAAACCAGAGCGTTTGTTGGAAACAATCGTTTCACGTTGCCAGACCTTGACCTTCAAACCTCAAGATCGTCAGCTCTTGATGGATTCTTTACAGGAGTCTGACTTGGATCCATATGAACTACATTTACTGACTCAGATGGTGAATGATCAAGAAGAATTACTTGAATTGCAATCTTCTGAACTCTTTAGACAATGTTTGACATCGTTTGGAGAATTTATTGATGAATACAATCGTGCCCCGTATTTGGGTGAGATTTATCTACAAAACAACCTTTTGAAGCGTAAAGACGCGCAAAGTGACCGTCAACGTTTGACACTCTTTTTAAACATCGGTATGATGTTTTTCAAGGATGTGTTGTTTAAAACACAAACACAGTCTTCGGAGTGGAAGTCACGTCTTTACCATATCCCGCGCCAAATCAAAGCGTTGGCAGCGTTTACAATCTTTAATGACAGTGTGCATAAAATCGGTGGCAATGCGAATTTGGGTTTACTCATTGATGCTTTGCTTTACCAACTCAAGGAGGAAGAAGTATGACCGACAACGTGTCATCGTATAAATTTGTGTATTCGATTCGTTTTCATGGGAACCAAAAGGCCTATAGTTTTGGGGCACATGAAGCGGAGTATTCGTATGAAGACCAGGTTGTTGTGGAAACAGCGCGTGGTTTGGAGCTTGGGCAAATCATCAGTGAAGCGCGCAATGCGGAAGAATTCAATCTCAGTACAGAATTGAAACCAATCTTACGTAAAGCAAGTGAGCGAGATTTAGCGAATTATGAACGCAACAAGCATGATTCTAAGGATGCCTTGGCAAGCTGTCAGGCGTTGGTCAAGCGCTTGAATTTGGATATGAACTTGATCAGTGCAGAGTATACCTTGGATCGTTCCAAAGTCATCATCGTATATGTGGCGGATGAACGTGTGGACTTCCGTGAATTATTAAAAGAATTAGCGGGTCAATTGAAGTGTCGTATTGAACTGAAACAAATTGGGCCTCGTGATAAAGCGAAGATGATTGGTGGAATTGGACCCTGTGGACAAGAAACCTGTTGTTCAAAGTTCTTGAACAATTTTGATGTGGTTTCAATCAATATGGCGAAGAACCAATTACTCGCGCTGAACATCTCAAAACTATCCGGTCAATGTGGTAAATTGATGTGCTGTTTGAAGTATGAAGATGAGAACTACAAAGAAATGCGTAAGGGCTGTCCTAAGCTCAATGAACAGATTGATTACGAAGGCAACCGTTACCGTGTCACCAATATGAATGTGATTACCCAACAGGCTAAACTAGAGAACCGTGAAGCGACACATTTCTTGTCGTTTACGGAAGCGTTTAAGAACTATAAAAAAGACTAATCATGAAAAGACAGAAAAGCTTCCAAAATGAATTGCCGACTTTGTATTTGGTCGCCACACCCATCGGAAATCTCGATGAAATGACACCGCGTGCGATCGAAGTTTTAAGCACGGTTTCAGTAATTGCGGCTGAGGATACAAGGAATACACTGCGTCTCTTACAACACTTCAACATTCAAACGAAACTCATCGCACACCATGTGCACAACGAAAGTGAAAGTGCTTTAGGGATTCTCAAACTCTTGAATAACCAGCAAGATGTGGCTTTGGTCAGTGATGCGGGGTACCCCTTGATCAGTGATCCAGGCGCAACCGTTGTGAAAACCGTTTTGGATGCAGGCTTCAATGTCGTACCGATCTCTGGGGCAAGTGCGGTTCTAGATGCCTTGATCGCATCGGGACTTCCTGCTCAGCCTTTCTTGTTTTATGGTTTCTTACCCCTCCAGGAAAAGGAATGTCGCCAAGAGTTGAATCAACTCAAAGCTTATCCTTATACCTTGGTCTTCTATGAAGCACCCCATCGCATTAAAAAGACACTGGAGAGAATGCTTCCCATTGTGGGGGATCGTAAAGCTGTCTTGGCACGTGAAATCACGAAGGTGTATGAAGAGTTCATCCGAGGAACAATCTCAGAATTGATCGAAGTTGCGGATGATCTAAAGGGTGAGATTGTCTTGGTTATGGAAGGGAATATCAACGATCGTGAGAAAGTTGTGGATTTGACAGAGATCCATCAAAGGATTCAAATTTACATCGAAGGTGGTGTCAGTGCATCACAAGCGATCAAACAAGTTGCTCAAGAAGTTGGGCTCAGTAAAAATGAGGTCTATGCCTCGTATCATCATAAAGAACATTAAGGGTTGAAACATTCAATCCTTTTTTAATGTTCATTGACACAGAAAAAAGGACATACAGCTGTAAATCCTTATGAACAAAACTATATATTAACAACATTAAAACGCTTCATCTTGTGCTTATCGATGGGTAAAGGGATTTTTGTGATGTTTACGCTAAGTTCGCAATCAATAGAATAATGATCTAGCTCAGATGTGATTTTCTTCCTTAAGCCTTCGATGAGTTCAAGGGCTGGGCTGTGATCACTAAAACAATCCAAATCAATCACAAGCTGTTGTTTGTCTTTAAGGGTAACTCTAAACTCACGGATCGTATCCGAATACGTTATGATCCATCGACTCATCACATCAGGAAAAACAACTTGGTCCTTACCATCTTTGGTTATGAAATGCATGACATCATCTTGGCGACCTACGATCGAATCGATTACACGAAAGTGAGAGCCGCAAGAACAGCCATCTTTCAACACAATCAAATCATTCATGGCATAGCGGATAAGGGGTTGTGCGGTATTGACGAGGTTGGTGACCACCATTGAATGTGCCACTTGATTGGTTTCAACAGGTTCGTTATTCGCATCCAATAACTCCACATACACCAAATCCTCATTGATGTGAAGATTTCCATGTGGGCAAGCGCTGGCCATCTGGCCTTCAGAAGCTTGGTAGATTTCGATGACTTGAGTGTTAAATACCGCTTCAAAGCGTTGTTTCTCTTCTCTCTCTAAGACCTCTGCATAACAAACAATACGCTTCAGTTTAACTTTGATTTCCTTGGCAAAGGGAAGTAAGACACGAACCAGACTCGGTGGTGCCATGAGGATATTGATTCTTCGATCATTGATGTCTTCAATCAACTTATCAGGAGCTGTCATCGTTGGGGCATAGTGCAAGTGAATCAAAGGACTGTTGATATCGTTAAAACCTTGCGAGAACACTCTTAAGCAAAAGAGGATACGATAGGGTAAAAGGGATAAAGGCAATCCACTGCGCGCAAGAAAAACATAGGGAAGTTTGTGTGTCAGTGCTTTATCGGTTATAAACAAACCCTTATTACCGCTTGTGCCGGAGGACAAACCCAATACAAAACGATCTTTATAGTAGCCTAAGTAGTCTTTATTGAATTCTTTCTGTAAAGCAAAGGGCATGGCATCTTCTAAACACAAACCCTGTGTATTGATTGTGTCAAAATTCTTCATTAACACGTTTTTGTCGATTTGAGGAAGAGAACGATATTCATGAAGTGTATCGAAATGAAACGTTTCTAAACTTTTGGCATAGTAAGGAGAATGTTCCTTTGCATAATGCACCAGTTTCTTAAGCTCTTTAAGTTGATACGCTTCGATCTGTATTTTGGTAAAGAAACGTCGATGATAGAAAAGACGCAACATATCCAAAAATGCATTCATAATAGTTTTTCTTTCAGCTTATCTGCTTTCCGACTGTGACCAAAGCGACTGAGGATACGAGCCATCCAATATTCTATGCCATAACGATACGCTGTTCTTTCCCAAAGAACTAAGATATAAGACCATGCAAGTGCTAGACACAAACCATAAGCTAAGCTCGGCCATAAGCCGAAATAGAAATTTGGCATGATCCAAACCAAGAGGCGATGGATCAGAGCACTGACCATGCTTTCAACGAAAAAGATTGTCAAACCTCCACGACTGAAGCGACTAAAAGTTCGAGCTATCGGACCAAGTTTACGATCTTTGCGATCAAAGAAGGCAATGAATGCGATGACGATTAATTGAAATAAACCGAATTGAGCCAACATGATGGCGTACCAAATCAAATCGATGCTGCGCTCCAGCATCGTGTCGGGAAGGAAGATGTACAGAAGGACACCTGTAACGAATAGGATCGTTCCTTCAAAAAAGACGATACGTTTCAATGTCTTCCAGTTCTTATCAAGCAGGATTAATGCTAATGCTTGTCCGATTAAGCCAAAAGCTAAGAAAGGGAAGATTGGATTGTTCTTATTAACAAACCAGTTTAGAAGTAAAACAACTGTGAAATTACCCTTATCTAAAGCATCGATATAAACGGTATACAAAGGGATTCGAATCAGTGATATGGCGAAGAAGATTAGTGCGATCAGTAGTGTCGCAAACGCTTGTCTCTCTTTGAAACGGACTTTAATAAGTAGATAGATCGCACCCAATAAGCAGACATTCATACCGATCATGACCAAAGAATCCACATACAGAATACGCTCTAAATCTGGTAACTTGAACACACCCGAATTGATCAGTTCTACTAATAGACTGTTATTCATGGACTTGCTTGCCATATTCACAAGCCCAGGACCCGTGAAGAGAAAATACAGATAAGCCACAACCAAAACCAATAGACCAGAAATAAGGTTGTATCGAAGGATGTGTCGATTGGAATAACCAAGGACGAGTTGTTTATGGTTGTTTTGTAGGGCATGTGAAAAACCACTTACGATTGCGAATATTCCTGCAAACATCAACAATAACCCTATGATCGTCACGACCAAGGGGGGATTATTCAAATCCAGAGATGTTAAGTCACGATAATGATAAAAAGCCGTATGCATGACAATCAAAATGAAGATACCCAAGCCTCTTAAAACATCCAAGCCTTTAAGATGTGTGAATTTCATAATGTGTACCTGTTGTGTTCATTATAGTTTGTGGATTAGCAAATAGAAAGGTAGAAGCGATTATGATGGTCTGATAGAAGGATTAAATTTCAAAACGAGCACAGATGAAGAAGGATCAAAACAAGAAGCTTATGCAGTTTGAAAGATACCTTCGTAAAAACCACATTTTGAGTATAATGGCATATATCATCACCATTATGAGTACTAAAAAAGAGCGTTTGAGCTCTTATTCAACATACAAATCATCTACAGAATATAGCAAATAATTCTTTTCTCTTACTTCTTCGGTATATCCACTACGCGAAAAGAAACCAAGTTGTTCAATATTTAAATATCTCGCCTTTTCGTAAAGTTGATTGACGACTTGCATATCAATTGGTGCATTTGTCCACTTACATTCATAAGCAGATTGTTGATTTTCAATAGAAGCAACGATATCGATTTCTATATCGATTCGATTTTTGGCATCGTTTGCCCAATATCGGCCAATTGATTCAAGCTCATTTTGATGCTTAAGAATGAGATAAGTGCGTGAGATGTTTTCAAATTCGAGGGAAACAAATTCATCTATGAAAGGTGCGATATAGCGATCATAGAAGCTCGATGGGTGCATCATTGTTTTTTGCGACTTTTGTTTTTCAATATAGGTGAAATGAAAGCGAAACAAACCATCTTTGATTCTATAAATTGTTTTTCTAGACCGTTCTGTTGATCCAAACGCAATTTCCTTCTCTAAAATACCAAGATTCATCAATACGTTTATATAGCTTATTGCTTGTCCACTGGGTATATTTCCAGATTTTGTGGCGATTTCATTTAATTTTGTCGCGCCGGAGGCAATCGCATTAAGTACTCTTCCATAATTTATTTGACTGCGAACCTCTTGACTCAAAAAGAAACTGATTTCTTCCTCAAAAATTGCGCCAGGCGCTAAAATAAGATTTATGATATTCTCTTTAACACTTTTGTTCGAATCAATTTGCCCTAGATAGAATGGAACGCCACCGAAGATACTGTAGAAGCGAACCTTATCTTGATTCGAAATGTTCGGGTAGAATTTTGAAGCTTCTCTATAGTTAAATTGTTCTAGTTTCAATTTGAAAGTGCTTCGACCATAAAGTGGCTTTTGGTAGGATAAGGCATCTTCAATCATACCAACGTGACTACCTGAGATAATAAGACATAAGTTTGAATCGAGAAGACTGTGATCAACAATATTTTGTAGAAGGCTAAGGATGCGATCGTTACCATCCATTAAGTAAGTGAATTCATCAATGATTAAGGTGATTCTTTTTTCATTGCTACGTAAGACAAGATACTTAAAAATCATCTCGAGATTATCAAAGCTTATGGGTTCGTTGAAATACTGCGCAACGGTTTGGCTTAGTTGATTCATGTTGTACTCCAAACCCATTGTGTTTGCCACATAATATATCGCTTTATGTTTTTGAACGATTTGTTTAAGTAAACTTGTTTTTCCGATTCTTCGACGACCATATAAAATCCCAAATTCAAAACGGGATGACTTAACTTTTTGTTCAATAAGCATAAGCTCTTTTTCTCGACCTATAAACATAAAACCTCCATCACTATAAGTAGATATAGTATATCACGATATAGCGGTTATGTAAATTCATTAATACTATAAGTAAATATAGTATATCGTATTATAGTTTGAATTTATAAATACTGAATAAGATGAAAAAAGACTGTTTCCAGTCTTAGAACGGCAAGAGGTAGAAGAGTAAGCCAATTCCGGCGCCACAGAGGACAATGACTAGCGTATCCCACTTGGTTTTCATACTGATGATCAAACCGACGATGAAGGCCAATGTCGCAGGCCATTCAATGGAGAAACCATCAAGATTGCTTACGAAGAGGGATGTCGTGAATAAGGTGATTGCCGCAACCCATATCAAGCCTACAATGGTAGGACGTAAACCTTTCATGATGTTTTGGATGAAATAGAGATCACCGTGCTTAGCGAATAGATAGCCAAGAATCAGAACCAATCCAAACGAAGGAAGAACAGAGCCGACTGTCGCAACCAAACCACCCAAGTGACCGGCAACCTTGATGCCTACGAACGTTGCGGCATTGATGAAGATGGGACCGGGTGTCATCTGCGAGATCGATGTGATGTCTGCCAACTCATTCATGGTGATCCAAGACTGATTCTCAACGATGTAGTTTTGAATCAATGGCATGACGGCATAACCACCACCAAAGGCAGAAACACCTATAAGCATGAAAGTGATGAAAAGTGAGATCAAGAGGCTCATAGCGATAACCTCTCTTTAATATATCCGAAGTATAAGAAACCGATGATGCCCGCACTGAGCATGATATAACCCACAGAAATATTGGTGAACCAAGCCAGTACGAAGGCAATAAACATCAATGTTAGTGAGAAAATTCGATTTGTTTTAAGTAACGAAGTGAACATATTATAAGCCGCAAAAATCATGACGGCACTGACGGCACCACGCATGCCTCCAAGGATGGCTTGGATGATGGGGTTGGTTTGAAAGATTTGATAGAAGACGGAAATGATCGAAATGATAAGTAGAGGGGGTAAGAAAGCCCCAATCAAAGAAACCAAAGCGCCTAAAGTTCCACGTAACTTATATCCAACCAACATCGATGTATTGATGGCCATTGCACCAGGAATGGATTGAGCTAAGGCGATTAAGTCCAACATGTCATCTTCAACTAAGATTTTCTTATCATCCACATACACCTTTTTGATGATTGGCATGATGGCATAACCACCCCCAAAGGTGATCATGTTTATCTTGAAAAAGGAGATGAAGAGTTCAAAAGAAGAGATTTTTTTCATAACTCAATTATTATAACATAGCAGTTTTCTGTATCAATGGTTTTCGAAATTTGGCCCAGTCTATGTGTGGACTTGGAATGTTCTAATCAATTCGATATGATAAACATGTAAATAATAAGGAGAAACCCGCATGAACACAATATCGATTGTTTGCTTGAGTAGTGAATACTGCAGTCGTGGTCGTTTCATCGCCATGGACTTCGCCAAGAAGAGTGGTTTTACCTATTACGATGATCACGCTTTGTGTGCTCTACTCGAAGATAAAACCCTATTCGGTGATCTTCATGAACTTGATGAAAAACTTAAAACGCCTGAAATTTACGACTCTATTACCCAGGAAATACTTGCGATTCATGAGCGTCTAGAACCAGCGATTCTTAAGGCTTCTGAACTGGGACCTTGTATCATTCATGAACGTGCTGCGATGGCTGTTCTGAATCAAAATGAAGGTTTGTTTTCGGTGATGATTCAAGCGAATGACTTTGAACAAAAGCTCTTGTATGCACACATCGATCCCAAAGTGAATCCAATTCAAACCAAGGTGGATTTCATTAAAGAAGAAGATCGTCCTTGGGTTACGAACTACATTCATAACCAAGACCATATTCGTCGTCATTATCACGACGCGCTTGTCCCAATGCCTTGGGGTGGACGAACGACCTATGACTTGATTCTCAACAGCGATCGCTTAAGTGTAGAGCAATGTGGAGACCTATTAAAGGCTGCAGTCGAGCTCTCTGGACTGTACGTTTACACGTCTTTACAAAGTGCTTTTTGAACTCTATAATAGGACTGAAAAAGCAAAGAAGAGTGGAGTACATGTTTTCAATCTCAAGAGAGTAAGCGTTTGGTGAGAGCTTATGGTTGAATGGATGGAAGATGAACTTGGAGCTGGATAACCCGTTGATCCACGTTACGGATAGAGTGCACGCAAGTGAACTAAGGTGGTACCACGTGAAAGCGTCCTTAGAGGATGCTTTTTTATTTAGGAGGACAAAATGAGTAAAGATAAGAATAATTATTTTATGACAACCGCGATTGCCTATACATCGGGCAAACCCCACATTGGAAACATCTATGAGATCGTTTTAGCCGATCACATCGCTCGCTACAAACGTATGGAAGGACACAATGTCTTCTTCATGACTGGTACTGATGAACACGGACAGAAGATTGAAGAGAAAGCTGCGGCTGCGAATAAAACCCCACAAGTCTTCGTGGATGAAGTGGCGGGCGTCATTCAAGGTCTTTTTGACTTAATGAACACCAGTTATGACAAGTTCATGCGTACGACCGATCCTTATCATGAGCTTCAAGTTCAGAAGATGTTCAAGAAACTCTACGATCAAGGCGATATCTACAAGTCCGAGTATGAAGGATGGTACTGTACAGCGTGTGAGTCATTCTACACGGAAACACAATTGAAGGATGGGAATTGTCCGGATTGCGGTGGACCTGTCCATAAAGCGAAGGAAGAATCCTATTTCTTCAAGTTAAGCAATTATGCGGATCGTTTGATCAAACACATCGAAGATCATCCTGATTTCATTCAACCCGAATCGCGCAAGAATGAAATGATCAATAATTTCATCAAACCAGGTCTCCAAGATCTTGCGGTATCCCGAACTTCATTCAAATGGGGTATCCCTGTCGATTTCGATGATAAACATGTCGTCTATGTTTGGATCGATGCCCTAAGCAACTACATCACCGGTATTGGATATGATGTGGATGGAAATCATGCGGAGCGTTTCAATGATTTCTGGCCAGCAGATTTACATTTGATTGGTAAAGATATCTTACGTTTCCACACCATTTACTGGCCAATCATGCTTATGGCCTTGGATATTCCACTACCTAAACAAGTCTTTGGACACCCTTGGTTGTTGGTGGGCGAAGGGAAGATGAGTAAGTCAAAAGGCAATGTCATCTATGCGGATGATTTGGTCAAACTCTTTGGTGTGGATGCGGTACGCTACCTCATGTTACATGAAATGCCGTTTGCACAAGATGGGACATTGACATATGAAATCATGATTGAGCGTATCAATTCCGATCTAGCCAACATCATGGGTAACCTCGTCAATCGTACTTTAGCGATGACAAATAAATATTTTGAAGGCAATGTCGAGAATCCTAAGAAGTTTGAACCGCTTGACGATGAATTGATCAGTTTGGCTTTGGATACACCACGCAAGGTTCGTAGTTCAATGGATAAATTACGTGTCCAAGATTCCATCGATCATGTGATTGATCTCTTGAAGCGTTGTAATAAGTATATCGATGAAACCATGCCTTGGGCATTGGCAAAAGATGAAGCCAATCATGATCGTCTACGTACAGTACTGTATAACTTATTAGAAAGTATTCGTTTTGCAGGAATACTATTAGCTCCTGCAATGCCAGAAACTTCTACTAAAATATTGAATCAACTGGATACACAGAAACGTGATCTGGAATCCCTTGAAACCTTTGGGAACTTAGAAGTGGGTCATAAAGTGGCTGAAAAACCAGAAATGCTCTTTGCACGTTTGGATGCGGAAGAAGTCATGAATAAGCTTAATCCTCCAGCTCCTAAACTTGAAACGAAGCCTGAAGTCACAATTGAGGACTTTTCGAAGTTAGATCTACGTGTAGGGACGATCCTGAAGTGTGAGAACCACCCAGATTCTGACAAACTCTTGGTTTCACAAGTTCAAATCGATGGGACCGTTCGTCAGATCGTCAGTGGTCTACGTCCTAAGTTTGAAGCGAAGGATCTAGTAGGCTTGAAAGTCGCGGTGGTGGTGAATCTAAAACCCGTCAAACTCCGTGGTATTGTGTCTGAAGGCATGATTCTTGTCGGTGAGAAAGACAAGCAAATGGAGATCGTTCATTTCCACAATGTGGAAGATGGCGCCATCATTCGATGATTACATTTGAGATGAAGACATCGAATGAGGCGATGGAATATTTAAGTTCCGTTGACCCCATTCTATGCAAATTCATTCAGCATGTTGGACCAATCACACGCACGGGAATCGAAGATCCTTATATTGCGACCATCGATTGTATCTTATCCCAACAGATTTCCAGCAAAGCCTATCAGACGATTGCCAATCGTTTCTACACACGTTTTCCTGAAGCAGATCCCAACTTAATTCTTGATGCGCCATTTGAGGATATCAGAGCGTTAGGCCTATCAACTTCTAAAGCGAATTATGTCATTGGCATCGCAAGCGCTAAGTTGAATAAAGACATCGATTTTGATGCCTTATACGACTTAGACTTTGAAACCATCAAAGCCATCCTTACGCCCCTCAAAGGAGTTGGAAGGTGGACCGTTGAAATGGTCTCGATGTTCAGCCTAAAGAAACAAGATGTGATCAGTTACGATGACTTGGCGATCCGAAAGGGTATCGCTCGTCTCTATCATAAAAAAGAAGTCACAAAGGACTTCTTCAATGAATTGAGTCTACGTTATGCGCCGTACCAAACGGTGGCTTCCTTCTACTTATGGGAAGCGAGCAGCTATAAAGAAGATATTGAATAAAACAAAGCCCCGGGGCTTTGTTTTTACTGTTTGAGATTCATAAATTGGTAAGGATCGGTTATGGTCAAGCGAGGAAGGTCTTGAATAAGAGCTTCCACCTCATCTTTATACTCTGGCAAGATAAGTGCATTGCCAAAGAATTCATACTGATTATACTGTCCATCATTTTGATTGGAGAAGCCGATTTTTTTGCCAACACGTAAGCTATAGCTGGCTTCACTGAGGATTCCTATGTTTGTTGTGTAGTCTTTGATCAGTTCAAACTGCTCTTTGGAGAGTTCGACATAAGTACTCGAGTATTGACCTGTCTTACTGTAAGCTCCCCATTGATTGATCCAAGTATTTTGACCAATCGGCATGTAGAAGGTAAAGTCATCATCGTTACCATCGGGTAGGAATAGTAAGAATCTGTAATCAGTCGCATCGCCGAAAGCAGGGAAATCTCGATCCATGGTTTTTAGATACGCAAGGGTTTCGGTATGTCGCTCAGAGATGAGAATTTTTGATTCTGTGCAATCACTCGTGAAAGTGTCCATCCGACATTGATTGAACTTGACGTAGCCTACCGTTGGACTCACCATGGCCTCATTGCCAAGTTCTCCTAATTGGTTGAAGTCAGCGGTATAGGCTTGTCTAAAACTTTCTAAATCAAAGAAGGTAGGGTCCAAGTTGACGTATGCATCACTGTAGGCGTTGGTTAAAGATATCTGCTTGAGATAAGGATAACGAACATCTGCAAACAAGGCCAATGCGTGTGCTCTTAACACACTCGGATTATAAGCGAGGTCTTGAATCGACCGTGTCCATTCATAAGGAATGTTGTAGGAACGCGAAATGGTGGAACCATTTTTAAGCGTATAGGTGATCGAAGTATAGACTGTCGAACCCTCATAGCTTGATGCGTTGTATGGGAAATCTTCATAAGACTTCGTATACCCATCTGTGGATTCAATGGTGTTCACCAATCCATTCGGATAAGACCAATAGTTGCGATTTGAATAGTTGATCCACTTATACTCATTGAGAATGATCTCATGAAATTCATGAATCGCTGCGATACCCTTCTCATCCGTGAAGATGAAATCACTTTGGTTGGTCATGTAGTAATTATTATTGAGTTGGACAGGCAAGACGAAATTTTGATAATCATCGAAACGGAACGCGATTTGTGTCACGTCTTCCAAATCTGGAATGCGTGTGATGTATCCAAAGCCTTTCGAAGCCAAGCCTGTTAGAAGTAAACTAAATCCCACTAAAGCAATGAACACATACCGAAGCATCGCTTTGTACAAATATTTAAAGCTACGTTGCGATATGACATCCATCACAAGATAAATAACAGCGGTAAAGAAGAATGGGAAGATGAAATTCAAAGGATTAAAGAAATTCTGATTGTTTCCTTCACTGATCGTGTAGAAGCCTGCATACATCAAGAAGATGAGTACGACAGATACAACAGCACTGACCGCAGGGAAGAAATAAACATTGGTGAACGGACTTTCTGCTTTGTCATGTCGACGTTTGGAATAGATGATGTGGCTTAAGACAAGCAAGATCGTCGATATGATCAACCAATATAAACCATTGAGTAGGATATGATCCCAAAGACGAATCTCAATCTCAAACACATTCTCTAAGATCGACCAAATCGGGAAGATAATACCAACATAACGAGCGATATAGTCTCCGTTGAAGCCTAAGAGTACGATCGCACTGAAAGCGATGTAGGCACCATACGTCAATATCGGTAAGAAGTTTAAGACTAAGCCATAAAGCAAACCATCAATGCTCGTACCAGTATGCATCAAGGTAAAGATCATGATGGACATGATCGCGGATACGATCATCAAACTACCCAACCATGTCATGCCTAAATCAAGCAAGTTGAAATCAAGGGAGAAAGAAACGACACCTCCAAGTACCCAAGCAATGGTGAAGGGGATGAGCATCAAGACAAAGGCTGCAATGATATTGATGCTTAACAAGTCACGATGCTTGATTGGGAGTGCATGATAGACATCCAAATGTTTCTTGGAGTTCATGTATCCAAGCGTAAGGATGGGGATGGTCAATGCGGACACAATCAAGAGAATCAAGTTAAAGACTTGACCTACAGGTCTTAGATCATTCACATTGACTTGTGGATTGATCAATCGAATGGTTAAAACCAAGACTGGGTATAGCACCAACATGGCGGATGTCATCAGAATCATGAAACGTCGATTACGTTTCAAGACGAAGCGCAAGTAATCCAGATTATTGCTGAGTCTAAATTGATTGGCCATAACCATTTGCCTCCATTTCATAGACGAATACTTCTTCCATCGTGATTGGGATTTCTTCATTCAAGATGGGCTGTGTTGCTTGAATCTTAGGGAGAACGTCTTCCATCGATCCTTTGATGACCATGAGATACACATTGCCACGTTGTTCAAAATACAATGGATTTAAATCAGTTAGAACTGAGGAATCAATCTTATCGGCATAAGCCAACTGGAGTTTGTGATATTGATTACGAATGCTTTCAACCTCATCTTGAATTGAGATGTGGTGTTGATTAAGCATGGCGATACGATCACAGATATCTTCCAATTCTCTTAAGTTATGGGACGAGATGATGACCGTCATTTCACGATTCAAAAGTTCATTCGCAATGATGCGTTTCAAACTTAAACGCATGACGGGATCCAAGCCATCAAAGGCTTCATCAAGAAGGAGTAGATCGGGCGTACAGGACAAAGCGAGAATCAAACTCACTTGACGCTTCATCCCTTTGGAGAAATCTTGGATCTTTGAATTCTCATCCAAATTGAATTTCTTAAGTAAGGTATGATACATCGCATCATTGAAGCTTGGATAAAAGAGCTCATAGAATTGACGCATTTCTTTGATGTTGGATTGAGGAAGAAAGAAAGGATCATCCGATACGAACAAGATGTGTTTCTTAATGGATGGATTATCAAAAGTATCCACACCATTCACCGTAACGCTTCCTTCATCTGCTTTTAGAACACCCGCAATGATTCTGAGTAAAGTACTCTTACCAGCACCATTGGGTCCAACCAATCCATAGATGGAAGCCTTGGGAATATCCCAGTTTACCTTCTCTAAGACGATGTTGGTATCAAAGCGTTTGTGTATGTTTTGTAGTGATATCATGAGGCCTCCTTGTGGGATTGAAGTGGGAAACACAGCTGTATGTTGGTTCCAAGTTTTGGTGTACTGGCGATGTCGATCGATCCATTGTGCATCTCGACCACCATCTTAACCAAGTAAAGTCCTAAACCAGATCCTTCGATACCTTCATTTGCACAACGATAGAAGGGTTTGAAGATGTGAACAAGATCTTTAGGGTCGATTCCAATACCTTGGTCCTTAATATTTATACTTAAGCATTTATCTTGTCTGATTTCAATTTCAATTTCGGACTGATTCGCACTGTATTTGATTGCGTTTTCAAGCAAGTTGTAAAGTGCTCGGTAGAATAGAATGGGATAACCCTTGATGCGTAAATCACGATTCAGTGTGTTGGTGAGATGAATCGGAATCAGTTTTGCATCTGCCTTGGCTTGTACATCCTGTAAAACATCACTTAGGATCTCATCCACATCAATCTCATCATCTTCATTGAAACCTGCTTTAGCGTTCAAAATCAATTCGATGATGTCTTGCATACGCTTCATGTGTTTATGAATCTGCATCATTGTGTATTCATATTCTTCAATGGATTTATGTTCCTGTGCATTGAGGACTTCAATCATGGCTTGGATGGTAGCGAGAGGGGTCTTAAGCTCATGGGCTAAGATGGGTAATGAGTTGTTCATAAATTACCATAGACCTCCCGAACTAAAGCGTTGACCCGATCAATCGGTAACCCCAGCTGCATCAATAATTGCAAATCCTTCTTCACTTCTTCAAGTTTGATGGTTAAAAGATGATTGTTATCATCGTCATGTTTCTTAACGAAAGAACCCTTGCCTTGAAGACTGTAGATGTATCCACTGTTCTCAAGTTCCGCATAGGCTTTAACGACGGTATTGGGATTGATGCCTAAATCTTGGGCGAGATTCCGTACCCCGGGTAACTGTTCATCGGCTTGAAACGCACCACATGCGATCTGTGCCAATATCTGATCAATGATTTGTTGATAGATGGGTGTACGGCTTAATGAGCTTAAACTGATCATGTGAGCCCTCCTGTATACTACTGTACTATAAATATAGTACAGTGATAAATGGAATGCAAGTAAAATTATATGCAGTGCTATAATGGTTAAAAATGAGGTTACGATATGATGATACGACTCGCAAACAAAGATGATTTAAAGTCTATTGAACAAGTATATGAAAATGCTCGTCAATTCATGCGTTCAATTGGTAACTTTAAACAGTGGGGAAATGGATATCCCAGTGTAGAAATCATTCAAGCAGATATTGAGCAGAACTGTTTGTATGTCGTAGAGGATGGAGCGATTCAAGCTGTTTTTACTTTGATTCTGGGCGAAGATCCTACTTATCTAGAGATAGATGGGGCATGGTTGGATGATCAACCGTATGCGACACTACATCGCATCGCAAGCAGGGGTACGCAAAAAGGTCTCTTTAAGTTGATCCTTGATTTTGCTTGGTCAATCTGTCCCAATCTTCGCATTGATACGCATAAAGACAACAAGCCGATGCGCCATTTGATTGAAAAAAATGGCTTTGTCTATTGCGGAATCATCATCGTTGGGGATGAGACGCCTCGTTTGGCTTATCAAAAGGCTGAATAATTGTCGTACGAATAAGACAAAATACAGTTATTTCGTCTTGAGCGCAAGACATATATGATGTATAATTGTCTTGTTCACAGGACAATATGGGAGACGATGTATGCCTATAGATAAACAACTTATAAGCTCAATTTTGATTAATCGTAAGGAAATCATACAACAGCTTACTTTTGTTCCGCGTAATATTGGAATCGAAGATGCGATTCCGACAATTCTAGTTGGAGTACGTCGGAGTGGAAAATCCTACTTACTTTATCAGAAGATGTTTGAACTGGTTTCGAATGGACACAGTTGGGATGAGTTTCTATATATAAATTTTGAAGATGAGAGATTCATTGGATTTGACATCCATGATTTTCAAACTTTAATAGAAGCACACTATGCTACTTCGAAGCATGATCCAATCCTGTTCCTTGATGAAATTCAAATCGTTCACGGTTGGGAGAGATTTGCTCGAAGAATGGCAGATGAGAAAAGACAAATATACATAACTGGAAGTAATGCGCAAATGCTGAGCCGTGAAATGGAAGCGAGCCTAGGCGGTAGGTACATCGCAATTCAAATCTTTCCTTTCTCGTTTGTTGAATTCTTGCATAGCAAGAGCTTTAGTTGGAACAAGAATACGTTTCTATCGATTAAAGGAAGAGCAGATATTGTTTCATTGTTTAAAGAGTACTTTTACTTTGGTGGGTTTCCGGAACTTGTGAGAATCATTAATAAGAGAGACTATCTAAGCAGTATTTATAATAAAATATACTTAGGGGACATCGTTCTTCGTTATAAAGTAAGTAATGCATATGCTTTAGAAATCATGATGAAGAAGATAGCAGAAACCATTCGTCAACCAATATCTTTTTCACGCTTGACGAATGTCATTGCGGCAGTTGGTGTCAGTGTTGGTAAATCTACAATTATTCAATACTTAGAATATGCGAAAGAATCTCAGATAATATTTCACATAGAGAATTATGGGTCCAAACTTGTCGAAAAAACATCGAGCCCAAAGTACTACTTTGTTGATCAAGGTATCCTTAATTTGTTTGTCTTAGATGCCGACACAGCATTATTAGAAAATATTGTTGCGATTCATTTGATAAAAAATAACAACAGAGATAAAGTTTATTACTATCAAAATAATATTGAAGTTGACTTTTATCTACCTGAAGTCAAAACGGCAATACAGGTTTGTTATTCTTTGACGGACTCAAAAACACGTGAACGTGAAGTAAACGCACTCGTCGCAATGGCTAAGCACATAAATATTGACAATATGTTGATCATTACCTATGACGAAGAAGAAACCATTCAGGTCGGTAACTTATCGATAAGTGTCTTGCCTGTTTGGAAGTGGTTGTTAACATAGTAATCGTTATGAATTAATGACACGTCTTTCTCTATTCATGATATTGTCTTGTGTACAGTACAAAAACAATCGCATATTGTCTTATGAATGAGACGAAATTTTAAGTGATGTAAAAAAACGCTCAAATCAATGAGCGTTTGTGTTTATACTTCAATCCCCAGTACATTCTTGACGACCAAACCAATGACGAAGGCAATGATCGCTACCCCAATTGAGATGGTTGCCATCTCCAAGAAACGTTTCTTGAAAGGCAAGTCCTGCGCAACAGAAACATAATAAGTAAAGACTAAGATAATCAAGATAACAATGATAAGCATGGCCCCTAAAGCCCATAAGTAGTGTTCAGAGTCCAAGATAAGATACGGTAGAACCAACATGACAACCGCTGCGATGTACATGATACCAGTATATCCAGCAGCTTTGAATGGATGTTCAGCCCCTTCACTGCGCGATGAGAGATATTCACTGCTCATCATGGATAAGGTTGCAGAGATTCCAGTGACCAGACCAGATAAGGCGATGAGTTTGGTGTTCTGTAATGCCAAGCTTAAACCCGCTAAGGTACCCGTCAATTCTACCAAGGCATCATTCAAACCAAGAACCATGGAGCCAACATATTTCAAGCGATCCTCATCCAACATTTCGATGAGTTCTTTTTCATGTTCTTCTTCTTCTTCAGAGATACGTTGCGCTTCAGGTAGTTCTTTGATGTATTGTTCATAATTTGCCGCATCCGCATCTTCCAACTTCTCCATGAATTTCAAGGTGAAGGTGAAACCAAAGACGGTATTGAATATAGAATATATAAAGAGAACAAATGAATTTGGTTTGATATCCTTTTGGGTATATTTTTTCCATGTTTCATAGTGCTTTTTCTCTTCGCCAGCCATGCGCAAGAGAACTTTACGATTATGTTCATCTTTAGCTTTCTTGGCTAACATTGTATAGGCTTTAAAGCCAGTTATTTCATTTTTTTGCATCCGTTCAACAACAGACATCAATTTAGTATCGAGCATTGTGTGTTTCCTCTAACCTTAAGGATAGCACTTTTCATTGAAGTGTGTCAGTTATAAAGCATCTTGACGATTATGATAGAATTAATAAGCAAAAGGTGACACTATGAAGATACTCGTAATCGGTGCAGGACATGCCGGTGTCGAAGCCGCATTGGCCAGTGCTCGAATGGGCATTCCAACCGTATTAATCACTATGGACGCAAGTCGTATCGCCATCATGCCGTGTAATCCTTCTATCGGAGGACCGGCTAAGGGCATCGTTGTCCGTGAGATTGATGCGTTGGGTGGGCAAATGGGCATCACAGCTGATAAGACTGCGCTACAATTCAAATTATTAAACAGTACAAAAGGACCGGGCGTTCAGTGTTTGCGTGTGCAGTCCGATAAAATAGAATATTCCAAGATGATGCATGATGTGGTGCACAACACTGAAAATTTGAGTGTGTTGGAAGCGATGGTGGAGTCCATTGTCGTAGAAAATAATAAGGTTGTTGGGGTGATGTTAGAGAACCAAGGCTTGTTGGAAGCAGATGCGATCATTTTGACCAGTGGGACCTACATGAGCTCCAAGATTCTGGTAGGATCCACTGCAACACCCAGTGGACCTGAAGATCAACGAACGACCAATAAACTATCCGCATCACTGCGTGATTTAGGCTTGAAGACCTTTAGGTTGAAAACAGGAACACCTCCAAGAATCAAAACCAATAGCATCGATTTTAGTCATGGTTTGATTCAACCTGGTGATGAAGCGTTTATTCATTTCTCATTAGATACCCAGCCTGAAGATTATCCGAAAACACAAGTTCCGTGTTACCTCATTTACACACAGCCCGAAACACATCATGTAATCAAATTAAACCTAGACAAGTCTGCGATGTACTCCGGCTTAGTCGAAGGGGTAGGTCCACGTTATTGCCCATCCATTGAAGATAAATTGGTACGTTTCAGTGATAAAGAACGTCACCAGATCTTTTTAGAACCTGAATCCAAACACTTGGATACGACCTATGTCCAAGGCTTTTCCACATCCATGCCGCATGATGTACAAGATAAGATGATTCGTTCCTTACCTGGATTTGAGAACTGTGTCATTGATAAATATGCGTATGCGATTGAGTACGATGCGATTGATCCAACTCAACTCTATCCAAGTTTGGAAGTAAAGAATATTGATGGTTTGTTTAGCGCGGGTCAGATCAATGGGACCAGTGGTTATGAAGAAGCGGCTGGACAAGGTCTGATGGCAGGCATCAATGCATCCTTGAAGCTCATGGGTAAAGAACCCTTGATTTTGAAACGGGATGAAGCGTATATCGGTGTCATGATCGATGATTTAGTAACTAAAGGTGTTGTGGAACCATATCGTCTATTGACCTCACGTGCTGAGCATCGTTTATTGCTTAGACATGACAATGCGGAATTGCGTTTGAGTCAGTATGGACATGATGTTGGCTTGTTAAAGGAAGAACGTTACCAAAAGGTTTTAATGCTCAGAGCAGATATTGATTCAATTATTAACCTGTTAAAGGAAAGACGTTTTACTTTGAAGGATGGTATTCTACCGTTCTTAGAAGAAAAAGGTTATCCACAGTTCAATGAAGGCTTATCAGGCTATGATCTTGTTAAAAGACCACGCATCTCCATTCATGATCTATCCACCTACTTTGATTTCACTGCGTATCATATCGATGCCTTGAATATCGCTGAGATTGAAATAAAATACGAAGGTTATATCCAGAAAGCCTTAAAAGAGGTGGAACGTATCGCTTCCTTTGAAAATGTGCGTATCCCAATGGATTTGGATTTCAACTCGATTCCACACCTGTCCATTGAGGGTAAACAACGCATGAATAAGATCAAACCCTTGACCTTAGGCCAGGCATCCCGCATCTCAGGTGTCAACCCTGCAGACCTTGTCGTCTTGAAGACGCACTTGAATAAAACCAAAAAGACGGACGAGTCGTCTTCTTAAGCCAGCGTTTATTTGGTATAATGCTTTCATGGAAATTGGACTATCAAAAGCAGAATTCGATCGACTTCTTTTAGAGCGCTATGGCGACAAAGCACTAGCCTATGCGGAGGCTTTTGAAGTCTACGCACAGAAGCTTATCGAAGTGAATCAGCATATGAATCTTACGGCCATTGTTGAGCCCAATCAGATTCGTGAGAAGCATTTTTGGGATTGTTTGGCAATTGATGCCTTGATTCCCGAAGGCTCTACTGTAGCGGATATCGGAAGTGGCGCTGGGTTTCCAGGTCTATGTCTTGCGATTGTTCGTGAAGATTGCCACTTTGATTTGATTGAACCCACGTTGAAGCGCTGTGTGTTTCTCAATGACATGGTCAGCTTATTAGGACTTAAGAATGTGACGGTCTTCAATGAACGTGCCGAAGAACTCAAACGTCGTGAACATTACGATGTGAGCACATCGCGTGCCGTTGCGAAGTTGAGTATCCTCTTGGAACTTTCGATTCCCTTACTTAAAGTGAAGGGAAAGATGATTGCCATGAAAGGCCCCAGTGCGGATGAAGAAGTCTTAGAGGCAAAACAAGCCTTAAAACACTTAGATTGTGATGGTGGTCAGATTTTCGATGTCCATTTACCCAGCGCTGGATTGCGCAAGAATTGTGTCTTTACGAAATTGAACACCACGGCTTCCAAATACCCAAGAAGCTATGCCCAGATAAAAAAGAAAGCCCTATAGTATGAAAGAAACACGTGATATACCTTTGCACTTAATTGATTCGAATCGTTTTCAACCTCGTTTGCATTTTGATGAAAATGCTTTACGTGAATTAGCCCTATCCATTCAAGAGAATGGTTTGATTCAACCCATATCGGTTCGTCGTAACGGCGAGCGTTTTGAAATCATTGCGGGGGAACGTCGTTATCGTGCGATGAGTTTGATTCAATCGTCTACGATTCCAAGTTTTGTGTTGGATGTGAATGATAGTCAAATGGCTGAAATGGCCTTGGTTGAAAATATTCAACGTGAAGATTTGTCGGCCATTGAAGAAGCGAAAGCGTTCAAGGCTATGATTGAATCCCATGCCTTAACGCAAGAAAAGATTGCGGCAAAGATGGGCAAATCTCAATCCAGCATTGCGAATAAGATTCGTTTATTACAACTTCCTTCGAATATTCAAGAGGCTGTAAGCAACCATGTGATTACAGAACGCCATGCACGTGCTTTGTTGGGTATGGATCCGAATCGTCAAGCCCATGTCTTTACAAAAGTTGTGGAACAGAACTTGAATGTCAAGCAGACGGAAGCGCTTGTCCAAAATCATAAAGAGCCTAAAGTTGAGAAGAATAAAACCCGAGGCATCACACGTAATCTACGTGTCGCATTGAATACAATTCATGCGGCTGTTAAGATGATTCAAAAAACAGGTGTGCATGTGGATGTTCAGGAACATAATGAAGAGGAATACGTTGAAGTTGTCTTGAGGTTCAAGAAGTAGAAAAGAGGATTTTATGGGAAAAATCATTGCGGTCGCAAATCAAAAGGGTGGGGTGGGTAAAACCACGACCAGCATCAATCTCGCATCTGGCCTAGCTTATCTCGGTAAGAAGGTTCTTCTGGTGGATTTTGATCCGCAAGCCAACAGTACCCAAGGGGTCGGCGCTTCCCGTGAATCGATTAAAAATAGTATCTATGATGTGGTGATGGGGGATGTCAGTGTTGAGCAAGCCCGTTTACGCATCAAACAACCTCCTTTATGTCTGATTCCTGCTACGATCGATTTGGCCGGAGCGGATCTGGAGATGGTTCAATATAAAGCGGGGCGTGAGAAACTGCTAAAGAATAAGTTGGATGTGGTAAAAGAACTTTATGACTATATCGTCATTGATTGCCCACCTTCCTTAGGTCTTTTGAATACCAATGCTTTAACTGCTGCGGATTCGGTCATCATACCCGTCCAATGTGAGTATTATGCTTTGGAAGGGTTGACGCAACTTCTTTCGACCATCCGTTTGGTTCAAAAGCTGTTCAATACAAAACTTATGATTGAGGGGATTCTATTAACGATGTTCGATGCACGGACAAAGTTGAGTGTCGAAGTCCAACAAGAAGTTCGTAAATATTTTAAAGAGCGTGTTTATAAATCGTATATTCCACGCAATATCAAATTATCGGAAGCTCCTTCACGGGGTCAAAGCATCTTTGAATACGATGTTCGATCCGAAGGCGCGAAGGCTTATGCGGCATTGGCCAAAGAAGTCATACTCCAGAATGAGGGGGTAAACAAATGAGTGATGAAAAGAACCGTTTAGGGAAAGGCTTATCCGCAATATTTGGGGATAATGTCAGTACTGTCTTAGAAGAGATTCAACACAGTGGATCACAAAACAGTGAAAAGATTGCCTGTGCCTTGATTCATCCGAATCCGTACCAACCACGTACCCATTTTGATGCGGATAAGATTGCGGAACTTGCTCAAAGCATTCGTGAACACGGTGTTTTCACACCGATTTTGGTTCGTAAAGCAGTGAGTGGATTCCAACTTATTGCCGGAGAACGTCGACTGAGAGCGGCTAAAGAAGCAGGTTTAGATATGATTCCTGCCATCGTGTTGGAATTTGATGACCAGCAGATGATGGAAGTCTCCTTGATTGAGAATATTCAACGTGAAGACTTGAACATTGTGGAAGAAGCACGTGCGTATCAGACTTTGATTGAAAAGCTGAATTTGACACAAGAAGATTTGGGCAAGAAGGTGGGCAAGAGCCGGGTGCACATCACCAACACCCTACGCTTATTCCAATTACCGGATTCGGTCATCCATATGTTGGAGAACCAAGAACTAAGCATGGGTCAAGTCAAACCCTTGATCAGTATGGAAGACAAGCAGGAAGTTGAAGCTTTGGCGAAACGGATTGCGAAAGAAAAACTCAGTGCACGTGAAGTCGAACAATTGGTTAAACGTAAACCAATACAAAAACCAAAAGCTGTGCAGAAATACAGTTATGCAGAAACGCTGCTTAGAAATAAACTTCAAACAAAGGTGTTGATTGAAGGACATAAAATTCAAATTCACTTTAGCAGCGAAGATGATTTGAATCGCATCCTCGAGACATTGGATGCCTTAGAAAAATGAATCCTTTACACGATACGATCGTTTCACTTTCAACCGCATTAGCGATTCAAGCGGTGTCTATCATCCGTTTGAGTGGGGATCGTGCGCTTGAAATCACGGAACAACTCCTTAAAAAACCACTAAACAACCAAGACCATAGGCTGACCTATGGTTTTGTGCATGAGGCTGAACAAATCGTCGATGAAGTCATCGTCTTGGTTATGAAAGCACCACGTAGCTACACCCGTGAGGATGTGGTGGAGATTCAGTGTCATGGTGGGATTTATGTGACACAGAAGATTCTTAGTTTGGTTTTAGGTTTAGGGGCACGTTTAGCCAATAATGGCGAATTCACACAACGCGCTGTCATGAATGGACGCATCGATGTGAGCCAAGCCGAAGCCGTCAATGATTTAGTAAACGCAGATAGTGAACAAAGCGCTCAATTAGCCATACAAGGTTTAAAAGGTTCGATTAAACAATTGATAGAACCCCTCAAGGAAGAACTCTTAGCCATCATTGCTCATATTGAGGTGAATATTGATTATCCTGAATATGATTTGGAAGAGATGACACGTAAAACACTCTATCCATTATGCAAAACATTTGAAGAGAAATTGATGACCCTCTTGGAAGAAGCCAAAAGTGGGATCACCATGCGTAACGGGGTTAAAACAGCGATTGTTGGAAAACCCAATGTGGGGAAATCATCTCTGTTAAATGCTTTACTTAATGAAGATAAAGCGATTGTGACAGAGATAGCTGGGACGACACGTGATGTGGTGGAGGGGTTCATTCGTTTGAAAAACGTCAGTCTTCATCTTCTCGATACCGCAGGCATTAGGGAGAGCGAAGATCGCATCGAACGCTTGGGCATTGATAAGACCTATCAAATGATTGAACAAGCAGAACTGGTCTTGTTTCTAGTGGATGCAGGCTTAGGTATGGACTCGGAAGAAGAAGCGCTCTTGAAAAAGATTGATCCCGATAAGCTGATGCTTATCTACAATAAAAAAGATTTGGAATCCAAACCCGATCGTTTGGAAATCAGTGCGATGTATCGTGATATCCAATCACTCGTCGATGCGATCAACGCGCGTTATGAAGTCCATCAATTTGTCTTCAAACGACCGGTATTGAGTACACAAAGAACGGTAGGCTTGGCGATGCAAGCACTTAACGCGATGCGTCAAGCGCTTCTATCGATTGAAGTTGAGAATGAAATCGACTTGATCAATATTGATTTGCGTGAGGCTTATCAAGCACTTCATGCGATTGGTTCACTGGATGATGTGTCGATCCAGGATGAGATCTTCAGTCGTTTCTGTTTGGGGAAATAAAATGGAACTTTTAATTAAACGAATCATTGCGCATTTCATCGACAGTGTACTTGTGGGCATTCCAAGTTTTGTCTTTAATCTGATTTTCACAATTTTTAGGGTGTTGCTCAGCATTCTTCCGTTCATGGCTTGGTTGAATCAACCGTTTTGGCGCTTCCAATTGACCAGTACCGTGTTCTTTGTGATTTATGAAATCATTGCACTCACGGTCTTTAAGACGACGATTGGGAAGAGTTTGATGCGTCTCAAGGTAAGAACCATAGATCTACCCAGCTCCAATTTCAGATTAGTTCTGAGATCTTTGTTTAAGGCTTTGTTTACAAACATGTTCTTCTGGGTCTTCAGTTTGATTTCACTATTGATCATACTGATGCAAGATTCCAAATCGTCATTACACGATCGCTTGGCCCGAACTGAGGTCTACAATGTGGATTGATACACATGCTCATTTAGCAGACAGTGAGTTTGATGAGGATCGTAAGGAAGTCATCCAACGAGCCAAAGATGCTGGGATTGGTAAAATCGTCCTTATTGGCTGTGATGTGGAAGGTGCGAAACGTGCATTGAAACTCGCCTATACAGATGACATGTTTGATGTGGCGATCGGCTTTCATCCAGAGGGTGTCTTGGAAGAGCGTGATGAAGCAAGCATGTTTGAGTTGATGAAGGATCCAAAGGTCAAACTTATTGGTGAGATCGGTTTGGATTTCTATTGGGATAAAGATCCTGAACACCATAAACTTCAAGAAACATTATTCATCAAACAAATCGATTGGGCGAACCAACTCAATAAACCCATCTCCATCCACATGCGGGATGCCTCCAAGAAAAGCTTTGACATATTAAAAACGCATCCCGTTCAACGTGGAGGCGTCATGCATTGTTACTCGGGAAGTGTCGAAATGGCACGTGAATTCATCAAACTTGGATTCTATATCTCACTTGCAGGTCCAGTCACCTTTAAGAATGCACACATTCCAAAAGATGTGGCGAGAGAAATTCCATTGGAATGGTTATTGATCGAGACAGACAGTCCTTATTTAGCTCCGCATCCCTTGCGTGGTAAGCGTAATGAGAGTTCCTTTGTCGTGGAGACCGCAAAGGTGATTACGGAATTAAGAGGCATGCCATTAGAAGATTTGGAGTTCAGTTTAGAAGCAAATTATAAACGATTGATTCAAGGTTAACTAAGACGCACGATGCGTCTTTTATTTTGATTGTGCAATGTATTGACATAAAGTTGACTTTAGGTCATATGATAGAGTAAATCAGAAATGGAGAATCACGATGGCATATTCAATTGGAGAAGTTTCAAAGAAGACAGGATTAACCGTCCCAACGCTTCGCTACTATGATAAAGAAGGCTTGATTCCCAATGTAAATCGTAATGAGAATGGCTTGCGAGATTTTTCAGACACGGATCTTGGGACCATTCATATTGTGACCTGTATAAAGGGTGCGGGGGCATCTTTGAAAGAAATTAAGCAATACATGGATATGTGTCAGTTAGGAGATTCCACGCTCTTGGATCGAAAGATGTTCTTCATTGAAAAGAAGAAAGACATCGAGGAACAAATGCGCCGGCTCAATGAAATCCTCGCGACAATCGAACATAAGATTCAATACTATGAAATAGCGATTGAAGCTGGAACTGAAGCCGTACACAAGCATAAGTGAAGCATATGCGCCGATACAAATGGATAATGGCTCTATTTGTTCTTTTTGCCTTCACCACATGTGTGAAGGTAGTACCTGAAAATGAAGAAAAGGAGATTGAACGTGTGAGTGGCATTAAAATTAAACTATCGTATGAAGATAAAGAAATCTTAGTGGAGATGTTGGATAATCACAGTTCTAACGACTTCTTAAGCTTATTGCCTCTTGAACTTCCGTTTGAGGATTACAATCAAACAGAAAAGACTACTTCATTGCCAAGTAAATTGTCTACTGAAAATGCCCCAAGCGGAATGACACCAAAAACGGGTGATTTCAGCTATTATGCGCCATGGGGAAATTTGGCAGTATATTATAAAGATTTTTCTTATTCTACAGGGGTGATTCAATTGGGAACCCTTGTAGAGGGATTGGACTATTTAAGTATAATTGAGGATGGCACAATCGTCACAATCGAAATATACGAATGAAAAACGAAGATAATCATCCAGTACTTATAAATGAAATCAAGTCAAACAAAGAAGGGTGAAGATTGTTCTTGACCTAAAGTCATCTTTAGCATCTATTATAAAAATAGTCATGTGCAAAACATGAGAAGGAGTTAAATATGCTAGGAAATTTCAGTTATGTAAATCCAACGCAATTGTATTTTGGAGAAGATGCATTGGCAAACCTACACGTAGAATTGTCTAAGGTTGGTAAGAATGTTTTGTTTGTTTATGGAGGTTCATCAATCAAGCAGAATGGCATCTATGATGATGTGCTTAGAATACTTAAAGAAAACGGGAAAGATGTATTCGAAGATGCAGGTGTCATGCCGAATCCAACGGTTGATAAATTAAATGAAGGCTTGGAAATCGCACGTAAGCATGAAGTTGATTTCATACTGGCAGTAGGTGGTGGATCGGTTGTTGACTACGCAAAGGCTGTTTCAGTATCTGTTCATTGTAAAGACGATCCATGGGAGAAATACTTCATTCGATTTGATGATGTGGACAATGAAATTGTACCAATGGGATGTATTCTTACGATGGTAGGGACAGGCTCTGAAATGAATGGGGGGTCGGTTATTACCAATCATCAAACCAAACAAAAGATCGGACATGTATTCAATGAAAACGTATTTCCAAAATTTACAATCTTGAATCCTGTTTATACCTTTACGGTACCGCACTATCAAATGATTGCAGGTTTTTTTGATATCATGTCACATATACTTGAGCAGTATTTCTCTGGATTTGATGACAATACGTCGGATTATCTTGCGGAAGGCTTGTTAAAGTCACTGATTCACAGTTCACGTATAGCGGTCAAAGACCCTTTGAACTATGAAGCAAGATCAAATATCATGTGGACCTCGACCTGGGCTTTGAATACGCTAATAAGTAAAGGTAAATCAAGTGACTGGATGATCCATATGATCGGTCAATCGATTGGAGCGTACACCGATGCGACGCATGGAATGACGTTGTCCGCAATCTCGATTCCTTATTATCGATCCATTCTCCAAGCAGGTTTACCAAAATTCAAACGCTATGCGATCAATGTGTGGGATGTGGAAGTGCAGGACAAAACAGATGAGCAAATCGCACATGAAGGATTGGATCGCATGGAAGCTTACATGCGTGAGATTGGGCTTGAAATGAATATCAAAGACTTAGGTGTCACTGAAGCAATGTTCGAAGAAATCGCAAAGAAATCATTTATTTTGGAAGGTGGATACAAAGTATTGAGTCATGATGAGATCGTTAGGATTCTAAAGCTTAGCTACTGATTATGTTAATCAAATTAAAGGTCTAGAAGCAGAAGTTCTAGACCTTTTAAATTTTATTTGAGTAAGTTCATATTTTCCGAATTTGACAATAGATGATTTAATGATCAGACACTTGGATTACAATCTTTCCTCTTGAATGTCCCTTTTCGAAAGCTTTAAACGCTTCGATTGCTTCATTGAAAGGATAGACACGCTCAATGTATGGCTGGATCTTGTGTTCACTTACCAGCTTAATGATTTGATTAAGGTCATTTGGATTGGATTTCGAATTGAGAATTCTGAATTTCTTCCTACCAAGTAAATAGATTGGACATAGAAGCATGTTCATAATGAACTGCTTGATGGGTCCACCTACCATGACATAGACCCCATCCTTATTCAGAAGCTTTCGATACAGAGACAAAGGATAAGCCCCATTGATCGCAAGAATCAAATTATAAGTCTCATTCAAGGCATGTAGATCATCCTTCTTATAGTTCATGACGACATCTGCCCCCAATTGGTTCATTAAATCGACATTCCCTGTGCTGCATACCGCTTTCACCTGTGCTCCAAAATGTTTGGCAAGTTGAACGGCAAAGGTCCCAACCCCGCCACTCGCGCCAACGATCAAGACTTTATCCTTATGTTTGATTGGTTTAAAGAGGGTTAGAGCTTGTAGAGCTGTTGTGGATGCGACAGGACATGCGGAGGCATCGATAAAAGAAACTGAATCTGGAATGCGTACACACGAACTTGCCTTTGCGATGGCATACTCAGCCAAACCACCAAAGCCCGCATCCGATGTATCCACCACCACACGATCGCCTCGTTTGAGGTCTTTTACTTCTGTTCCAACGCAATCCACGATGCCAGCGATCGCATTCCCCAAGATACCTTTCTTTGGTAATCCTGAGTTTAACTGTATCAAACGATAATCGCCAGCATTGAGTGATGTATTGATGACTTTGATCAGAATCTCATCTTTAGATGGGACAGCTTGATCAATGTCTTCAAAATTGAATGATTTATTTTTATAGATCAAAGCTTTCATTTTGACTCCTCCTTGGCTTCAAACCCAAATACTTCAGTAATCGACACATTGAAGGCATCCGCAATCCGAAACGCTAACTCCAAAGTGGGTGCGTACTTACCGGATTCAATCGCCATGATGGTTTGACGTGAAACCCCAGCTTTTTCGGCTAAATCAGCTTGGGTCATTTCGTTCGCAAAGAAGCGAAGCGTACGGACGTTATTCGTGATGTTGAATTTCTTAGGCATTGCGGATCCCTCTGAAATAGAAGAATAGGTTGGAAATGCCCTCCGCGATGGCTCCAACGAAGAAGGATAGAAAGAGAATGTTCAACACAATCGCAATGGATGTATTGAATGCAAGGAAGATCAAGCCAAGAATGAAGCCTGTACTGGCGATGATGTAGCCCACACGGAGAGATTTGAGTTCGATCAACTTATCCATTTCATCTTCGACCTTTTCTAATTCGAGTTTACGATTGATTTCTTTACTGTCTTTAACAGACAAGTTTACAGACAACAAAATGTGAAATACAATGAAAGAGATCATGTTTATGGCAACGCCAATTGCGATGAAGATTAACATCTTCTTTGCCCAGAAAGTCGCATCATTTTCAAGTGTCAGACTTTTTGAGATGTCGTTATATACGGAAATACAGTAGCTGATCAGGATGGCTATGCTTGCCAATAAACTGACTATTGTCTTCTTTGTTTGATATGTCATCATCGATTCCTCCTTATAATGTCTATCAATATATACACGATGTAAGGTATTATATACATTATGTCAACGATTATTATCTTAGATTAAACAGAATTAACCAAAATTATGTCTGTCCATCGTCAAAATAATAGGTAAAATCATCAAAAAACCCTTGTTTTAAGCCAAACTGACCACAAAGTAAGCTAAAAATTTGCCATATGGAAAAACATGTGCTAAAATCACCAAGTCATCAAAAAGGAGACAAACGATTGATAAAAACTAAGAAAGCATGGTTGTTCGGGGCGCTTATATTCCTGACGGCATGTACACAAACGACGGAGAGCACGACGATTGTACTTCAGAAAAGTGAAGATACGGCAATCTTGAGCGCGTCCATTGTTTCGCCTTTTACGTTTGAAGAGAGCGTTGAGACTACTTTAGATACGACACCAATTAAAACAGTCCTTAAACCTATGGATGACTCTCGAACAGGTTATTCATGGCTCATCTCTAAAGTGAGTGAAGGTAGCTACGGCTATACGGAAACTCGCTATCGTTCGACCTATGATAGTGAAGGCAATCTACTATCAAAAGAATTCATACCCGATTCAGAAGTGTATATTGAAGGGAAACCTACCATCTATCAATACGGCGCGAAAGTCGTCAAGAATGCTTACTTCAATGCACGCATCATTACCAAATATGGTTTTGATTGTGTAGGTTGTGGCATTGGCTTAGATGGGGCGGCTGGAACTTCTGCAGGCATTCGTTTGAATGGAACCAGTGTTCGTCAATCGGATGGCTCGTGGAGAGAAGGAATCACCTACGATGGCTATTATATCCTCGCAGCGGATAAAGCTTTCCCAAACTGTACTGTTTTAGAGATTTCTAATCATACCTTTAGCGGTATGGGCTTAACACCAGGGGTGGCGTTCAAAGCGATCGTAGTTGATCGTGGAGGCGCAATCACCACGAACAAACTGGATTTATTTGTCGGAAGTGAAAAAAATATAAATGTGGTGACAAACAAACGTACGGCAAATACGAAGGTTACAGTGGTGAATTTCTTAAAATGGACTAAGAATAGTTCAGGTGAGAGGGTGTGTCGTTAGTACTTCAGAATACAAACTTAGCGTTTGTATCGAAGTACTTTTTTTATCGTCGTGAATGGTATAATAAGCACGATGAAGATAAAAGAAATGATTGTGGTTGAAGGTTACCACGATAAGCAAGCGATATTGAAGGTTGTGGAAGCCAATGTGATCATTACCAATGGATCCCATATCAAGGCGAAGACGATTGAATTAATCAAAGAAGCGCAAGCGACTTCGGGTGTTATTGTCTTTACAGACCCAGATAATCCAGGGAAACGTTTAAGAGCCCTGTTGGATGATAAGATTCCAGGACTTAAACATGCGGTCTTACCCTCAAGTGTCGCTCGTGATAAACGTAAAGTTGGGGTTGAACACGCTTCGAGTGAACATATCCTCGTTGCGCTTCAGAATCTCTATACCTTGGATGATCAAACATCGGAATTAACACTTAACGATCTCATTGATCTTAAATTGAGTGGAAATCCTGAAAGCCAAGCCTTGCGTAAACAACTCGCAAATTGTTTGCACATCCAAGAAGGAAATGCGAAAAGCTTTTTAAAGCAGTGCCAATTTAAACATCTTACGAAAGATGACTTAGAAAAGAAATTAAACTCATGCAAAAACCCATAAGCTCTCATGCACAAACCATAAAGATCCTTCGAGAACACCAACTGTCGGCCAAAAAGAAATTTGGACAGAATTTTATTATTGACCCCAAGATTGTGGAAAAGATTGCACGTCTATCCGATGCACAAGACAGAAACATTATTGAAATCGGTCCTGGAATTGGGGCACTTACGGAACAACTCCTGATGATTGCCAAGCATGTGACAGCGTATGAGATTGATAAGGATTGTATCAAGGTATTAGATGAGCAATTCCATGATAAAGAAAATCTCTCTGTAATTGAGAAGGATTTCCTTACAACCACGTCTGAGGAAATCGAAGCGACACAGGCAAGCCATTGTGTGGGGAATCTCCCTTATTACATCACCACACCGATTCTTTTTCATATCCTCGAAGATTTACCAAGCATCCGTACCATAACAATCATGGTTCAACGTGAAGTGGCGGATCGCTTCAATGCACAGGTGAATACCAAGGATTACAATGCCCTTTCCATCATCTTGCAGACACTGTGTGATATCAAAATGGTCATGAAAGTACCCCCGAATGTCTTCCATCCTGCACCGAATGTGGATTCCGCGGTGGTTCAATTGATACGCAAGGATGTGGATCAAGCAAGTTTAAAACCATTCTTTGCTTTAGTTAGAAAAGGCTTTGTCCAACGTCGTAAAACCTTAACCAATAATTTGAAAGATGTGCCAAACATTAAAGCCATCTTGAATGCGTTGAATTTATCTGAGAGCATTCGTGCTGAAGCTTTGACGCTTGATCAATGGAGACAGATCTATGAAATGTCGAGCCTACGCTAAAGTTAATCTGGGTTTAAATGTCATCAGACGTCGTGAAGATGGCTACCATGATCTTGAAAGCATCATGGTTCCAATACAACTGCACGATTTAGTTGAGATTCATCCCTATCACACCTCTGTTTTTGAATGTGTTCCGCCTTTTCGAATCGCAGCTGAGAAGAATACCTTATTAAGGATGATTGAAGTCTGTCGTGAAGAATTCCATTTCACTGAACAATTTCGAATTCGTCTCTATAAACACATTCCTTCCCAAGCAGGACTAGGCGGTGGAAGCAGTGACGGGGCTGCGGTTCTTAATTATTTAGATCGTCTTTACAATTGGAAATTAAGTGATGAGAAGAAAATTGAACTTGCGCTCAAGGTAGGTGCGGATGTGCCGTTCTGCTTGTTTGAAAAGCCTGCATTGGTTGAGGGGATTGGAGAAAAGTTGAGTTTCTTTTCCAATCACTTGGATGTGTGGATCATCCTCCTACAACCACGTAAGGGTGTTTCGACAAAGAAAGCCTTTGATGGCTTAAACTTCGAGACGATGGTTCATCCGGATGTGTCTAAGATTCAAGAAACTTTGGAAAAAAATAACTACCCAGCGTTCTGTCAGAGCATTGGAAACAGTCTTGAAGTACGTGCCTTGGAGTTAGTTCCTGAAATTCAAGAACTTAAACAGAACTTAATAGAACTGGGTTGTGATGTGAGTATGATGACGGGCAGTGGATCCGTTGTCATGGGCTTTAGTCAGAATGAGGAAGTGATCGATCAATGTATTCGTCATTTCCGCAAGAAAGTTCGATTTGTTCGTAAAACCAAGATCTTAAATCAATAGCCGAAAGGCTATTTTTCTAAGCTTTAAACAAAGTGCTGTCTTAAGCGTTATAATTAATACAAAAGGATGGACTTATGGCAAACAATAAACGCTTTGTAAAGACCTATTCACAAGGTCAACTGAATGTGACAGAGATTTGGGTGGATAAGGAAACCGGAGTGAACTACATTTATCATGCGGCAGGGTACTCTGGTGGTTTAACGGTATTGCTGGATCGTGAAGGACGGCCTGTGATCACGCCGATTTATGATGTGGAGTAATGATGCTTAAGTTGGAAGGTTTTGGGCTCTTTGTAAAAGATATGTCCACCATGATTCGCTTTTATCGTGATGTCTTAGGCTTTGAAATCAAAGAGGAGGAGCAAAGCTCCAATGTTTATCTTATTAAGGATGGGGTTCTGTTTTTATTGTATGGACGAAATGATTTTGAGAAGATGACTTTAAGGCATTATGACTACGCGACACCCATTCAAGGGCATACGGAACTGGCCTTAGCGGTTGAGAATCATAAGGCTGTGGATGAGGAATATAAGCGCTTGATGGATCTCGGTGTTCAATCGATTATGGAGCCTAAGACCATGCCTTGGGGGCAACGTACCTTTTATGTGGCGGATCCTGAAGGAAATCTCATTGAGATTGGATCATTTAACAAATAGGAGGTGAACGATGGCTTATCAATTTATCTGTTATCCAAATTGCAGTAGCTGTAAGAAGGCGAGGAAGTGGCTGGATGATCAAGGGATATCCTATGTGTATAGAGATATCAAAGAGGATCGTCCCAATATGGAAGAACTCAATCAATGGATTCCATTGAGCAAGCTTCCGATACGGAAATTCTTTAATACCAGTGGTCAGTCGTATCGCTCGTTAAGAGTTAAAGATCATTTAGACGATCTACCCACTGATCAAATCATTGAATTACTAGCCGGTGATGGAATGTTGGTAAAACGACCTTTATTGGTAGGGGATGACTTCGTATTGGTTGGGTTTAAAGAAGAAGTTTGGGAAGATCATTTTAAGAAGTAAATTTCAAATTCTCGATATTCAAGAATCTTATAAGTTCCTTATAAGGTTTTTTTGTTAAAATAGAATTGGAGGAAAATGGAATGAAAACTGCAGTGGTTTTAGCAGCTGGCAAAGGCACACGCATGCAATCAGAACTTCCCAAGGTCATGCATACGATCTTGAGTGAAACCATGGTTGAACATGTCTTATCAAATTTGAATACGATTGAAGTCAATCAAACCGTTGTGGTGGTTGGACATGGGGCAGAATTGGTTCAAGCCTGTTTAAAGGATAGCGTCGCCTATGCCATTCAAAGTGAACAACTTGGAACTGGACATGCGGTAATGCAGAGTCTTCCCTTACTTCCAATTGAAGGGGATTCTTTGATTTTGTATGGAGATACACCGTGTATCCAAGCAGAGACGATGGCAAATCTCTATGAAGTCAATAAAGATGCGGATTTAACCGTATTAACAGCAATCTTCGAAGATCCAGCACGCTATGGACGCATTGTACGTAACGCAGTGGGCGATATCGAGAAGATTGTGGAATATAAAGATTGTACAGATGAACAAAAGTTGATCAAAGAGATCAATACAGGCATTTATTGTGTAAAGAATAGAGTCTTGCATGAATACTTGGCAATGATCAAGAATGATAATGCGGCGAAGGAATATTACTTGACGGATTTGATTGAGATTGGGTTGAATCATGGTTTGAACATGCAGGCGATCCCCGTTGAAGATGTGAATGAAGTCATGGGCGTCAATGATCGTGTTGATTTAGCAAAGGCAAGTCAATGGATCCAACAAACCATCAATCAGAAATGGATGCGTAAGGGTGTGACGATGGTCAATCCGGATCAGACCTATATCTCGTTGAGTACAGAATTGGATGCGGATGTGACATTGTATCCCAATGTTTATCTTGAGAAGAAAACCAAGATTGGTAAAGGAACTGTTGTTTTACCCAATAGTTTCATTGTGAACAGTACGATTGGCGAGAATTGTAAGATTGATTCTTCACGCATCACAGATTCGATTGTAAAGAATAAAGTCAATGTTGGACCGTTTGCGCATCTACGTGAACATTGTGTCATTGATGATAGTAATCGTATTGGTAATTTTGTTGAAATGAAGAATACACAGTTGGGCTTTGACAGTCGTTGTGCACATCTAACCTATTTAGGCGATAGTATTGTTGGGAAAAAGGTCAACTTCGGTTGTGGTGTCGTAACCGTCAATTACGATGGGAAGTCTAAGTTCAAGACGATTATTGGTAATAATGCCTTTATTGGAAGCAATGTCAATTTGATTGCGCCGATTGAAGTGGGTGAAAATGCGGTTGTGGCTGCAGGGTCGACCATTACACGAAGTGTTGAAGATACGGATATGGCGATTGCGCGTGCGCATCAAGTCAACAAGCCGGGTTATGGGTTAAGATATAAGGAGAAGAAATGAGGGAGGTCGTAAAAATGAAGGATATCGTAGTCTTTGCATTAACCAGTAGTATTGCTTTAGCCGATGAGATTTGTGTCCATTTGGGCATCAAACGAGGCGAGATTTCAGTAAAACACTTTGCGGATGGGGAAATCATTGTCGAGCCACTGGAGTCTGTTCGCGGTAAACATGTTTTCTTGGTTCAGTCCACCTGTAATCCTGTCTCCGAAACACTCATGGAAGTGTTGATTGCCTTGGATGCGTGTAAACGTGCATCCGCGGACAAAGTCACGGTTGTCATGCCGTATTATGGCTATGCCCGTCAAGATCGTAAAGCGCGTGCCCGTCAACCCATCACAGCGAAGTTGGTTGCGGACTTGCTTCAATCAGCTGGAGCCGATCGTGTCGTGACATTGGACCTTCATGCGCCTCAGATTCAAGGTTTCTTCAATATTCCAACCGATGACTTAACGGCTGTTTCCATGTTGGGTCAATACTTCAGAACGAAGAAGTTTAAAGACGAAGTCGTTGTGGTATCTCCGGATCATGGGGGTGCGACACGTGCTCGTAATTTAGCGGATACCTTACCAGGCTCAACAATCGCCATCATTGATAAACGTCGTACGAAACCGAATGTGGCAGAAGCGATGAATTTGATTGGGGATGTCAATGGTAAGATCGCCATCATCATCGATGATATCGTCGATACCGGTGGTTCCTTGTTGGGTGGTGTTGATATGTTGTATCGCAATGGCGCGAAAGAAGTCTACTGTGCCTGCTCACATGGAATCTTATCGGGTAATGCGGTTGAACGTATCCACAATTCTTCGATCAAAGAACTTGTGGTCACCAACTCCATTCCATTGAATGATGAAAAGAAAGCTAAACCGAAAATTCGTCAAATCTCGATCGGCTATATGTTGGCGAAGACCATTCAAGCCATTCAGTTGCACACACCTGTCAGTGAAATGTATAACATGTTCAATGACAAGAGTAAGGAAAACTAGATTAATCAGTCACCACCTTGTAAAAGGTGGTTTTTGTTTATTTGGGATGATTTTGTTATAATAGTTGCGTGCGCAACAATATCACATGAGGAGGATGCATGTTACCGATAAATAAAACAATAAGCATCATTGAGCGATCCAATATTCTATTTCGCAATGAAGCGTTCAAACATATGAATTTAAGAGGGTACCAAGCCAGTTATCTCCTCGAAGTCACACGTCATCCAGGAATATCTCAGGAAGAGTTGACTCGAAACATGCACATTGATAAAAGCAATGTCGCAAGAGGTTTGATGCATCTCAGTGAATTGGGGTATATCGAACGTGTGCAGGATGAAAATGACATGCGTGTCTTACGTCTGTACCCGAATGAAAAAGGAAAAGTATTGGCCATCGAAATCAAACGTATCCTGCATAAACAACGCGACTACATCTTGCAGGATTTTAGTGATGAGGAATTGGTGAATTTCCTCCAATACCTAGAACGCTTAAAAGAACGAGCTTTATCTTTGGCAGAGAATGCCACGATTGCGGGTCATGGGGACGTTTTATGAAAAAGATATTAGGCTACCTCACACCGTATAAGAAATTGATCCTAAAAGGTTTAAGTGTCAAAAGCTTCGCGACCATCATGGAATTGTTTCTACCTTGGTTGTTGGCGTATATGATCGACTTCATCATCCCAACAAAAAGTATTCCAAAAGTTCTACTCTATGGTGCTTTGATGCTGGGGAGTTCCTTATTGGCATTAGGGGGAAATGTGTTGGCCAATCGTATGGCTGCACGTATCTCATCCGATGCGATTCGTGATCTAAGAGACGATGCCTATAAACACATCATGACATTCTCAAATCGAAGTGTTGATCGTTTTACCATTCCTTCATTGATTTCAAGAATGACAACCGATACCTATCATATCTATCGGATGTTCAATGTCATTCAAAGAATCGGCATTCGAGCACCGATCTTATTATTGGGCAGTATCGTAATGATGTTGTTTATCGATACCTATTTGGCTTTTGTATTGATCGCATTGTTGCCAATAATTACCTGGGTAATAATATGGATCTCGCGTAAGGGAATTCCTTTCTATAATCGTCTTCAAACTTCATTGGATCAATTAATTCGTGTTGTACGTGAAAACATCACAGGCATTCGTATCATCAAAGCACTTGCCAAGGAAGATTATGAACAAGCTAAGTTTGATGGTGTGAATGAAGATGTATCTCGCAAAGAAAGAACAGCGGGGTATGTGATCGCATCCCTGAACCCATTAATGAATTTGATTCTCAATGGGGGTTTAGTTCTGATTCTTGGAATTGGGGCTTATCGTGTTACAGAAGGTTTAAGCAAGAGTGGTTCGATTCTTGCGTTCTTAACCTATTTTGGTTTGATTCTGAATTCATTCCTTGCGATCAATCGTATTTTTCTCTTGTTCTCACGTTCCAACGCAAGTTCAGAGCGCATCGCCATGATTCTGGATGAAAAAGAAGAAGTGGTATTGGTAGAATCCGAGAAACGTAATGAAGCGTGTTTCATTGAGTTCAAGAATGTTTCTTTCTCATACAATCAAACCAAAGCGGATCTAGAAAACATTAGTTTCACCATCAAACGGGGCAGTACCTTTGGCATCATTGGCTCCACGGGCTCAGGTAAGTCTACGATTGCGCAATTACTATTACGATTTTATGAAATCGATGATGGATCGATCTGGGTGGATGGTCGTGATATTCGCAGCCATGATGTGCATGCGTTGAGACGTAAATTCGGCGTCGTCTTCCAACAAGATGCACTCTTTAGCACAAGTGTTAAAGAAAACATCCAATTTGGACGTGATGTCGAATTGAATATGGTACAAGATGCTGCCGAGATGGCGCAAGCACGTCCTTTCATTGAACAACTTCAAGACCAATATGAAGCCAAAGTGTTACGTTCAGGTGCGAACTTCAGTGGTGGTCAACGTCAACGCATGCTGATTGCACGTGCCTTAGCTGATCGACCTGAAGTCATCATTCTCGATGATGCGGCAAGTGCTTTGGATTATCAAACCGATGCGAAGCTCAGACAAGCGATTAAACAACACACCCAAGCGACGACCATTCTGATTGCGCAACGCATCAGTACGGTCTTGCATGCGGATCAGATTCTTGTATTGGAAGAAGGTCAGGTTGTGGGCTTGGGAAGTCACCAAGAGCTTGCACAGACCTGTCCGCTTTACCAAGAATTAATGGCATTACAGTTAGGAGGTTCAGAAAATGAGTAAACGATCTGGATTTTCAACGATTGAAAAACCTCAGGATACGAAGAAGACATTACGGAAGTTGTTTCAGTATGTCAAAGGCGTGAAGTGGTTGTTGGGTTTAGCAATCGTACTTACACTCTTGGCTAATGGATTACAGTTATGGGGACCTTTCTATACAGGTAAGATCATTGATTTGATTTCTGGTCCTACGGATCTAGATTTGTGGGTGAAGTTAAGACAGTTGCTTATTGTTTTAATCCTGGTTTATGTAGCATCTTCAATCTTGATGTATGCTTTATCCAGCTTGATGATTTATACCAGTCAGAAGATTGTGATCAAGATGCGCCAAGATGTATTTAAGAAGTTTTTAGCCATGCCTGTTAGTTATTTTGATCGTCATCCCATAGGGGATCTCTTGAGTCGTATCTCCTATGATATCGATACCATCAACACCTCACTGTCATCGGATTTGATTCAATTGTTTGGGTCTTTAGTGGTTGTGTTGGGTGCATTCTCGATGATGTTCTTTATATCTTTACCGCTCTTATCGGTATTCTTTATCTCGATTCCTTTATCGATTTTAACCACACGTTATCTTACCAAACGAACACGTCCACTCTTTAGGGAACGTTCGCGTAAACTAGGCGCATTGAATGGTTTTATTGAAGAGACTTTATCTGGGTTTAAAACCATCAAGGCCTATGCCCAACAAGATACAATGTTTGAAGCATTCAAGAAACAGAACGATGATGCATCGGAAGCCTATTACAAAGCAGATTATTTTGGCAGTATCGTTGGACCAAGTGTTGGTTTCATCAATAACATCTCAATGACGCTTATTTCTGTGTTTGGATCCATTCTCTTTCTCTTACAAGCCATCACCTTGGGAAATATCTCTTCATTCTTACTCTATTCACGTAAGTTCTCAGGCCCGATCAGTGAAGCTGCGTCGATGATTGCGGAGCTTCAATCCACATTGGCCGCCGCAGAACGTGTTTTTAAAGTTCTGGAAGAACCCGTAGAAATCACTGTGGACAATCCACAAACGATTGAAAAAGTAAAAGGTCATGTGAAGTTCACCAATGTGAGTTTTGCTTATGATAAAGATCGCCCCGTACTTAAACATGTGAATCTCGATATTCCAGCTGGAACCTTGGTGGCGGTAGTTGGACCTACAGGAGCAGGTAAAACGACACTCATCAATCTTCTCATGCGATTCTATGAGATTCATGAAGGGAAGATCGAAGTTGATGGGGTTGATATCAAGTCGATGAATCAACACAGTCTACGATCGATGTTTTCGATGGTGCTTCAAGATTCATGGTTGTTTTATGGATCGATCTACGACAATTTGATTTATGGAAACGAACATGTGTCCAAGGAAGATGTGGAACGTATTGCGAAAGAAGTGCATATCCATCATTTCATTGAGCGCACACAAGAGGGCTATGATACCTTGATTACCGATGATGGGGTCAATCTCTCCAAAGGACAACGGCAGTTGATCACGATTGCCCGAGCCATGTTGGCGGATAAACCCATGGTCATCTTTGATGAGGCCACATCCAATGTGGATACCTTGACTGAGAAGCGGATTCAATCCGCAACTCAAAAGTTGATGCATGGCAAGACATGTTTCGTAATTGCCCATCGTTTGAGTACGATCATCAATGCGGACTTGATTCTTGTGGTTCATGACGGCGAAGTTGTGGAACAAGGAACCCATGCACAGTTGATGTTAAACAAAGGACATTACTATCATCTCTATATGGCACAATTTGCCTAATCAAAAGCGAGTAAGTTCACTCGCTTTTTAGTTCAATAATTTTTTGATGTTTGAAACTGTAGAGACCGGTATGATGTGTATGCTTTGGATAGATGGCTCGCAACACACTTTGATAAGCTTCAAGTTGAGATTGATACATTGCTAACATTTCATGTTCATTTAAATGTCTGTCCGTTTTAAAGTCCACACAGTAGACATCGTTTTCATCGACCGCAAAGATATCAAAGATACCACGCAGTACTTCATTCTCATTACGATGAATGAAAGGAAATTCCTTATATACATCCATTTTTCGCATCTGTATATACCAATCACTTTGATAGAAAGCCATCAACGCATCCACTTCATCGACTGTACAGCTCGGGTCAAGTTCAAGGATTTGATCACCTGTCCAATCATTGAGTGGTAAGTTCTCAATCAAGTGATGGAGGCGTGTCCCGCGTTCCTTACCATCATTGAAGTTCTCAAGCTCCAATACTTTTGGGACATAAGTATGTGCATGACTGGAAGGACGTTTATAGGAGAGTATTGGTTCATCACGTTTCGTATATTGGAAAGGATTTTGTGTTTCTTTACAAACGTGATAACGATCGTCAATTGTTTCTGGCGCAATCAACTTAACTTCAAAACCTTCACCCATGGTTTTAGCAGCTGCCATGGTTAAGAAGGTGTAACCACGGGAACCTAAGATCAAATTGAGATCCAAGTTCTCTTCTTCTAAATTTTTATGATGTTTATCCACAATAATCAATTTCTGCTCAGCACGTGTCAATGCGACATACCAAACACGTAAGGCTTCTTCTTTTTCTTCTTTGAGTGTCTTATGTTTGATGCCTAAGGTCATGGGGTTATCGCGTCTGAAGCGTTCTGGTAAAAGGATCGTATCCATCCCAATCCCAATATCGTTGTCATAATGGACACGTCCATTGCTGCTCATGTCCTTAAACTGTTTGGTTCCTAAGACAAAGACCAAGGGCCACTCCAAGCCTTTGGATTGATGGATGGTCAAGACTTTAACCACATCATCCTCTTGAGATACTGGGATGGCTTCCGATGTCTTTTCATCCTGTATAACTTCTACCATTTGAATGAACTCAATCAAACTGAAATTCTCTTCATCTAAAGCGAGAGCTTTCATACGCAAGAGATCAAGATTCGTTCTTTGTTGAGTATCGATCTTAGTATCATAATAATCATTAAATAGATACAAGCTGTTCAAGAATGAACTTAGATTTTGCGTACTCGAACTGACCAAGCTCATCAACGCTTGATAAGACTCAGGTACCTGTGTCTTAAAACCCGATAAGAGTGAGTAGGGTGATGCGATGCGTAACTTGGCAAGAAAGTTCTCGTCATAGTCAAAGAACTGTGACAGAAGAACACCGACCAAAGCCAGTTCATCACTGGTGTCTAGACAGAAGCTTAAAACCTGTAGCACATCTTGAACGCTCGAAGAAAGGTAGAAACCTGCTTTGACATCAATGAAATTGGGAATATTGAAATGATCAAAGGCTTTCTTGAGTTCCAACTTTGCACGATGCGATTTAACTAAGACAACGGCATCTTTCCAATGTGGAAACGTTTGGTCAGTGTGATACTTGAGAATCGTTTGAGCAATATGATTGGCTTTAATGCGATCGGCCTTGATGGAGTCTTCATCTGTATCTTCTAATTCTTCAATCAAATGAAGTTCAATGGGTGAACCACCCACTTGATCCGGCTTACCAATTTTGACATGGTCCATCTCGGTGTAGTGACTTTCCAAGCCTTCGATGTTCATCAAATTTGAGAAGAGCTGATTATTGAATTTGACGATGCTTTCTTTGGAACGGAAATTATTGCTTAGATATAGGGTCAGATCATTGGGATCATCAGACTGCATCAAGCGACTCATGAGCTGAGGTCGTGCATTACGGAAGCGATAAATGGATTGTTTGACATCTCCGACACGGAAGATATTATTACCACGACTGATGGAAAGGACGAGTTCATCTTGAACTTCATTGGAGTCTTGGAATTCATCCACGAGGATATCTTTGATTCTTGAGCGTAGTTGATCGGCTACTTTGAACTCTGTATTTTTCAAGATACTCAAAGCCATTTTTTCCATATCCGAGAAGTCGAGTACTTCCGCATTTTCTTTGATTGTTTGGTAATGCTTACCGAAAGCAATCACCAAATCAAAAAGCATGGATAAAGGCTTCTCCAACATTTCAATGTCATTTAGGTAGGTCTTCTCATCGAAAAGACGTGTCACAAGTTCTTTAAGCTGGTCATAATACGCATCACGATGACGCTTTGTCTCTGTGTCCAATCCACGGATGGTCTTTGCTTGACGACTTGCGAGCTTATGAAGATGTTCCAAGTAGTTCGTGTATTGATGATGGGTGAGTGCTTGTTGGGCTTGAGTGAGTTCGTTTTGTATGAATTGTGTATGAAAGCTGGCTTCATCATTGATTTGATCGAAGGATAAGGCGTGTTGGTAGGCTTCAAAACTTTGTTTGAGTTGAAGAAAGCCATCCATCAAAGTTGAAAAGAAAGCAGAACGGAAAGGTTCATCCAATTGACCAAGGTCATCATAATGCCGATATGCTTTTTTAATGGAAGTGAGCCATCCTTCTGGATCCAATTTTGCTTCCAACTTCGCATGTAAATCCAAAATGATCAAACGTAGATTTGTATCTTCTTCAGGGCGATGATGCAGTAAACGCAACAATTGAAGGAAGTCTGGATCTGCTTCAAGGTAGGCTTCATTTAAGGTCAAATCCAAGGCTTGATTCTTATAGATGCTTGAAGTCGCTTCGTCTGTGATGGAATTCGCACGTTTCTGACTGATGCCCAAGACATAGGCATAATCCTTAACCAAGCCTAAACAGAAGGCATGAATCGTCGAAATACGAGCCGATGCCAAAAGAACGATCTGCCGATAGATGCGTTCATCATGACTCGCTTTATAAGCGATTTGAAGTTGCTTGGCCAAGCGTTTTTTCATCTCAGTGGCCGCAAGATCGGTAAAGGTCATGGCTAAGATCTCATCCACGTTAACCCCATCTTCAATGATGCGTTTCATTAGACGTGCCACTAAGACCGTTGTCTTCCCCGCCCCAGCCGAAGCGGATAGAAGGATGTTCTTGCCAAGTGTATTGATGGCTGCGATTTGCTCAGGACTCTGCTTCATTTTGGGCTCCTTCGTTCAATGAGGCGATGCTTGTTCGATTTCGTTCTTTCTTGGCTTCACCTTTGAACTGACAGATGGCTTTGTAGTCGCAATACTCACACGCACCTTCAACACAATCCTTGGCGATATTGCCGCAGCTGAGTTCATCGTAGAGTTGTGCATACAATTCGTATAAGGCTTGTCTCAGAAGTTCAAACTGAACCGTCTTCGTCTCAAGCTTATCGCCTTTACGTTTGAAGCCTTTGATAAAACATGCCTGTTCATCTTGTTTTTCCACATCATCAAAAGTGTAACCTTCCCATTGACGCGATTCGATGTAGTCGGATTGGTGATCCTCATGGGTAAAGAGAGTCAAACCTTTCGTTTTTGCATACGTACCTGGTTTGATGGAGATCGTATTCTTTTGACCAAAGGATGCGTAGTAAACCCCCGATACTTCTTTATTGAAAATGTTTGATCCAAAATACGCATAGGTCGGAAGCTGAAGCTTATTGCCACTCAGCACAGACTTTGCGTTCAAAGTCTTTGAAGAACTCTTGTAATCGATGATGCGAACATAAGCATCACGTTGATCGACACGATCGATGAAGCCCTTGAGTTGGACACGTTTGTTCGCGTCAAGTTCAAGCGTCTGCTTGAATTCAACTTCCACATCCATTGGTTCATAGTCTGTCGCGTGTTCAATTTGATTGAATAGATTCAAACTCTCAGAAAGGAGTTCTTTTGCACGCACATGGATCGTATCGATTTTCGAGACCTGACTCGGATAAAGCTTCTTTAAGTCATTGAAAAGAGGATCCACAAGTTCATCAAGATGACGTTGACCAAAGTTGGCGTATTCTTTATGCGCTTTACGAACACTGTGTTCGAAGACCGCATGCGCAATGGTTCCCATCAGTGAATTATCAATCTCAAAGGGTTTTTGAACATAGAGCTTCAAGCCTGCTTTGAGATAGTATTGATAAGGACAACGAAAGAAACTCTCAAAAGAGGAGACACTTCCAAATAAATCCGCATCCTTAAAGAAAAGTTGTTTCGAGAGTTCAGGATCGAGTTTGAATGCACGATCCATACTTACATCAGCTTCTTGAAGGGGGAGTGGCTCAAAATGATCGATTGCTTTACGCTTCAAGAAATCTTCAATCTCAAACGAGAGGGAAGAACCCTTACCTTCATAATTCCCAACAGAATAGGTAAAGGTCACAGTATTAGCAAGTTCAAAGGACTGTTCCAATTGTGAGATATACCATTGGTAGCGCTGAGACGGATCATCTTGGATACAGTTGTTGAAATAATCCTCATCAAAGAACCCACGATGAACAAGGTATTGCGGATAATTCTTCTGGGTACAACCCATGATGAACGTCTGCTCCATGAAGGGAATCATCGCATCCTGTAGTCCAACGATTTGAATGCCTTGCTCAGAGGATTCTGTATCTTGAATCTGTTCAAGTTGGTGAATCAAATACGGGATTTGATCGAGGGTGTTGAGATGGGGGAGATGATTCTGTAAGTTTGTTCGAATCAAGTTGAGTACACGCGCATCTGTACAATACTGTACAAAGCAGGCATAAACCTGTTTAACTAAAACTTGAATATCCACTTCGGACTTCAGTTCAAGCAGGGGCAATAGACGTGGTCTAAGTTGTTCGCTCTTCGCTTCAATCTCAAGCAATTGGCGGATTGAACGTTTATCCCATATATCATTCTCATAGAGCGTGTTGCTGAGGTGGTTAAAAGGCTGTGTGAATGCGTCCAGGGATGGTTGAGCGATCTCAATGTATTTGAGTATTTGAAGAATGTTAGGGTCTTGAATCAATGAACTCTTGAGAATGCGAACCAAGTTGTCCAGATTGGGCTTGATCGCAAATTCGAGACAATCGATGTACTGTCTGACTTGAAGCAAGGGTTTTGATGATGTATAGGTATAAGGGATTTCAAGCTGTTTCAAATAGTTGGTTAAGGGTTCAATGATCTCTGAATCCAAACAAACAATCAAGGTCTTATCATAGCTCGTCTTGGACTGAGCGATCATCTGAACGACACCATACGCTTCCATACGAGGATTCTTAGCATAATAGGCATGGTACTGATTTGTTATCTGTTGAAGATCCAACAGCTTAGCCCCATTCTCAAGCATGTGCTCAATCCGTTTGTGTTCCGCATAGCCTTGAATGTAAGGCACCAGCTTCACATTCTCAAAGTTGGTCTGTTCCATGAACGCCTGAAGCGATCTGTACTTGGGGTACGATGTGGGATCAATCCGTTCAATTAACAGTTTAAGTTCTTTATCTTTATTAGAATGTGTAGGCAAAGCATCGATATCGATATTTTCTTCAGCCATTTCACGAATGAATTGAATGATTTCATCGACAGCACTGGGGTGGTTCAGGCTTTTGTATAGAACCTTGAACTCTGTCTTATGTTTGAGGATCACATCCACCACATGCCAAAAATAGTCGATATTTGAGGGCAACTTTAAACTTTGTGTGATGAAGTTGTCAAAGCTCAAAACACTTGTCCCAAAGAGCTCGACTCCTTCATCTAAAAAATGACGAATCACCGCTTTTTGAGCGTGTTTCTGTGCAATTATACTTATGATATTGTGCTTGTCCATCGTGATGTCCTCAAGTATAATTATAAATGACGTTTACAACTTAAACTATGAAAAATCAAGAACTGTACGGAAAAATGGCCTTATTCATGGCTGCCTTCCTTTGGGGAGTCAGTTTCATAGCTGTTGAAAAGGCGATGGACTTCGGATGGACCCCTTTCAACCTTTTAGGTATGCGTGGTTTACTTGCAGGATCGGCTCTAATGATCTTTGCTTACAGACGTAAGTTCTGGCTCAATGGAAAGTTGTTATTTGAGAGTGCTTTGGCGGGTTTCATCATGTTTCTAGGAATGGCTTTACAGACCTATGGTCAAGCTTTATCCACAGTGAGTAATTCTTCGTTCATTACAGTACTTTATGTGGTATTCATTCCGATCATGTTGTGGAAAGTTCAGAAACCAAGTTTTAGTGTCATCTTAGCAATTTGTTTTGGTGTCATGGGTACAGGTTTTCTTACACTACAAGAAGGACTAAGTTTGCGCTTAGGGGATATTCTTTTAGTGGGAAGTGCTTGGATGTTTGCTTTGCATATCATCTTCTTGGGACGTTTGGCGCGTTTCAATGATGCCATGTCTGTTTCGGTCGTTCAATCGTATACCATGAGTCTCTTTGGGTTTATCCTTTCATTCTTTTTAAATCAATCGATTCCCAGTGGTGGTTATATCTATGTAGCCTATGCTGGTTTCATGAGCAGTGGATTGGCTTTTCTTTTACAACTCTATGGCCAGAAACATGTCAAGCCGACGGCGGCGGGTTTGTTTCTGACGATGGAAGCTTTATTTGGAAGTTTAGGGGCAATCATTTTGTTAAATGAACCCTTTACGATAAATATTTTTATTGGAGGCAGTTTAATGGTTCTTGCGGTTGTGACGATCGAATTGGGACCGAAGCTGTTTCCCTGTATTAAGGGAGGATAGTAATGGATTCTTATGTAACGCTCACCAATATTCTTGACCAACGCAGAGGGAACCCGCATTGTGAATTCAATGGGTTTCTCGAAGATTATGCCGCTCTATTACCAGAACATCATCCGCATTTAAGTTTGTTTAAGAAAATTCTTGAGAAAGATTGTGATTACAGAGTTCTTGTCCATTATCGTTTCGATATCAATCATAACTTGATCTCTAATCAAATCATTCGTTACAAAGACATTCAAAAAATCCCGGACCATCAATTCGATTTACCGTATTTGATTTATGGTAAGAATCCGGAAGGAGAGCTTTGTGGCTTGATTCTATTGGATGGGGATGCGTCCTCTTATCTGCTTGCGAAGGGGTATTTCTTAGCGCTTACGGAACAAGGTTCAGTCCTTGAAACGATGAAGAATCAATGTGTATCCTGCTATATCGATCATCCTAATCTATTCAATGCGATTGATAAGCTCTACACCGATAAAACAAAAGCGGGGGCTGTTCAACGGATGTTGGATTCTGATGTCTTTGGTTCTTATGAAGATCTGCTTGCGAAGGTTTACCAAACAGCGAGTCAAATTCAAGAAGATGTCAAGGTTGCGATCTTGAAGAATCCCAAACGTGAAGCAGTGATCTATCCTGCGGTTGTGAAGTGGTTCTTATTAAAGAAGATGATTTATGTTCACACCATGATGAATCGCACATTGCTTCAAGGTGAATGTGAAAATGATATTCGTAGGCAGCGTCACATTGCCAAACTGAATTCCGATCATGTTCAATTCTTGATGTACAGCGAAATGTGGCGGATGTAGTTTAAAGAGAATATCAACACTCAACGAGCGCGTCGGGTGTTTTTTTGAGCAATAATAGGTGTTATTTTAATTATTAGTACATAAATGAGCTTTTATTTGCCTATCGATTAACGGCTGTGTAATAATATAAACATTTATGGGGGCCTTATGAACAGTGACTTTTTTCAATCCATTATCAATAATGTCGCCATCTTACTCGTGCTAGCGCTATTGAATCAATTGCGCCATCAGTATTTTAAGAAGACCGGTAAAAGCGCTTATATCGAAGGATTCATTGCAGGTTTGATTGGCGTTGCGATCATGATGAATCCCTTGGTTTTTAGAACGGGTTTGGTCTTTGATACACGATCGATTCTATTAAGTCTTCTAACCTTGTTCTTCCCAATGCCGACAGTCTTGATTGCGGCTGGAATCACACTCGTTTATCGCATCATCATGGGTGGCGTTGGAATGTTTACTGGAATCTTGGTCATTGTCGTCGTAACAAGTTTTGGTTATCTGTGGCGTCGCTTTGTCTTTGAGAAAACCTTTATGAACCGTGCAACAGAACTTTATGTTTTTGGTGTGCTGGTTCATTTTTTAATGATCTTGTGTATGTTTACCTTACCTTATGAATTGGCTGTGGATACTGTGAGCTCATTAGGCTCGAGTATCTTGCTTATTTATCCAATTGGGACTTTGATTTTAGGTCTGCTCTTTTATCAGATTCGTGATATTGATGAATCGACAGCTCGAATCTATGAAAATGAAGCGGTTTATCGGGGGATCTTTGAAAACAGTCGTGCCGTGATGTTGTTGATTGATCCAGAGACTGGAGAGATTGTGGATGCGAACAATGCAGCCTTGAACTTTTATGGGTATCCAAAAGAAACCCTTTTAAATATGAAGATCAATCAGATCAATACCTTAAGTGAAGAAGAAATAAAAATAGAAATGCGACGCTCGATGCGTTCTGAGAAAAACTATTTCGAATTCAAACACCGTAGAGCCAATGGTTTGATTGCGGATGTCGAAGTCCACTCTGGGGATGTGATGATTAAAGGAAAGGCACTCTTATACTCCATCATTCATGATGTGTCTCAAAAGGTGAGCTTCCAGAATGCGGTTGAAGAACGCGATCGCTTGTTAAGAGCCATGCTCAATCACTCACCTTATGCCATCTTTCTCATTGTGGATTTTGAGTTCAAGTATTTAAATCAACCCGCAATCAAACTGTTTGGAGTGGATCATCTCGATCAGATTCTAATGCACTCCGCTTTTGAGTATGTCAGCCCAAGTTTTCATGATCAAGTACGTGATCGACTAACACGTCTAATCAAAGACAAAGGTGCCCTCGAACCAACGGAATTGGTCTATTTGAAGCGTGATGGGACTGCTTTTGAAGTTGAAGTCCTCTCTGTCTACTATGAGTATGATGGCGTTGTAGGAACCCTCGCGTTCGCGCGGGATATCACTGAACAAAAGAAGGCGCAAGCAGTACGCTTTGAGCTTGAGCAGCGTTCTCAGCAACAACAAAAATTGGAGTCCATTGGTCTTCTTGCAGGGGGTGTTGCCCATGAGATTAACAATCCAATCCAAGGCATCATGAACTATGCCGAATTGATGTTGGAGGGCAGTGAAGATCCTAAGCTAAAGGAATACGCATCTGAAATTATCTTTGAGTCCAAACGTGTCTCTGAAATTGTTCGTAATCTCCTTCAATTCTCACGCATGGATAAACAATCACACAGCTCAGCGCGTATTGAAGATATCATCAATCGCACCTTATCCTTGGTTAATACCATCTTCCGTAAAGATAACATCAAAATCACAGTCGATATCGAAGAAGATCTTCCATCGATCCAATGTCGTTCCCAACAACTCCAACAAGTCTTGATGAATCTATTAACCAATGCGCGTGATGCGATTCATGAGGATGTGGAGCATGATGAGTCAGATAAGCACATCCGTATTTCAGCGCATCGTCAAACACATCATCTTCGTGAGTATCTTGTAATGAGTGTTGCGGATAATGGCGTCGGCTTCCAAGATGATGTGAAGGAAAAAATGTTTCAGCCTTTCTTCTCGACTAAGTCCAAAGACAAGGGTACGGGTTTAGGCTTATCCATTTCATACGGAATTGTTAAAGATCATGATGGTTTTATTGAAGTGGCCAATGAAAAAGGCAATACGCGCTTTGATGTCTTTCTACCCGTGAAAGGAGATTCCTAATGGCTAAAATCCTTTTGGTTGATGACGAACGTTCAATTCGTATCACTTTGTCGGCGTTTCTTGAAAAGGAAAAACATGAAGTCATTGCCGCATCCAATGTGGAAGAGGCGTTATTGATACTTGAAAAGGAAGCTTTTGATCTGATCATTTCAGATGTGATCATGAGTGGGAAGTCCGGTTTGGATTTGTTGATAAGTGTTCGAGACCGTGGTTTGGACACACCCCTCATCATCATGACCGGTGAACCGACTGTCGAGACAGCTGTAATGGGTATTCAGTACCAAGCATCGGATTACTTAAGCAAACCTGTGGAACGTAAAGAGTTTCTCCGTGTCGTGCATCGCGTTTTAAACATCAAAGAACTCTTAGACGAGAAGAAACAGCTGCAAATTGAAAACGAACATTATCAAAAGAATTTAGAAGCACTCGTCGAACAACGAACAGCCGCATTGCTTGAGGCGAGCGCAGGTGTCGTGAGTCTTTTGGCGAAGGTTATTGAATATCGTGATCCCTATACGGCGGGTCACCAACGGCGTGTTGGTAATCTTGCGGCGGAGATCGCACTGAATATGGGACTGAGTGTGAAACAAGTCGAAGATGTGCGAATCATCGGCTATGTTC
>CAYRIW010000007.1:0-63358 GCA_964424595.1 uncultured Erysipelotrichaceae bacterium | reverse complement strand
TTTGATTTCGCTAAAATGAGGTAGCCATTTAAAGCTTAAAATCAAAATTTCAAAAAAGTGTCCAATGGATTGCGTTTTTACTACGTCTAAATCATCTTTTTAAAATTTTTCTGTTTTTCCTCTTGATTTATAATAGTTAATTTCTCCAGATTTCATCTTATCACGACTCGTCTAAGTAATGCTCAATCAATGCCTGTGTTCCTTTTGATGCAAAGCCTTTATCAACTAAAGCTTGGTAACTGCTCAGCACCTCACTCACGACAGGCAACTCTAAACCCACCTGCTCTGCTTCATTTAGAACCAACAATAGGTCCTTAACGAAATGATGGATATAAAAACCAGGTTTATCATCACGTTCGATCATTTTCGGTCCGTTGTTTGAAAGTTGCCAAGAAGCCGCCGCACCCCCGCTGATGGCTTGTAAAACCAATTTGGGATCCAAGCCTTGTTTGATCGCATAACTCATGCTTTCCGCAACCGCAGCCACATTCCCCGCTACAACGATTTGATTGGCCATCTTGCAATGCTGTCCATTCCCGCTTGTTCCACAATAGGTGATGGTTTTCCCCATTTTTTCAAATAGAGGCAAGGCTTTGGTAAATGCTTTTTCATCCCCACCGACCATGATGGCAAGGCTGGCATTCTTCGCACCGATGTCGCCACCAGAAACCGGCGCATCCAAAACTTCGATGCCAAAATCTTTTGCACTAAGGGCAATGCGCTTCGCTAATTCTGGTGCGGAGGTCGTCATATCGATGCACAAGGGTTTCGCATTCTGATGTTTGAAGATCTTCGCATACACTTCTTCCACATCTTTTGGATAGCCTAACATCGTAATCACCACATCCACATCTTTCACAACTTCTTCAACCGATAAACAGACCTGGGCTTGCAAGCCTTCTGTTTTCTGAAGACTACGATTATACACTTTGACCGAATGTCCGGCTTCGATGAGATGGCTGACCATCGCATGTCCCATGACACCTGTCCCAATCCACGCTATTTTATCCATGTTCATTCCTCTTTTTTAAATTATAGCATAGTGCAAAAAAATGCTTGGAGTGTTATCGTTTAATTGAGGTGAAACGCATGAACTGGTTATTAAAACTATTTAATCAAGAATCAAAACCCCTTCTCTACTGTGTCCATGGATTTGGCGTCCGACGTTCACATGAATACGACACTTTACGCGCATACTTTGAACCTTTGGGGTATACCATTGAAGCCCCTTTGCTCTTCGATCAGACTCAATTGGATGACATCGATGCCAAACAGTGGATCGCACGTGCAGAAGAGCCTTTGAAGGAACTGTTCAAATCCAATCCACGCATCATTTTGATTGGCTTTTCCATGGGCGGCGTCATCGCTTCGGAATTGGCGCGTCGTTATCCTGTAGAGCGCTTGGTGCTCATTGCACCGGGCTTTGAATACATCACCGTCAAAGCCGTCATTGAAACGGTTGGCGATAAAGCACGACAGATCTTACGTCTACCGGATAATGTCGTTGTTCAAGGCGAATACCCAGAACTTCCCGATCACTTTACCAATACTTTTCGAGATGTGGTGGCGAAATGCAAAGAAAGCATCGCTCAGGTCCATTGCCCTGTCTTAATCTTTCATGGCACGTCAGATCAAACCATTCCCGTTCGAAGCAGTGATTATGCCTTTGATCAAATCCCGCATAAACGTAAACGTCTTTTTATCTTGAAAAATGTCCCACACCGCATCTTAGACGAAAAAGACATCAATCAAGATGTCCTTAAAATCATGCATGAATTTTTCTTAGGTTCAATCATCCAAAACTAATTATTCTGCTTCATCCTGAATGGCTTGAAGTTCTTGTTCATGTTTGAGCAAGATCATATCGTAATTCTCAATCTTACAATCCAATCGATCCAAGGTTTCCTGCATCTCCTTAATCTTAAGATTAAGGAGTTTTCTTTGTTCCTGTAGGATTTGCTTACGCTCGGGTATGGTGTGATTGCCCTGATGAAAGAGCTCAATATAGCGAATCAAAACTTCAATGCTTAAGCCCGCATTGCGCATGTGCCGAATGAATTCAATCCGACGCAGATCACTTTCTTGATAATTACGAACTCCACTCGCATTCCGTTGAACAAAGTCCAACAAACCAATCTTTTCGTAATAACGCAAGGTGTCGGCACTCAAATCATAAATTTTACTGACTTCTGAAATGGTCATATTTTCCTCCATAACAACAATTGCTCAAAGCACATACCATAAACACATCTTCATCACATCCAGTTTAATTGCTGGAGTACACTCCAAGTCAAGGATTAAGATACCAAAATAAAAAGAAATGCACCAACATCATCAAGGGAACACCCAAATTGAAAAGAGCTTTACGTGTTTTATGACGAAAAACGACCATCCCAAAATAAATGCCCAAGCTTCCACCCATGAATGCTAGAGATAATAGATTACGCTCCGAGATTCGATTGCGCTGTTGGATTGCGAAATATTTATCCAAGCCCATCAAGATAAACGCAAAGAGATTCAAAACGACGAGCAAAGGCAGTACTATTTTTTCCATGTAGTATAATACACCTCATCTTTATCAACTTCGATCTCAATACTTGGTTTTTTGGAATAGGGCAAGAATTTGGCATCTTGATACAATGCGATGAAATCATCTTCCGTCATGATGAAATGCGCATGTTCCGCATGCACATCGATTTTTTCGTGATGATACGTGAAAATCGTTTGTGTCTTCGCATCAAGACGCAAACGGTTTCCAACTTTCATCTGTTTAAGTGCATTGTAGAGATCTAAACTATCGTTCATGTTGCGTGAATACATCCTTCATTTTTTGCCATAGACTTCTTTCATAAGCTGGACTTGCTTTTAAATCATATTGTTTGGTCTGTACATCAATGTCCGATCGATGACCCTGATAGTTCCCCTCTTCATCCAATCGATAATGATTGATTTCAGGGTTCAAGTAACTAAATAGAATGAGACGCATTTGTGTCTTGATGTTGGGGTCATTGACACGAACCGCTAATTCCAAACGTTTCTCCGTATTGCGTGTCATCAAATCGGCTGAACTGAGATAACTCAACCATTCTCCCTCATGTTTGAATAAAAAAGCACGGGTATGTTCCAAGTAGCGTCCAATGACCGAAATGACTTGAATGTTCTCACTTAAATCTTTTTGACTTGGAACCAAGCAACAGATTCCACGGATGATCAAATCAATTTTCACACCGGCTTGGGAAGCTGCGTATAAGGCATCGATGATGTCTTTATCCGTCAATGAATTCATCTTTAAGATGATATGTCCATCTTTACAGCTTGCTTCTTTTTGGATGTCTAAGAGAAGTTGTTGCTTCAAGGAATATGGGGCAACCAAAATCGATTTAAAGGCTTGATTCAAACGCTCGATATTTCCCATTTGGATGGACTGCAAGAAATAAAGTGCTTCCTGACCAATGGTTTGATCCGCTGTGATGAGATGGAAATCACTGTATGAACGCGCGGTCTGCTCATTGTAATTCCCTGTCCCAATGTGCGTATAGAGTTTCGTCTTATGATTGTCTTTCTCAATAGCGACACAAACCTTGGAATGAACTTTCATGTGTTCGACACCAAAGATTAAAGTGCAACCTGTTTCTTCCAAACGATTGGACCATTCAATATTGTGCTCTTCATCAAAGCGCGCTTTCAGCTCAATGATGACAATGACTTCTTTACCCGCTTCCTTGGCTTGGATCAAGGCTTCAACGATCTTCGATACATTCGCAACACGATACAAGGTGATGCGTATCGAGACGATCTTTGGTGATTGCGCTGCTTCTTGGATGAAACGAATGAGTCCACTCGCCGCATCAAAAGGAAAATGGAAGAACAGATCCCCTTTGTTGAGTTGCGAAAGAATGGATTCTTTACTTTGTATCGCCGGATGAAAACGATAAACATGGGCTGGATAAAAGGCGTCTTTCGTGCGCAAACTCAAAAACTTTTCAACTTCATTCATAAAACTGTAGTTAAAAGCTGCAGTATTGGTGAAACAATGATCTTTATCGATATTCAAGGTCTTCAATAAGGACTTAATGATCTGCTCACTCTCATATTTCACTTCCAAACGAACAGGGCTCAATCGGAAGCGCTTCTTAAGGAGTTTCTTCATGGTATCCCTAAAATCCAAGTCTTCATCCGAATAGGTATCCCAGTCCAAATCCGCATTCCGTGTGACACGAATGATATTTTTTTCAACCACGTTATAGCCTTTAAAGATCACATCCACAAAATCATAGACGACTTGTTCAATCGGTAGATACTCCAAACGATGTTTCTTCGGTAAGATGATGTTGGCTGGCAAGAGATTCAAGTCGATTGGGATGAAGGCGAGCATCGTCTTCGAGCCATGTTTCAATAGAACACTGACCGCGACTTGCTTGTTCATGAGATGTGGAAAAGGATGGGCTTTGTCGACAATGATTGGACTTAAAAGATGCTCGATCATGTTGTGGAAATAGGTCGTCACATAGTCCAAATCATTAGCCTTCAAATCTTTTAGTTGTGGGTTCTTGATTTGATAGGTTTGAGCTTCCAATGCCCATTGCGCATAAACTGCTCCCAAATCGTCCATCTGCTTTTTGACATGTTTACCAATACCCTTGAGTTGTTCATCAATGGTCAGGCTGGTTTTATTATCCGGTGCCTTGACCAAACCTTTTTGTTCACTTAGTGACCCTACACGAACCATGTAGAACTCATCCAGGTTGCTGTAAACAATGGAAAGGAATCGAAGGCGTTCGAAAAAAGGTACGGTGGACCACCGCGCCTGATCAAGGACACGTTCATTGAAACGCAACCAGCTGAATTCTCGATTGATGTAATTACTATTCATAGTTATTTAGGATGCGGTTGTAAATATATCCTTCTCGAACACTCATTTTAGAGGCTCTGAAATCATTGGCTAAAACCAATTGCATAAGTTCATCGATCATGATGGCTCCCGGCAACATCGTCATCAAACGATCAGGAACGGCATTGATGATCTGCTTGGACGCCTCATAACCTAAGTTCGCAATGGTAGCGACACTTTCATATTTAAGCGTGTCACTCTTTTCAAGATCCAACTCTTTATTCATTTTAAACATGCCTCGTGAAGTTCCCCCGATGCCAATGATGGTATTCACTTGGATCGCCTTCAACCAAGGCAGACTTTCATAATGACTGCGTATGAATTTACGCATTTCCGCTTGTTCATCTTCAGTTGGAATAACTTCATCCACAAACTTCGTCGCAAAAGATAAGCTCCCCACTGGAATCGAAGTGGAATAGAGGGCTTTTCTGTTCTTGAAATAGATGATTTCCATGGAACCCCCACCGATATCAATGGTCAAGCCGGAAATCGGCAGTTCTTCATTGCGTAAAATCGCATCAAACCCAAATAAGGATTCCTCCTCATCACTCAGGACTTCCAATTTGTGATGGATTTGTTGCTCGATCTTTGCAACTGTTTCCACACTGTTATCAATGTAACGCAACGATGCGGTCGCAAAGATTCTGAATTCATCCAATTCATAGATCTTTGCCATAAAGACCAATTGTTTCAAGGAGGAGACAATGGCTTCGACACCTTCATCACTCATCTTATTATCTTTGATGAAGAGCACAGCCTTTCCTTGGTGTTTGAAATTGAGTAATTTATTCAACTGTTTATCGACATATTCATATATAACCAAACGAATTGAGTTCGATCCTAAGTCAATGACACCAATTTTCATAACGAGACTCCTTTTTATTTATCATACCACGACCACGATTAAAAACAGTCCTTTCGCAATGAAGGGACTGTTAATTTTATCCAACTTTATGTTTCACACACCAAACAAATTCATAGGGACTCAACTCAATAAATGCATCATTTAAGTTGAAGATGCGACCTTGAACCACATCACGTGCGTACACACCATTGAAAATTTGACGCAAATGCTCAGTAGGAACCTTTTGGGTTAATTCGCTGAAATTATAGAGTGCAAACAAGTGATGATTGCGGTTTTGTCGAATGACACCAAACACATGCTTATTGTGCAGATCCAAGGCATATTGGTGCGCCTGACCTTGGAATTGAGGCAGTTGTTTACGCAATTTGATCAGTTTCTTAAGCATTTGATAAACCGCATGCTCATCCGTCCCAACAACATCTTTATTCTTAGCCCGCTTCCAGTCAAAGAAAGGTCGATGGACCCAACGTCCTTCTGCTATTTTATCCGGATCCAATTGATACGATTGATCATTGAGCGTCGCAACTTCATCGCCTGAATAAATCAATGGAAAACCACGATAACTCAAAATCATCGCATGCGCCAGATTGATGCGTCGAATGGCCTCATCACGTCGATAGACTTGATTGGTCTCAATCGCTTTCTGCAAACCCAAGAGACTTGCCAAAGTCCCATTGGTACGCGCATCTTTAGTCAAAGGATTGACTTGATACATCTCCCCTTTTGCAAAAGAACCCGCAAACTGACCCCCATAGAACTTGATCAGAAATTGCTTATGTTCAAACGGACTGAAGCCAAATGAACGGATTGCTTCTTCATTGAAACCCCAACCAATATCATCATGACAACGGACATAATTCATCCAAGTCCCTCGTTGCGGAATCTGAAAACGATTCGCATCCACCGTCAACAAGCGCACATCACGCGTCGCAAAAGCGTTGTAGATATCCACCATGAGATTGGCATTATACATGACTTCGCATTCCGTATGTTCATCACTTCCGAAGTACTTAACGATTTGTTCCGGTTCTACGATGGCTTCCCCTAAAAGGGCAAGTGATGGACAGACATCTTCTTTAATGAGGTGCAGGAGTCGCATCAAATCATGGATGGGCTCCAGATTACGACAACTCGTCCCCAATTCCTTCCACATAAAAGGAATCGCATCCAAACGGATCATATTGACACCCAAATTCGCTAAATACAATAGGTTATCCGTCATTCCGTTGAAGACATAAGGATTCTGAAAGTTCAAATCCCATTGAAACTCACTGAATGAAGTAAAAACATACTTCTTGATTTCAGGATAATAGGTGAAATTACCAGGACATTTGTCCGGCAAGACTTCAGGAACCGATAAATTGAATTTATTGGGAATCTCATCCGTATCATACATGATGAAATACGCTTGTTTAATGGGATCCTGGTTTAGGGCTTCTTGAGCCCAGGCATGTTCCTTCGCAACATGGTTGATGACATAGTCGATGCATACTTTGATGTCATGTTTACGAAGTTCTTTCATCAAGCTTTTGAAACCATTCAAGTCCCCTAAGCGTGGGTCGATATTGCGATAATCTTCAACCGCATAACCTCCATCGTTTTCGCCGTCACGAGGTTTGAGCAAAGGCATCAAGTGTAAGAAACTCACACCCAAATCATCAAAATACGCAATTTTCTGTTTCAACTTCTTAAGTGAGCCAGCAAACAGATCTGTATATAAGGTCATTCCAACGATGCTTTGATCAAAGTACCAGGAACGTTCATTCTTATCCATTGTGACAAGATCGGCCAAACGTTGCGATTTAGCTTCATCCATCATTGAAAACAACTGTTTTAAAGCTTGATCATCATGATAGAGTTGCATGTACAATTGTGCGATTTTTGAGCGATTATCCATGATGAACCTCCAAAAAAGCTTGAACACTTTCTTCATTCGCCAATGAACCAATCGCACCTTTTTGTGTCGTTGCGATCGCACCACAGGCATTTGCATACTGACAATAAAGTGCAAGTTCACGACTTGTCAGTTTCATTTTCATACCATTCTTCATCCATTGGCTTAAAAAGCCACCAAAGAAACCATCCCCAGCACCCGTTGTATCAATCGCATCCACTTTAAACGATGGAATGCGTTGGTAGGTATCTTGATGATAACTTGCACACCCTTCTGCACCAAAGGTAATCAATAGAATCTGAATATCGTAAATACCCATCAACATCGAACAGGCTTCATGTGCATCTTTGATGTCGGTTAGAAAGAAAAGCTCTTCTTCACTTAATTTTACAAGATCCGCAAATTGAAGACCTTTTTCAATTTGACGTTTGGCATCGTTCAAATCATCCCACAACAAGACCCTTAGATTAGGATCAAAAGTAATGATTTTATCCTTTTTCTTCGCATATTTCATCAAGTTGAAGGTCGTAGAACGACTTGGCTCATCACTCATGCTTACACTGCCCACATGAAAGACATCCGCCTCTTTAATCTTCTTTTTAAAAGAATCATGAAGTTCAACCATCACATCTGCATTGTGCTTGCGATAGAAGCTGAAACTACGATCCCCATCGGCTTTATTGCTTACAATGGCCAAACTGGTGGGATAATCATTACTTATCATGAGCGCATCCACATCCACCTGTTTAGACACCAATGTGTCTCTTAAGAATTGACCAAAATGATCATTCCCCACTTGACCCATGAAACTGGCTTCGATGCCTAAGTTACGCAATGCGACCGCCACATTGGCGGGTGCACCCCCAGGATTGAACTCATAGATGGGAAAGCCTCGATCGGATATCCCATAGGGTGTCACATCGCACAACAACTCTCCAAACGCACAGAACTTAGCCATAAACTATTTAACCGAACCTTCAACCATACCTTTGATGATATGTTTCTGAGCGGCAAGGAAGAATACAATGATTGGAACCAAAGCCATTAAAATCGCCGTCATCATCAAATCCCATGAAACAAGGAAAGCACCTGCAAAATTATTAACCGCTAATGGCAATGTTTGAACTGGTGTTCCTTTACCTAAAACCAACATTGGGAGGAGGAAGTCATTCCAAATCCAGATCCCATTCAGAATCAAGATTGTGACATAAATCGGTTTCAAGATGGGCAATACGATCAAGAAGAAGGTCTTAAACTTACCACAACCATCCACATAAGCGGCTTCTTCGATTTCATGTGGAATGGATTTCATGAATCCATGAAACATAAAGATGGATAACGAACTCCCAAAACCAATGTAGGCAATGATGATGCCGGTATAACTTCTTAGCATTTGGATGCCTGTAACGGATTGGAAGATTCCAAACCATTTGACTAACGGAAACATAACGACTTGGAAAGGAATGACCATCGCCGCAATGAATAACATCAAGATGGCTGTCGACAACTTCGTTTTCGTTCTAAGCAGAACCCACGCAGCCATAGCGGAAAAGATCGTGATGCCGACCAAGGAGAAAGTCGTAATGACGAATGAATTGACTAAAGCCTGTGAATAACGAAGATTTGGGTTATTCCAGATGGTGGTGATGTTTTTAAACAAAACAGACCAATCTGTTGGTAAACTCAAGGGCGCAGCGATGATTTCGTTGTTCGTCTTTGCCGCATTGATCAAAACCAAAAATAAGGGCACCAGAAACATGACCATAACCGCTAGAGTCAAAGCTTCCGTAATATTACGTGCGATGATTTTATTGTTTGCATTTTTAAACATTAGAGTTCAACCTCCCGCTTCTTCGATACATAGACTTGGATGAGTGAGAATGTGACCAAGACCAGGAAGAAGACGATCGCCTTAGCCTGTGCTTGTGCTGTATTCAAAGAAATGATGGACGTATCGTTGATGTTCATCGCCAACAAGGTTGTCCCTTTGATGGCTTTCCCCATGAACATGGTGCTAGGACCTCCATTGGTCAAAGACGCATTCACATCGAATTGCTTAAACGAATTGACCAAGGTTAAGAATAAGGTAACGGTAAACGCAGGTGCGACTAATGGAATGGTTACATTTCTAAACCGTTGCCAAGGACTTGCGCCATCAATTTGAGCCGCTTCCAACAAATCTTTAGGTACATTCTGTAAAGCAGCCACATAGATCATCATGATGTAGCCCGCGTATTGCCAAGTACTGACGATGACCAAGGCGAGGATGGCTGTATTGCTGTTACCAAGCATGAGATTTTCGCTTAAATAAGTGAACCCAACTGCTGCCGCAAGTTTAGGCACGAATTGATTGAAAATAAATTGCCAGATATAACCCAAGATGATTCCCCCAATGATATTTGGAAGAAAGAAACCCGCACGATAAATGTTTTTGCCTTTGAGATTCGAGGTCACAAGCAGTGCCAAGGAGAAGGCAATGACATTCACAAGAATGATGTTCATAAAGGTATAAATGGTCGTGATGATGGTCGCATAGAGGAACGATGGATCTTGAAAAGCTTCCACGTAATTCTTCATGCCCACAAAATCAATGGAGAATTGCGCGGTTGCGGACCAGTTCGTAAACGAATAATAAATCCCAATCATAAAGGGAATTATTTGCACCATTAAGAAAGAAAACAATGAGGGTGCCAGAAACAACCAAAAAACAAGTTTTTCAATCTTTTTGTCTTTGGATAAGGAATTATATTTCGCTTTAGCTTTATCTTTCATACGATCCTCCTTTAAAGAAAATAGGAGCAGGAACTTCCCTGCTCCTATTCAATCGAATAAGCCTATTTCGCTTCCATCAAAGCAGTCTTCAACAACGCTTTGAATTCATCTGCAGTAACCGCACCTTGTGCCAATTGATCATAGATTGGACCCAAGACATTGTCTCTGAATTCGCCTGCAAATAAGTATTGGTTCCAAGAATAAACTTTGCCTTCAGCTGTCCAAGCTTGAACAGATTGCGAAAGTTGACCCTTAGGTTGTAGTTTGATGTTTCCAAACGCAGGAATCATACCGGCATCTTCAACCATGTATTTTTGGCCAAGATCGGTGTAGACGAGCGCTTTCAAGAAATCCAAAGCAGCTTGATAATTCTTCGAATCTTTATTCACGACATACCAAGCCGGTGCACTAACGAAGATACCATCGGTATCGCTGGTGCTTGAACCGTGAGGTGCAAATGCCATTTTGAAGGTCGCTTCCGTTAAGTTTCCATCCACCCAGTTGCCTTGGTGCAAGAAGACAGCTTTTTGATTCAAGAATGCGCCAACTTGTGAATCGTAGTTGCCAGTCGTCAAGACTGTTTTATCAGCATACTTGAAGAGCAAATCAACCCAATCCGCATATTCATTCAAACGTGTATCATCAATGTTGCCAGCAAGAATATTGTTCGCAACGGATAGATCATTGTATTCCAAACCATTGGACAACAAGCTGTTGAAATTATGGTGAGCCGTAACCCAGTACATACCAGGACCCGCGGTCATGGATACGACAGAGTCGATGCCCAATTCAGCTTTCATGCCATCCAACTTCGCAAATGCATCCATGTATGCGCCATAATTGGTCAAAGTCTTAGGATCGATACCTGCTTTAGCCAATAAGTCCGCATTGTAAGCCATACCCCAACCTTCAACTGCGACTGGGAAACCAACAACCTTACCATCCACGACGTATTCAACGGATGTTTCATCAACCCAATCTTCTCCACTTAAATCTGCAATAATGGCTTCCCATTGCTTATAGCTATCAGGACCATCGATTGGGAAAATGTCTGGCATTTCGCCTGCCGCATAGTCGGCTTTTAACATATCCCCTAAAGTACAACTACCCCCACCACAGGATACTGCGTTAACTTTAACGCCTGTAGCAGCTTCATACGCTGTTGCGTAAGCTTGCAAAGCATCATCGATTTCAGGTTTATTTTGTTTGAATGTGATGACAACTTGTTCTGCTTCCTTAGGTGCGCAAGCAGTTAATGAGACTAAGACTAAGAGCATAGAAATAAAAACGATTATTTTCTTCATTGTGTTCCTCCTGTTTCTATGTAATCACATTATAGTTCGTTAAAAATTGTGTGATGATGTAATCGTTTACATATTGTTAGTGCATTCACATGTAATCGATTACAAATCTCTTAATCAATGTTAAAACAGGTCTAAAACCTTTAATCTGCCTATGCTATAATGGAATCAATATGAGTACCATCCAACAAGTCGCCTCCTTGGCGCGCGTCAGTGTCGCCACCGTTTCACGCGTCATCAATCAAAGTGCCAATGTATCCGAAGCGACACGTCAACGTGTCGAGCTTGCTATTCAACGTTTGAATTATCAGCCCAATGCCATGGGGACTTTCTTGCGCAAAGATAAGACCAACATGATCCTGGTTTTGGTGCATAGCGTGGATAATCCCTTCTTTTCGATGATCATCCAGGGAATTGAAAATATTGCGCATCATAATAATTACAATGTCTTGATCTGTACGACGTATGGGGATCGCGAACGTGAAAAGCATTACGTCAAGATGTTGCGCAATCATTATGTGGATGGGATGATCTTGATATCGAATACTTTACAAATGGATGAAATCAATGATTTGAATCAGTCCTATCCTGTTGTTCAAACCATTGAATATGTACCGGGTTCAAATGCTCCCTATTATAGCGTTGATTTCTATATGGCCAGTTTTGAATTAATGGAACATTTGATCGCAACAGGTCGCAGAAACATTGCCTATGTGCATACTGGTTCGACACAAATCGTTTCGAATATCGAAAAGTATCGTGCGTATAAAGATGTCTTGAACAAACATGGACTGCCTGTGTTATGTGAGGTATCGGAAGAGTATTATTTTGGCTATATTTCAGGTAAAGCAGTCGCTTCGGTGCTCTTGGATGAAAAACCTGAGATTGATGCCTTCTTCGCCACATCGGATCTAACCGCTGTCGGCATCATCGATGAAATTCAATCGAGAAACCTACGGGTTCCCGAAGATATTTCGGTGGTTGGTTTCGATAATACGATTTTCTCCAGTGTCTCGCAACCTGCCATCACAACGGTTGAACTCAATACCTATGAATTGGGATGTAAAGCGATGGAACTCTTATTAAAGCGAATCGAAAAACCCGAAACCTTGGATACGACAGCACATACGCTCCCCTTCCAAGTCATTAAGAAAGAATCCAGTTAAAAAGACGATGTTTCGTCTTTTCTTTAACCATTCTTACGAATGAAGTGTTCGTATAGAGTTTGAATCGTCAACTCAAAATCCGCATTGGCAACACCCACGATGATGCTGATCTCATCGGTACCTTGAGCAATCAAGCGAATGTTGATGTTCTTTGCCCCCAGTGCACTGAAGAGTTGGCCAGATATGCCTGGCTTTTCTTTCATGTTGCGACCAACAACCGCAATTAAGGCCAAATCATCTTCAAAGGTCAGTTTATCAATCGAACATTTCTGTTTGAGATCCGCAAAAAGATCGAATTGACGCTCTTTAAGAGCTTCTACCTTAACCGTCAAACTCAAACTGTCGATGCCTTTGGTCATGTATTCAATCAACAAATCATGTCGTTCAAAGCTCTCCAGTATCTGACGTAAAACCTGTAGGTGACGTGCGATTTGTTCTTTATGCACGGTTACGACCGCAAAGTCTTTGAGACCAGTGATGCCCGTTATGAAACCTTCAGCTTGATCATCATCGATGATATCATTGCGAATCAAAGTACCTGGCTCTTCAGGTTTATTCGTATTGCGAATATTAAGTGGAATGTTAAGATGCTTGACCGCTTGAATAGATTCCTCATGCAAAATCGAAGCACCCATGAATGTCAACTCACGGAGCTCACCATAAGTCAGTTGGGGAATCGGTTTTGCTTCAGGGACGATTCTCGGGTCCGCCATCATGATGCCACTGACATCGGTCCAGTTCTCATAGATTTCCGCATGCAACGCTGCCGCGACAATCGAACCCGTGATGTCCGAGCCCCCTCGTTTCATAAGCTTGATACGACCATTTGGTAAAGCCCCATAGAAACCAGGCAATACAAAATGAGGATACTGTTGAAAAAGCGTACTGAGCTTCTGTGTCGAGCGTTCAAGATCTACTGTGCCATCACTGGTAAGAACGATGGCATCCTTCGCATCAATCATTGGCCAATTCAAAAACTCTGCACACAAGATGGCACTGAGTTTCTCACCGATTGAAACCAAGGCATCACGTTCTGTTTTTGGGCTCAAATCCGTTTTAAGGCGATCAAAAAACGCTTGTATATCGAACTTCAAATTAAGCTCCAACTGGATTGAGCGATAACGCTCAATGATTTCACTCAGGAGCGCTTGATAATCTACTCCGTACAGAAGATGCGCATGGAGAAGATAAAGTAAATCCGTAATTTTGTTTTGATCAGGATGTGCTTTACCCACTGCTGAAACAACGACGACACGTCGTTTAGGATCGCTTTCCACTATGGCTTTGATTTTTTTGAATTGTTGAGCATTGGCGAGAGATGACCCACCGAATTTACAGATTTTCATAATGTCTCCTTGGTTTGTATGCCGGCGAAAAAGATAGGCTCTGTCGCTCGCAATGTCTGAACGAGGGCATGGATACGTGATACATCCATGGCTTTTGTGATGCGATAGATACGGTTGCCTTGTATCCATTTAACTTCACTCAAAGCTTCCAGATAGCCTGATTTCAAGTTTTTTGAACTTCGAATCAGGTATGGATGAATTGCTTTGGTGTTATTTGCGACAATTTTCGTATGTCCTTCCGGCAACATACCTCCTGACTTCTCCTTGATTTGCATCAAGTCTCGTAGAATATTACCTGCAGTTGGTAATCCCCCTGCACCTTGTCCAATCAATGCTTGTCGCTCACCCATCGAATCAACGAACCAAGCGATGTTGTGATTAGCCAATATAGATGCCTCCGCATCTTCCACATTGAAAAGCTGAGGTTCGACATAAGCTTGGATACCATCCTCACTTCGACACATGGTCGCAAACAGTCGGATATGATAACCCAAGTTTTGAATAAACTGAATATCCTCGGCTTGTAGATACGCAATCCCCTCACATGGAATGCTTTCAAATTCAATCCACCGATCAAAGGCCACAACACCTGACAAACGTATCTTATTCAAACTATCAGTGCCCATGATATCTGCACTGGGGTCTGCTTCGGCATAACCCAATTGTTGTGCTGCACTTAGAGCTTCTTCAAAGGCACACTGCTCACGTTCCATCTTATCGAGCATGAAATTACTCGTACCATTCAGGATACCGCCAATTGCTTGAATCTGGGTATGACGTTTGACTTCCAACAAGGTTGCTAGATAAGGAATGCCACCACCAACCGCTGCACTGAAACGCAAAGCAACACCGTTGGCTTTCGCACACGCATCCAATTCATCCCCATGTCGATTGATCAAAGCCTTATTCGCGGTAACAACCGCTTTCTTTGCGTTCAAGGCAGCCAGTATATAGGATCGGGCTGGTTCAGTCCCTCCCAGAACCTCGACGACAATATCCACATTAGGATCATTAAGTAAGGATCCAATATCTTCAACCATGTCAGGACGATTCGCTTTTGTAGCTCTTCGTAATATTTTGGCAATAAAGAAGGCATCGGATGCCGTTGCCTCAAGGAGGGTTTCTAAACCTTTTCCCACCGTTCCATAGCCAAGCAGACCAATGCCTAAGCGTTTATTTGTTTCTATTTTTGATACATCTGTTTTCATATTGAAAACATTCTAGCATCGTGTATAATTAAAAACAAGTGAAATATGAAACTCTACAGCACACGTAACACAAATTTAGAACAAACTACTTGGCAAGCATTGATCCAACCCATGGCACCCGATGGTGGTCTTTGGATGTTCAATGAATTTCCACTCGTCCCATGGGAGACATGGATCAATCTTCCCTTTGAAGACATCGTTTATGAAATTCTAAGTATCGTTTTTCCCGAACTTGATATCGACAAAGATTTTATTCACAAAGCCTATGCTCAATTTGAACAGCCTGAAATCGTGCCCAGCATCTTTCGTAAGCATCAAATCGTTGAACTCTTTCATGGACCTAGCGCTGCCTTTAAAGACATTGCTTTAAGTGTCTTACCTGAACTGAGTCATCGCGCTTTCATCAAATCAGGAACACGTGTTGTTCCTCATATCTTAACAGCGACAAGTGGTGACACAGGTTCCGCAGCTTTGATGGGTTTTAAGGATTCCGTTTTCCCCATCACTGTTTTTTATCCACAAGTGGGCATCAGTTCAATTCAACGTCGTCAAATGACTACGATCGATGCTAAAGGTGTCAAAGTCTATGGGATCGAAGGTAATTTTGATGATGCTCAAGCAGTCGTTAAACACCTCTTTCGAAATGATAAAGATCACCACTATGGTTCAGCAAACTCCATCAATATTGGTCGCTTGATTCCACAGCTTGCCTATTACTTCAAAGCCTATGGCGATGCGATCAAGCACCACCGAATTCAAAAAGGCAAAGACTTGAGTTTCTCCATCCCAAGTGGTAATTTTGGAAATGCCTTTGCAGGCTATTGTGCTTATCGTATGGGACTTCCCATCAAGCATCTGATCATCGCATCCAATACCAATGATGTCTTAACTGAATTCTTCTCACAGGGTCGATACAATCGCAGACGAGAATTTATGCACACACAATCCCCTTCCATGGATATCTTAGTATCAAGTAATCTGGAACGTCTACTTTTTCTCGAAGCAGACGATAAGCACGTTTCAAAGTATATGCATGATTTGGATCATGAAGGTGCATATCAAATCGATCCTGATTTAGTAAATCGACTTCAGTCACGATTCAAGGCTTATCGCATTGATGAAGCTCTGACAAGTCAAACCATTCAAACGGTTTATGATCAAGAGCAAGTGCTTCTTGATCCACACACAGCAGTCGCATGGGCTGCCGCTGAACACTATCAAATTGAATACCCTCACCAAGCCATTGCCGTCCTTGCGACCGCTTCAGCGTACAAGTTTCCGCGTAGTGTTCTTAATGCATTAAAAGCGCAGCCTTCAGAGGATGACTTTAAAGCCATGGTCGAATTATCAAAGCTAACAGGAACTCTGATTCCGAAAGCTTTACGTTCGCTTGAAGATCTCCCTGAAATCCATACCCAAATCTTGAGCATTACTCAAGCAAAGGAGCTGAAATGATTCGAATACGTGTCCCTGCAACCAGTGCCAATCTAGGCCCTGGCTTTGATTGTCTCGGTTTAGCCATCAATCGATATGCGGATTTTATCGTTACGATCAGTGAGCAAAACGAATGCATCGGATTTGACGAAAGTGAAGACAATCTTTTTCTAAAAGCCTATCAATTCGCTTGCGAACAGGAACAACTCCAAGTTCATCCGCTTAAAGTTGAGATGCACTCTGAAATACCCATGGCAAGAGGTCTGGGATCCAGTGCTGCCTTGATTGTGGCAGGTGTTGCGACTGCTTTGATCGAGCACACAAAAAGCTTGGATCGTACGCGTTTGATTCAACTTGCCAATCTCCTTGAGGGTCATCCCGACAACATTGTGCCTGCCATCGTAGGAGGGCTTTGTGCTTCCAAACACCTTTTCGAAAAAGTTGAAGTCATTCGATATCCCGTTCATGCATCGTATCATTTCAAGCTCTTGGTTCCAGATTTTACACTCTCAACCGAACACAGTCGTAAGGTCTTACCCACACAAATATCACGTGAAGATGCAGTCTATAATCTCAGTCAAATCCCCTTTTTACTGGATGCGTTGAGTACGGGAAACAGTGAACGTTTGACATGGGCGATCACGGATCGCATTCACCAAAACGTTCGTCTTAATCTTCATCCAGACTTCAAAATCATTACAGACAACTTAGCATCAAAGCATTTAGCCTACTATCTCAGTGGCGCAGGTCCAAGTCTCATGGTTGTGACAAGTGAGGATGAATCTTTACTGAAAAGCTGTCTTGAAGGAACACAAGCAAAATGGTCGATCTTAGACGTTAATTTGGATACGAAAGGGATGGCATGGTCCTATGAAACCTGAATTTCTCATCATTCATCAAAAGTTGATTCCTGAAACATATCTCAAAGTCATTGAAGCACGTGAGTTGGTTCAAACTCGACAGGTCAAAGACATCAGCGAGGCATGTAAACGTTTGAACTTATCACGCTCAAGCTATTACAAGTATAAGGACTTGGTATTTCGTCCGGATGAGAATAAAATGACGCGTAAAGCAATTCTTACCTTTTTATTAGACCACCAACAAGGTGTCTTATCGGAAGTATTGGGCTTTATTGCACGAACCAATGCCAACGTTTTGACTTTAAATCAAAACACGCCGATTCGAAACATCGCATCGGTCATTCTAATGCTGGATATCTTGGATATGCGAGTTTCGTTGGATCAATTACTGGAAGATCTTAAACACTGTAAAGGTGTTAATGCGATTCAACTTCTTGATTTGGAATAAGTATTTCAAACGTTTTGTTTTCTGCTATAATGACAAACGTGAAACAACAAATCAAGGGTCCAGTTTTCATCTTACTTGCCGCCATCTTCTGGAGTTTTGGTGGTCTTTTAGGCAAGCTCATTCCTTGGTCTGGCATCACCATCGCGGCATTTCGTGGGCTCTTCGCAGCCATCACAATTGGCATCTATCGTCGTAGTTTCCGCTTCAGACTCAATCGTTCCATTTTATTGGCTTCACTCAGTCTGACCCTCACAACCATCCTCTTCATGATGGCAAATAAGCTGACCAGTTCAGCCAATGCCATCGTCCTTCAATATACATCTCCAATTTTTATCATCTTGCTTTCCATTTTTATTGATAAACAAAAACCACGCAAGCGTGATCTTTTTGCTTTATTCGGTGTTTTCTTAGGCATCAGCCTTTTTTTCCTGGAACAGCTTCAGTCTGGAAACATGCTGGGTGATCTCTTAGCCCTTGCGTCTGGTTTAAGCTTCGCAGGTGTCTTCTTTGCGAACAAACTGCCTGGCGCATCTCCCATCGATGCGACTTTTGTTGGTAACTTATTAAGTGTCCTGCTTATTCCTTTTGTCTTCTTTGATCAAAGTTTCGCTCTAAATCAAAATCCACAAGTTTGGATCCTTATTATCACCATGGGTATCTTCCAATTGGGTTTCGGTTATATTCTCTTCGCCTTGGGTATCAAACAAACCCAAGCAACAACCGCATCCATCATTGCTACGCTTGAACCTGTATTGAATCCAATCTGGGTATTCTTGGTTCTTGGTGAGCAACCATCAATGCTGTCCTTAATTGGCGCATCGATCGTGCTCATAACGGTCATGATCTACAACTTTATTGTCACAAAATCAAATTTCAAGCCAAAGCTTGAGCTTGAATCGCATCATATAACTTAGCTTTTAAGAAGACGGTCAAACTGATTGAGAAACGTACCCATTGGTCTAAATTGATGATCCACCATATGGTTACAATATCCCAACCCAAGACACTTTGAGCCAATAGACTCAAAGGCACACGAACCAACCATAAGCCTGTGAAACTGACCAACATCGGAACTGTTTTATAACCCGAAGAACGAATGAAGCCGTTCAAGACTTTTGACATGTTTTGAGGGATCTGGGATCCTGCCATGATTTTAAGATACAAGGTTCCGATTTGAATCAATTCGACCTTATCAGTCAATAAACCCATTAAGTTCTCAGCAAAGAAGAAGAGCAGTGTCATTGTGATCGTACTGATCAATAGACTCAATTGTGTCAAACGCTTGAAATAGAACTTGAATAAGGTATCATCCTGCTTCCCAATCGCAATCGATGCCAAGCTGATGGAAGCCGTCACAAAGCCTACCGACAACATCTCGCTTAACCCCTCTGCTTGTAGACCCATTTGATACGCCGCATAGTGTGCGGTTCCATACGCTATGATGACACGCGAGATGATTAAAGTTGCGAACTGCCAGAAGGTGTTCTCAAAAGCAGCGGGTACACCGGTTGCCAAGATCCGTCCATTCTCAAATCGATCGAACATCGACTGAATGGATACCTTAACCGTATCTTTGAACAAACCAACGTGTTTGCTATAGAGTCCCCATAAGCCAAGACTCGCACTTAGGATTTGTGAACTAATCAATGAAATCGCAGCACCCCTCAATCCTAAAGCAGGCGTCCAAACTGTCCCAAAAATCAAGACATAGCCAATAAAGATATTAAAGAGATTCCCAAATGCCGCAATATACAAGGGTCTTCGTGTATTGCCCTGTGCTTGGAATGCGGCGGTATTCAATGCGGTGATTGCCACAGACGGAAAACCCAATACTGTGATTTGAAAGTAACGTGACGCCAAATCCAAGATTTGAGCATCTTGGGTGATCAAACGAAAGAAATCGTATCGAAAAATAAACATCAAAAGTGATGAAAGAAGTGATAAGGGTAAAATCATTGCCATCGCACGTGCTTGAACGATACGACAACGATCCATATGTCCACTACCAAAGTGTCGAGCCGCAAGCACCATCAAACCAATCGCCAAACCTTTGAACACAGAGAAATAAATGCCATACAGGCGATTGGCCACGCCTTGGGCGGATATCTCCAAGATTAAAAGACGTCCAACATAGCCGGTAATAACCAAGCTGGATAGCGTCAATAAGACATTTTCTAAAATGATGGGAATCAAGATTCCCAGGATGAAACGATTCTCTTTTTTTGTATCAAGCATAGTGAACTCCAACCAAGCTATTATAGCGTATTCCAGGCCATAAAAAAACGACCCAAAGGTCGTTAAGGTTGCATTGCGCCAAAGAGGACAAGCCAAGCTAAGATGGACTTCGCAGCCAAGCTGAGAATGATGTAGAAGCGTTCGCCATAGAGATAATCTTTCCATTTACCCAGTTTCAAGTATTGAGCGATCATGTTGATGGGGAAAGTGTTGAACGCAACGAAATAAGTACCAACGATTGCCCATACGAACCAAGGCACTTGATCGTAATTACCAGTACCGGTCATGTATAAGAAGATGGCGATCCAAGGTGCGATACCCGCCAATGAACCCCAAATAAATGGACCCCAATTGACTTTACCCTTGGTGAAGCCAGCATTCAATTCTTCCATATCCAATCCAAATAGATTCATGGATGCGTTGACGATGAAGATCAAGACTAAGCTTGCGATATCATAGATACCAAACAAGGTTGCGATCAAGACGATCATGATCGATGAACTCAAAGCGTATTCGAACCAACGGAAACGATTGAGTCCGATTTTAAGATCTGCGATATAACGATCTTTGTTTAGGACGATCAAGCCATGTGCAATCGCTGAGATCAAGAGGAAAGATGCGACCAAGATGCCGAATGGCAGGTCGAACAAGACTTTCGAAGTGACTTCGAGTGAGCGTGTTTCAGGATTGAAGGTCTGATAGAACTGAACGATGCTGGGTTGGAATTCGCCGATTTTCTGGATGACTGTTGTTGCCAAGAAAAGCATTGCGATCCCTTGAATTAAATGAAAGAAGCCCATGATAAGATTGAAACGAATTAGTTTTTTGAATTTGATTTCCATAAGTATTTCCCTTTTGTAATTTGATATTAGCACTTATTATTATTTAGTGGTACTTAAGTGCATTAATTAAATCAATTATTTTTATTAGCATCCATATATTAAATTAATATGTCATAAAGAATAGATTTCCACTTATTATACCATTCCAATGCATTATTTATTTACCAAACTTAATCAGTTGCTTATCCTAATGTGAGATTCGTACGAAACACAATAGACAATTTCTAGTAACATGATTATCATTAAATCAATATAAATGCAAACAATATGTTTATTGAATAACTTCACATCACACAAGAATAAATAACTATATGATAATAATTACTAATTTTTTAAAAAAATACAATGCTATACAAACGAACAAATTTGTTCTATAATTTCACATAAAGGAGACTTTAGACGAAAAATACGCGCCAAAAAGCAACCATTCTCAATTGCATTGATTTTTTTGAAGAATTGTTTGAAACGTTTGTTCATTATATTCTGTCAACATTGAAGAAAAAGGCAATCAGTGCGAAAGCATTGGACGCAAAACTATAGGGCCTTTAAAATGGCAGCCAGTTCCCAAGTAGGTGTTTTTTATTAGTTATCAAGTATCGAAGTAATAAATAATCAAGAAAGGCTTCATAATGGAAATTGAGTACTTAAACAGTGATAACTACTACTTAAATACAGCTAACGAAAGCATTACTGTCGGAAATTGGGAATGGAATGTTCAAACAGGTGAGACAAAATTCGATGAAAGATGGGCTGGAATTGTTGGGTATAAACTAGATGAGTTGCAACCTACCACAATTGAGACATGGAGAAATCTAGTTCACAGAGAGGATTTTGAAAAATCTGAAATGAATCTCGATCTCTATTTTCGCAACCAAAGGGAGATTTATGAATCTGAAGTTCGTATGCGACATAAAAGTGGAAAATGGGTTTGGGTTCTAGATCGTGGGAAAATAATCGAGTATGACGTTTACGGGAAACCATTAAAAATGGCTGGAAGCCATTACGATATTACTACTCGTAAGATCATTGAGGAAGCATCTAAAAATTCCGAATATAGAAAAATGCTTGATAATACACCCTATCCTATCTTAATTTTGAGTAGTAAAGAAAAGGTGGTCAAATATGCAAACACTCGAGCATTACATGACTTTGATTTATCAAAAAGAGACCTCATTAAATTAAAAGTTGATGATTATTTTGTCAATTCAAAACAAGCAGATTTTCTTTTAGGCGAAATTAGAGTAAATGGACAATTATATAATTTCGAGCTTGAGCTTTATAACACCAAACATGAAAAATATTGGGCATCCATATCAGCAAGCACAATAGATTTTGAAAATGAACTGTCTGTTATTATTCAAATCGAGAACATTAATGATCGAAAAAAGAATGAAGAAAGAATTGAGCATCTATATTTACTTGATTCGGTTACTGGACTTAAAAACAAAACAGCATTACGCCTTTTTGAAGAAAGCATAATCTCAAATACTGAGCTATTAAACAAATTTACTGTTATCTACATAGATCTAGATGATTTTGGAAAGTTGATCAATGAAATTGGCTACTATTCAGCAGATCTTATCCTTGCTCAAGTGGCACAAAAAATAAAAGAAGTGACGGATCAGAATGGCTTTGTTTTCTATTATACAGGCGATGAATTTGTAGTTATACTGAATAAACACACTAAAACAGAAGTCGAAGAATATATGGATTTGTTAAGGAGAGCAATATCTACACAAATATTGGTAAATGAGAGAATACAAATCTTATATGCCAGTATGGGGTATGAAATCATAGATAAATCGCTTTATGATAAAGATCTTTTGCGAAATGCTAAATTGGCTTTGGGAGTAGCAAAGCAACAAAAAAATACATATGCTCAATACACTTCCATTTTAGCATCTAAAATTGAACGAGAATTACTCCTCGAGAAAGACTTACGAAACTCACTTGATAAGCAGGAATTGGAGCTATATTACCAACCAATTTTCAATGTTCAGTCAGGGATGGTTGATCAAGCTGAAGCGTTGTTGCGATGGAATCACCCCAAATTGGGAGTTATTTCTCCGATTGAGTTCATCCCAATAGCAGAAAAGACAAAGTTGATTATACCCATTACAGACTGGGTCATACACGAGACGTGTTCAAAATTGGCGAGTTGGGATGAATCAAAGTTTGGACTCTTGTCTATAAGTATAAATCTTTCATTCATAACAATATCTGATCGAAAAGACGAACTATATAATTGCCTGAAAAATGAACTCAATAGAAGCGGAATCAATCCTAAGCGGCTAAAACTAGAAGTAACAGAGTCTAGTTTAGTACAGGATAGTATAGAGGTGATTAAAGTATTCAATCGCTTAAGAGAGCTTGGATTAAGTCTAGCACTTGATGACTTTGGAACTGGATATTCTTCATTTGCTTATCTTAGAATGCTCCCTCTTGACATTGTTAAGATCGATCATTCTTTAATAAGCTCAATTGAAAGTGATCAGAAGTCGCTGAAAATTGTTGAAGCAATTATTTCTATACTCCACGGTTTAAATCTAGAAGTTACGATTGAAGGTGTTGAAACATTAAATCAATTCAAAATCTTAAGCGAATTAAGACCTGATAGTATACAAGGATATCTGTTTTCGAAGCCATTAAGGCTAATAGACTTTAAACTTTATTATCATGCAGCGAAAGATATTAATTTCCTACCAGTGAGTAAACATATATTTGAGAATAAGGAATTGAGAAATTATTGGAAAGTGGAATGGAATTCTGGCAATAGAATCATCGATCATCAACACCAAGAACTCATCGCACAACTATATGACTTGAGAAAATTGCTTGAAGGTCGAACTATAGATTCAATTGAACTTGCTTATCATCTAGATAACCTTTTGATAAAAATCGGAAGACACTTCACTGACGAAGTGGAGATACTTGAAGCAACTAAGTATATCAACTATAAAGAACACCATTCTATTCATAAGAAGTTAGTAAGAACGATCTACGATTATTATGATCAGTATAAATCAAATAACATTACTGTATTAGAATTCCTATCTGTTCTTGAATTTGATATCTTAAAACGTCACTTTTTCGAAGAAGATCAAAAATACTTCATACATGTTTCGGAACTAAGTTCTAAGTTCCCTCTTAACTATATTGATGCATCTATAGTTGATCAAGGAATATATGATCAAACGATAGATAAAATACTACTAAAAATCGCATCCGAGTTCATTAGATCAGACAAATCAGACTATCAAAAGTTGATAAGCAAATCACTTAAGTTAATTGGAACGGTTGTAAAGGCTGATAGAGTATACATTTTTAAATATGACTGGACAGAATCCACCTGCTCAAATACATACGAATGGTGTTCACCAGGTATAACACCTCAAATCGAGGCACTTCAAAAGATACCATTAGGCAACATTATTGATTGGGTAAATGCCCACATTGTTGGAGAGACAATCTTTATCCCTGATGTAGAACTTCTTGACCCAGAGTCATCAGTGAGATTAATTCTCGAGCCTCAAGAAGTTAAAAGTCTGCTTACCTTGCCAATGATGTTCAAAAATGCGTGTTACGGATTTATAGGTTTTGATTCTGTTCGAGACAAACATATCTACTCAAAAATTGAATTAGAAGTATTAAGTGATTTAAGCGAGATTCTATTAAACGCTTTACTTAATCTTTGAATAAAGAATTGAAACCTATCGAACAGCCAATTCAAAACTTATAGGTTTAAAAAGAGTTGGGTTATATTTCAACGTCATAAGATTCACAGAGATTATCAAGAAAATAGTTCAAGAAATTTGAACTTGAAAGGAGCATCTATCTTGAATAAGTATAAAAAACTTCCTAAAAACTTAGAAAATCAAAGAAAATCAAATCTGCTTCAGGTCGTAGGAGACAAGTTTGAAGACATTGAAATTACAAATCAGAATGTTGATAATCAAAGGAATGTTGATAAGAAAGCAACTTCTGTTTTTGGTAATAATATCCCATTTATTGCTTTTAAATCAAATGATGCGGCTGATTTGGATTCTGCAGATTTAGAAACTAAAACGAATGAGCCTATCAAGACAAAATTAGTTGAAGATACAGCCATCAATAGTAAGGAGGATACTATCAAAAAGAAAAATGTATGGGAATCGATTACTCATCACAAAGCAGATAATAAAACAAACAAAACTAACCAAAAGGGACAAGAAGAGGAAAATGAAATGAGTTTAAATGGTAATGTTGGGGTAACAAAAGAGATTGCAGTAATTAGTAATACGATGGTCGTGAATGGGAATATGGAATTAGAAACTTCATTAATAGTAAACGGTAAAATCATTGGTGATATTAACTGCAAAGATACTGTTGAGGTTAATTTTGGTTCAATAATTGAAGGAAACATACAAGCGAAGTCTGTCAAATGTAGTGGATCTGAATTAAAAGGTAATATTTCTGTTATTGAAACCTTTGAAGCTAATAATCAAACAAAAGTATTTGGCAATGTGGAAGCTAAGCGAGTAGAGATTTCTGGAGAAGTAAGCGGTGAAATCAAAGCAAGTGAAAGCATCGTTTTGAAGAAATCTGCAGTAGTAAAAGGAGATTTATTTTGCACTTCAATAAGTATCGAAGCAGGTGCTCAGCTTGATGGAAAAGTTGTTACTGTAAATACATCAAACTAAAAAGTTTTCTGACTTGGAGTGAGTCTAATATCAATTTTGTTTAGAATTACAAACTCAAAACATACATTTTAGTAATCATAATCATTAAACAATTTTAGTTGAAATCTTTTAAATTAGCACCAAAGAATACTTCTATAACTGAACTGCCCCTCTTTTCAGTTATTCGTCAAAAACCGCTTCTAGTGAGAGCGGTTTTCTTATACAACTTCTTCATTAATAGCGAATACTCGTTTATTCGTTATATATGAATACCTGAAAATTGTTGCTATTCTAAGCTTTACCGAGATTTACGGATATAATTCCTTGAGTCTGTTCTTATTCTACTCAAACTCATATCACGTTTATTAAGTCAAATGAAATAGATAGTCAATGATTATAGTTTACGTGTGCGCATGACCCGCATTGCATTCGCAATCGCGATCAAGGCAACACCGGTATCCGCAAAGACGGCTTCCCACATCGATGCCAATCCAAAGGCACCCAAAATCAAGAAGATAGCTTTGACACCTAAGGCAAAGAAGATGTTTTGATAGACAATCGTATGTGTCTTATTGGCAATCTTCATCGCTGTGACAACTTGTGTCAGTTCATCGTTCATGATGACGATGTCTGCAGCTTCAATCGCCGCATCCGAACCCAGACCACCCATTGCAATTCCGATATCCGCACGTGCCAAGACTGGTGCATCGTTGATGCCATCTCCGACAAAGGCGATTTTATCTTTATTGCTCGTATTGAACTGTTCGAAGATTGCGACTTTATCCTGAGGTAAGAGTTCCGCGTGGACTTCATCAATTCCTAAGTCTGAGGCAACTTGGCTCGCAATGCCTTTCAAATCACCACTTAAGAGTATCGTACGGATGCCCATTTGTTTAAGATCCGTAATGGCTTGTTTGGCTTCCTTCTTAATCGTATCGGCAATCAAAATCGAACCTGCATATGCATGATCAATCGCCACATGAATCAAAGTACCTAAGGCCGATTGCTTTGGAATCTGTAAACCTATGGAATCCATCAAACGATGATTCCCAACGTGAACCGTTTTTCCTTCAAATTGTATCGTGACACCAAGTCCAGCCAACTCTTTGATCTCTGTAGCCAAATTTAAATCAATTTGACCGGGATATGCTTTCATAATTGAATTCGCGATGGGATGCGAAGAATGACTTTCCGCATGAGCCGCAACCCGTAATATTTCTTCATTGGTATATCCAGCTTCTGCCTGGATGCTTTGAACACTGAACTTCCCTTCGGTTAGGGTTCCTGTCTTATCAAAGACAATGGTCTTAACCGTACGAAGGGCTTCGAGATAATTACTACCTTTCACAAGAATGCCGCGCTTAGAAGCACCTCCCACACCACCAAAGAAACCAAGCGGAATGGAAATGACCAAGGCACATGGACAGGAGATGACCAAGAAGATCATTGCACGATAGAACCAATCATAAAGACGCGCACCTGGAATCAATAAGGGTGGAATAAAGGCTAAAGCCATCGCCCCAAATACAACGATCGGTGTATAAACCATCGCAAAACGTGTGATGAATTGTTCAGTCTTGGCTTTACGACTGCTTGCGTTTTGAACCAAATCTAATATCTTTGCAACGGTTGACTCCGCAAAGGGTTTTGATACTTCGATTTTGATGACACCACTAAGGTTCACGAAACCGCCCAAGGCTTGGTCATCCACAAACACATCACGTGGCATCGATTCACCGGTCAAATGTGAAGTATCAAAACTGCTGGAACCCTCGATGATTCTTCCGTCTAATGGAATCTTTTCACCTGGGCGAACGAGGATGATGTCGTTGACTTGTACACTTTCTGCAGAAACCGAGAGAATACGATTCCCTTGCACAAGATTGGCTGTATCGGGGCGAATATCCATCAGATCTTGAATCGATTTACGTGAATGATCCACCGCTAAGTCTTGGAAGAATTCCCCGACCAAATAAAACAACATGACGGCAACCCCTTCAGGGTATTCACCCACAATGAAGGCACCGGTTGTGGCAATCGTCATTAAGAAATTCTCACTAAAGAATTGTTTATTTAATACACCTTGGAAAGCTTTACGAATGACATCTCCACCCACGATCACATAGGCAATAAGAAACAGACTTAATTCCAAAAGTTGTGGTTCTTTTATGAAAAGCCCTAACACAAAGAACAGGATACCCGTACCAAAGCGGATGATTTGATTGAATTGATGTTTACCCAATTGTTTCAAATCAAAAGCACGCTGAGGAGCAGATTTATCTTCGTTTTTTAGGATGTATTTCGTATCGGGTTCAATGGTATGTACGATATCTTCTACTTGAGTATGGATCTGATGAATCTGTTTATCATCCAGCGCTGTAAAACGGAGTTTCTTAGACACAAAATCAACGGAAACGTTATTTACTGTACCCAAAGCTTGAACCGCTTTCTCAATCTTGGCCGTACAGTTCGCACAACTTAGACCTTCGAGTGTCGCTTCGATTTGGATCGCTTTAGATGCGTATTTATCGATCACATCCACATCCGGTTCATGTTTATGCACAATGGACTTAACCTGTTCAAAAAGTTCACGTTCATCGTGATTTTTAATAGTTTTCAGACGCAAAGTCTTTGTCACTAGATTTATGTTCGCCTCTACCCCTTCCAGAGCATTGACTTCTTTTTCAATTTTGGCTGAACAGTTTGCACAGTCCAAGCCTTCTAATAGAATTTCTTTTTCCATGGTGATGCTTTCTACTCGGTGATGTGTTCCATACCGATATCAAAGATCTGCTTAATGTGTTCATCTTTGAGGGAGTAATACACAACTTTTCCTTCCCTGCGATTCTTGACCAAATTAACTTGTTTCAAAGAACGAAGTTGGTGGGAAATTGCAGATTGGGTCATGTTTAAAAGATACGCGATGTCACAAACACACATCTCACGATCTTCAAGAGCCCAAAGGATCCGTATACGTGTGGAATCTCCAAACACCTTAAAGAACTCTGCTAAATCAAAGAGCTTTTCATCTTGGGGCATTTGCTTCTGTGCAGATTCGACCACATCACGGTGGATGACATCACAATCACAAACTTCGATACGTTCTTTATCCGTCATATTTCCTCCAACGAATGAACACTTGAGCAATCATTCATATATAATATAGCACTTTTTACAGGAATATCAACACTCATATGAGCATTTGCTCATATAAAAACCAAGCTCATCGAGTGGCTTGGCTTCGGTGTGTGACCATTAACAAGTGCAAAACAAGTTCATCATCAGTGATCTCCGCAAGAATACGATAATCGCCAACGTGATATCGCCAAGACCCCCTGTAGATTATGGATAGAAATAATGTATTAATGACCTTTCCCAATCGACGGTGTCTTGATGTTATAAATTTCGGATAGAACAATCATTAAGACTACGACAACTAAAACCAAAGGATAAAAGATGGATAGATCAAATACATTAAACAAGAAACCTAAGCCCGCTGTAATGATCATCCCTCCCCCATACGCAATGCCTACCTGATAGCCAATCAATCGTGTGGCCAAGTCTTCTTTAAAACGACGTGGTGTTTCATGCATCATGGCTGGGTATAAGGGTGCTAAGCCTAAGCCCATCAAAATCATACCCAAACGAAGAAACATGACCTCCTCCGCAACAAACATCATGATTAAACCCCCAGAAACGATCATCAAACCCAATCGAATCAAGCCACGATTGCCTAAACGTATTGCGACGAAGCCTGACATGAAACGACCCACCATGATGGATCCATAATACAGGGCAACCAAATAACCGGATACACTTGCGGCTAAACCCATCTTTTCAATCAAATAACTGTTCGACCATAAACCGATGCTCAACTCAACTCCTACATAGAGAAAGAATAAAGCCATTCCAAACAACATTCTTAAATCAAAAGCACTTCGTGTTTTTGGCTTGTTTCGTGTTTCATGATCATCATGAAGCCAAAATCCAAGACTTAACAGAAGGATTATTGCAATTACGAACTGAGCACTCCCTAAACTCAAATACCCCATCGACCAAGCCCCTGAGGTACTGATGACACGTGTCATCAGTGCTGGGCCAATCGTTGCGCCAACAGCCCAACAACCGTGTAGCCATGACATGTGACGTGCATTATAGTGCTTTGCCACATAGGCATTCAAGAGCGCATCGACTGCCCCTTGACCAATACCCAAACCGATACTGAAGAGAATCAAACCCCAATACGACTGCACGGTAGATATTCCTAATAAAGAAGATGATGTCAATAACGCACTTGCAAACGCAACCTTTCCAACGCCATATTTCTCACCTAAATGCGCACTCATCAAACTTGATAAGGCCGATAAAGGAAGTGTAATGAATAGAATGAAACCTGCATAATGAATGGGCACACCAAAGTCCAGACGCATGAGTGGCCAACCAATACCTAATGCCCCATCGGGTAAGCCTAAACTGATGAAGCCTAAGTAAATGATGCCTAAAAGAATGCGTGTTTTGGTCGATGTGGAAAAGTTCATGTCTCAAGTATCCCAAAATTGAATTCTTATTGCAAGTCATTCTCGTTTTCTAGTCATTGCATAAGTTTCTCATAAAGGAATTTGGTATAATACAAATATAAGGAGAATAAAAACATAATGAAAAAAGAATTACTCGAACAAGCTTTAGATCAAATTAATTTTGAATTTGAAAGCAGCTACCTCTACCTATCCATGTCCACTTGGGCTGCCGACAATGGTTATCCAGGTACCGCGAAATGGATGGATAAACAAGCTGAAGAAGAAATCAGCCACGGTAAGAAGATGATGCATTTCTTACAAGAAGTCAATGAACGCGTTCTTTTGAAGCCAATCGCAGCTGTCCCAACGGATTTCCCAGGTTTCATGGACCTCTTCAAACTTTCACTCGAACACGAAAAGAAAGTTACTGCACGCATCAATGCTTTATATGAAGCGGCATTAGCTGAAAAGAACTATCCAATGGCAAACCTCTACAATTGGTTCATTAATGAACAAGTTGAAGAAGAATCCACTTTGGTCGATATCATCACACGTCTTGAAAAGGTTCCGACACCAATCGGCATCATGATGATGGATGATCGTCTAGGCAGTCGTTAATCAAACATAGAAAATACCGGAAAACATCCGGTATTTTTTTAGAATTCATAATAGAGATCCAACATGTGTGACTTCTTATCAATCACGATGGCATCCTTCGATACAGCTTTAGCCTTTAAACGCTTAAGAATGGTTCTTAGGAAGAGATCACTGCCCACCACATAGTAGATTGGATTCTCGATATTCAACATATCTAGCTCATTGAAGAGTTCCAAACGTGATTTACACCAATGCAATTGAAGTCGACCATTTCGTAAGCCTTCTATCTCATCTTGATAGAGGGCTTTTTCTTGGGAATCCACATTTAGATTCACCAACATCGGAATGCTGGTGGAATCTTGGTGGAAACGATGAATCAAGGGACGCATGGTTGCCAAGCCAACACCCATGGAAATCAATACCAGAGGTCGATCTTCACGTCTGAGTGTCATGCGCGAATTGACCTTGAAGACTTTCAAATGATCCCCTTTCGTCAAATGCGCTAAACCTTCTTTAAACGGTGAATGAGGTTCTACAAAGCGTGTTGTGAACGCAATTTTGTTTTCATCCCAGTTGCTCATGATTGACATGTGTCGAACCAAAGCTTTATTGGGGACTTCATCTTTGTCATAATCTTCTAATGCTAAATGAATATGCGAACCCTCGTCCCAAGTCAATGACTCTGGTTTTTCAAGGATATAGGTTTTCGTGTTTGGACTCTCATCTATGATGTCCACAATGCTCAAGCGATATTTTTCCAAAATAAAAAGCTCCTTTGCATGACTTAATTTTAATTCAAGTCATGAATGGAGCCTATTGATATGCTCAACGTTTGCGATTGCGTCGTCCCGCTTCAATCCATGCGGGTGCATAAGGTGATGTACATCCTTTGGCAACCTTCATCTCACGATACAAGCCTAGCTTCGCTCCAATGGCGATGCATCGATCGGTTAAATTGTCGTAACGAATACCAATTTCACATAGCAGTCGATTCATCGCATATTGAGTGTTGGGTTCTTGATGAAGGAGTTCCTGTTCAATACGTTCTACTAAAGCTTTGCGGTGTTCAAGTGATAATTGATTGGAATTATTCAACACAATCGCAAGATTCCAAGCGGTCTGACGTACACGTGGATCATTGTGTTTAAACCAAGTTTCCATGCGTTCCAATTGATCACTGCGCTGTGCATCGAGGGAAAATGCATACTCATCAATAAGATACTTCGTATTGGTAGAAGTTATCAGGTGTAATCGTTCGTTTTCACTTAAGTTTCTACCATCAAAAATGCTTAAGGCAAGAATCCTGAGTTCATAGATGTTTGTGTTCCAAAGATTCCATGCTAGCTCGTTATTCTTGCCAATCCGCTTCGCCATTTTACGTAAGTCACCCATCTTGATGCCCAGCACTTCTTCTTGAATGCCTTGCTTAAAATAGACCTTCTTACTCGTTTCATTAATAAGCGGTTCCAGCTCATTTAAAATGTTTTTTACTGTGTCCATGTGAATCCTTTCTGAATCTATAAGATGATTAAAGCATACCATAGACAATTGTGTTCACAGCTCTAGACTCATTAAAAACCCATCCTTATCGAATGGGTGTGATGCTTATGGTCCAATCATTGCCTAAACCAATCCCATACTTCTTAACCAAAGAATCTTGATTCAAAGCCAAAGCAACGCGATTCAATGAATTCACATAGAGAATCAAATCATGCACATGCACATCATTGAAAGCACGGCCATATAGAACAGACTCATCAAGGTATGTGATGCCTTCATGTTTGATTTCAACTTTGAAAGTGTCTCCGTACTGCGGCTTCAATTGATTGAAATCCTCCACCAAGATACTCGTCCATAAACTACCGAAACGTTCATCATAGATTTCAACACTTCCTCTTACCGAATTATTTTCAACAAGCGATTCGGGAAGTTCAAAGGATACGATCTGATCATTGCTGAGCTTAGGACCAACATCCTCCAAAGATAATTGTCCACAAGCCAAACGTGCACCGATATAGGCATATAAATCACGACCATCAAAGGTATACGATTGATTGCTGGCACCTTTGCGACGATGTTTCGCCACATCTACTTCAAAGACTTCTTCAATACCGATAAACTTTTTCAAATGTGAGAGTGTCCCATTGTTTGGGGTCACTACAATATGATTCTCGCGTGTACGCACGACTACGGAATTGCGTTTCGACCCTACCCCTGGGTCTACGACACTTACGAACACCGACCCTTTTGGCCAGTATTGCAAGGATTGTAACAAACGATAGGATGCTTCATGAATATTGAAAGGTGAAATCGAGTGACTCAAGTCAAAGATCTTCAAGGAATCATCGACACTGAGCGCAACCCCGATCATGGCACTGACCGCCCCATCCACGATGCCAAAGTCTGATTGCAGGACTAAGATCTTAGACATAATTTGCCTTCTTGATGCAGATGCACCAGTCTGGGCCTTGATGGATGTGATAGGTGTTGATGAATGAATTCTGATTGATGGCAAGTGCCAAACATTCCAACTCATTCGCATACATCACCGCTTCATTCACATGCACACCCCCGAATGTTGCCTTAAACGGCACGATCAACTGCAAGGCCAAGCGTTCTTTCTCATAGATATCGATTTCTACCAAATCATTGAACTCGATTCCAACTTGTTTCGTCCAGGTGATTGGGATGTTGGTCCAAGCATTGCCAAAGTTGGGATCCAAGATTTCTACAATACCCACCAACTTATCCACTTCAATCCTAGGTTCTTCCAAAACATAGGCTTGATAGTCTTGATAAGGATCACTCAATTCTTCAAATTTAATCTGACCACTCGCTAAGAGTGCACCCACATAGCCAAAGACATCACGACCATGAAAAACAGCTGTCTTATAGGGGGATGCGAAACGAAGTTGAGTTGGAATCTCTCTGACTTCTTCAAGTCCAATGAATTTGGCGATGTGCGTCAAGGTCTTATTATCGGGTGTGACAATAAAGTGACCTCGTTTGGTCTTCGCTACACAGGCTTTTCGGGCAGTCCCAACACCAGGATCCACGACACTGACAAAAACTGTACCCTTTGGCCAGAATGGAACAACTTGATGCAATCTGAACGATGCGGACCAAATATCAAACTTAGGAATTTCATGGGTCAAATCGATGATTTCCAAGTCTGGATCGACTTGTTTGACCACCCCATACATGGCGGCCACAGCTCCTTCTTTGTAGGTAAAATCCGATTGAAAGACGATGGTTTTAGGCATGTTGTACCTCCTCACTGTTGGCAAGTTTAATTAAGATGTCTCGATAAAAAGGATAAAGCAATTCTAAATCTTCAATGGCAATGGATTCATTCTTTTGATGGGCAAGACTGATGCGTCCCGGTAAGAGCGGTCCAAAGGCGATGCAGGGTTGAATGACCTTCCCGTAGGTCACACCTCCGGATATGAAAGGTTCTCGATCATCAATAAAGTGTTCTCGATAATGACTTAAACACGTTTGAATAAAAGGTGATTGAATGTCATTCAAGAAAGGAATTGCATCATACGGTAAACTGACTTCGAAATTCGCTAATGTTTGAGCCAAAATCTCAGTGAGTAAATCCGATGTGACACCATAGGGATAACGACAATCCACATCGGCTTCAAAGATCCCATTGTGGATTGAGCATACACCGAGATTGAGGGTCAAAGGACCCATGGGTTCGATATTATAGGCTAAGGATGTTCCTTTTGCATAAGGACTGGCAAAGGTCTCAAAAAGTTTCTTAAAAGGCGTTTTAGGAAAGCACAACGCCAAGACCTGAAGTGCATCCACAATCGCATTGTGTCCACTTTCAGGACGTGAGGCATGCCCTGCAATACCTGTGAAGGTAAAGCGTAAAAGTTCAGGATCCTCTTCACACTTCACATCGAAGCCAAGGGCTTCCGTCGTTTGATGGATCAAACCCTTGAAAGCATGCGGTACTGTGAATGAACAGTGAGGTGCAATCACGTTACATTGTGTCCCTCCCTTCATCTCAAGAACAGGACTCTCGATGCGACCTTTAACATGCCACATCAATGCCCCTTTTTCACCAATTGATAGTGGAAATGCGCCATCGGGTGTGAAGGCAAACTTGGGTTGACCAGCTTTTTTAACATAATGAACGATGTCATCCATTGTACGCTCTTCATCGGACCCTAAGACAACACGCACTTGTCGCTTGAGTCGCAACTTTTTCTCTTTGATTTCAATCAAAGCTTTAAGTGTCAAATAAGCCGCACTCTTCATATCCTGTGTACCACGCGCAATGATCTCACCCTTGACGATGCGGGGAACGAAAGGATCTTCATGCCAATCATCGGCCGATACCACATCCAAGTGTGACACCACATCGATACGCTCTTCTTGATTTCCATAACAGATTGCGATGGCATGGCCATCATAATTTTCCACATGCATGCCATGTTTCAAGGCAAGATTCCGCATAAAAGTCAGTGCTTGTGCGACACCCTTCCCATAAGGTTCATTGACTGTGATTGTCGCTTCATCATAAACGCTTTTGATGCTTAATAATTCCAAGAGTTCTTCGATTTTTAGCATAATGTCTCCTTAAAAGGGATACCACATTTGTGTGACAGGTGGCCATATCATCCGGTAGCCAATCCATGCGAAACTGAATACTAGGACTGTGATTGCGACAAAACGGAAGAAATGATCCGCTTTGGTCGATTCATGTTCAGCGTAATACGTTCTCTTCTTTAATAAGCCATACGCTCTTAGGTCCAAAGCATTCGCAATATTGCCGATGCGATCGAATGAACTGATGATCAAAGGCAGTAAAATAAAGAGATTATCTTTCAAACGTTTGAAGAGGTTGAGTTTACGTTTATCCATTTCCAAACCACGCGCTTGAAGCGAAATCTTGATGTTTTCATAATCATTCGCAATATCTGGAATATATCGGAACGCTAAGGATACAACCGTACACACTTTGTACGGCAAACCGAGGCCATACAAACCTGCCGCAAATTCAGATGGTGTGATGGCTAAGATAAAAGTCAAGGAAACCATGAAGCTGGTCATCAATTTGAGTTGTCGAATCAACAGATACCAGAACGTTTCACGACTTAAGAAAAAATTTCCAAAACTGAGGAGAATGGTCCGTGTTTCGGTCGTATAGTATTGGCCTACATCGGGATCGACCAACCAAAAGAGCAAGAGATTGATCAAATTCATCAAGAAGATAAAGAGGAATAAACCAATAACCACTTTCCAATTAGGCTTCAAACTGATGAGTGCGATTAAACTGAGGATAAACAACGGCAGAAGCAAACGCAGATCAAAGGACATCAGTGTATAGAAAATAAAAGCTCCAAACAACATGACCTTGGTCTTGCCACTTAGATGATGAAGAAAGGTCGGACCCGGTGTGACATTGATGACAAACTGTTTCATGCTTGACTCCGTTGTTCGATGAATGAACGAATGAACGGTTCAACCGCTAAACCACAGGCTTGCGCCAAATAATAGAGTGATGTTTGCTTAAGATTGGCTTTTTGAATGATGGCTTGATTCGCCATGATGGCTTGGATCTCATCATCCGCAATCAACTCCCCATCCGCAAACACCAAAGCACGATCGGTATACTCAATCGCCAGATGCATGTCATGCGTGATGAAGATAAAGGTGATGCCATGGTCTTTGTTCAACTGATCCAAGAAATCCATGATTTCTGAATAATGGGCATAGTCCTGTCCTGCTGTCGGTTCATCCAGAATCAAGATATCGGGTTTTAATGCGAGAATTGCCGCAACCGTGATGCGCTTGCGTTGACCATAACTGACGGCAGATACTGGCCAATTACGCATGGAGTGTAGTCCACAGATCTTAAGGGCATCTTCAACACGCTCATCAATCTGTTCAATGGATAGACTTTGATTCTCCAAAGCAAAGCGAACTTCATCTTTAATCAAATGTTTGACGATCATGTGATTCGGATTCTGCATGACGTAGCCAATTCTTTGGCCCACTTCTTTGATGGTCAAAACTTTGATATCCGTTCCATTCAATTCGATGGACCCCTTGTCTGGACGAACGAATGCACAAAGGAGTTTGGCCATCGTGCTCTTACCTGCCCCATTCTTGCCCACAAAAGCCAAACGTTCACCCCGATAAACGGTGAAGTTGATGTCTTTTAAGACAGGTTTTTCATCGTAGGCAAAACGGATGTCTTTAACTCTTAACAAGACCTCTGAATGATCGATGTGCTTATGCATCTGTTTAGGTACAAAGGTTTTCAGTTCATTTTGTACCTTACTAAAATCCATTTTTTGGATATTGGTCACATCTTCAAATTTTGAAAATGGAATCTTTGCGTAATTCAAAGCTTGTAAATACAAAGGCTCTCGTAAACCATAATGGACAAGGATGTTCGCCTTCAATAATGCATTCAATTCCCCGTCATAGACAATCTCCCCTTCATGCATGACGATGACGCGATCGATCTCACGATGCATTACATCTTCCAAACGATGCTCGACAATGATCACTGTCCGATCTTCTTGATGAATCGTATCGATGAGTTCAATCGCCTGCATGCCGGAATAGGGATCCAAACTGGCCAAGGGTTCATCAAATAGCAGAATGCTTACATTCTCATGCAAGACGCCGGCTAAAGAAACCTTCTGTTTTTGACCACCTGAGAGTGAATAAGGTACCTGCATCAAGAAATCGGACATCCCGACTTTATCGGTTGCCTTCTTGACCAAAGGCATCATTTCTTTTCTTTCAATCGCTTGATTTTCTAGGGCAAAGGCCACATCCTCCCCGACACTCAAGGCAACGAATTGGGCATCGGAATCTTGAAGAACCGTGCCCACCTGTTTACTCAAAGAAAAGATGCTGGCACGACTGATATCCATGCCAGCAACGGTACACGAACCACTGATTTCACCCTTGAACGAATTGGGAATCAAACCATTGATGCAATGCACCAAAGTACTTTTCCCACTCCCGCTTTGACCGATGATCAAAACCTTCTCACCTTTATGGATTGTGAGATCGATGTTTTTAAGGGTTTCCACCTGCTGAGAGGCATAGCGGAAACTGAAATGATCGAAAACGATCAAGGGTTCTTTAACCATATTATTCTTTGACCAAATTCTGTGAACTTGCGTTACGTTTCGCCAAAGCAAACAACAAAGGAATACCTAAAACGGTGAGAACCAAGACATTGGATGCGCCACCCGTTAAGGATTGTAAGAAGGTGATGTTCAACTCACCACCAAAGAATAAGAGCGTGAACAAAGGTGTCACAACACCGAAGGCCAAAGCATTGCCTAAGACCGCAATCACTGCAAAGATGATCGCATGTTTAACATTGAAAATACCTTTATTGATGTCTGCACCATACAATGGCAATAAGCCGACAAAGAAGCCCAAGACACCATTGCCAATTGACCAGTCAAACCAGAAACCCCAGCCCCCGATCAAATCGGCGATGACGTTTCCAAAGAAGCATGCCACAAGTGCAGGTACGGGCCCAAACAATGCCCCAACAATGACAGGAATCAACATCGCTGTGGTCAAATTGGTATTCGTAAAGACTTTAACCCCACCATAGACCATCAAAACACCAAACAAAGCTGCGCCAATCGCCAGCCCTACAACCGTCTTCGTATTCCAATCCCCTAGAATAAGCTGTGCTAGATTTTTCTTCTGCATTTCCCTTTTCTCCTTTTAAACGTAAAAACCCCCATCCAAGGACGAGGGTCAAACCGTGATACCACCTTTGTTCATTCGCTCATCGCTGATCGAATCTCTTCGAGTACAAGACATACTCTAGATTTGTAACGGAATCATCCGTCATAGCCTTAGGGTTCCCCTCGGTATGCCGCTCCAAGACCATGTTCACCTGTGCTTAATTCTCCTTTTCACCACTTCAGGGTTCTCTACCAACGCCACACACGCTACTCTTCTCTTCAAAGCGTTTTAATTTAATTCAATTATAGGCTTTAGATTTTGATAATGTCAATTAGTTTCAGAATTATGTAAATTATTACATAGAATAGCGACCTTATGTCCTATGCTTAAGGCATCCATCTTGACAGGGCTTGTCGATTATTAGATACTTATTTCATAGTTTAACAGTATGTTTACTATGTAAGGAGTCATTCAGACATGTTATTACGTGTAAATAATGTAGTTTGTTGTCACAGTCGATGTTGAATGTCGCTAATCTGAGAACCACTTAGCATTTTCAACAGGTTTTCGACCTGTTTTTTTATGAAAGGAAATTTATGTTCACCATAAACGCAGTCAGTGCCTTAGGCATCACACTTATCTTATTTGGTTTTTTATATTATTTAGCTAAACGCAAGGTCAATTTTGGCATCCGTACGCTTATCGCAATGATTTTTGGTATCCTCATTGGACTCATTTTCCAAGGACAAGTGGACTTGGTTCGTATCTTCGGTCAAATTTATACGCGTTTGATTTCAGCCATTGTCGTCCCTCTGATTTTCATCAGCGTCATCGCATCCATCATCAAATTGGAGAATACTGCGAAATTGAAGTCCATTGGTTTGGGTTCGATCTTCTGGTTGAGTTTGAACACATTGATCGCTGCTATTCTCGGCGTACTCGTATCCAAGCTCTTTAAATTAGGTGTTGGCGTCACAATTCTTGAAAATGCTGAAGCCAGTACCGCAACGGTCCCTACCTTACTTGAAACAATCCTCAATCTCTTTCCCCGTAATATTTTCGCACATGCGGCAAATCAAGAAATCATTCCTCTCTTGATTTTTGCCTTGATGATCGGTTTCACCTTTGTAAAACTGCGTGAGCGCATTCCTTCCCTTTCTACCTTTAAAGATGGAATCGACGCTTTGAATACGCTTCTCTTTGGACTTGTTCGCTCCATCATCAAACTTACACCCTACGCTGTATTGTCTTTAATCGCTTATGCGACCAGCCGTCACAGTGCGAACATCGATCTCTGGGTTTTGATTCTACCTGTACTTGTTGCATATCTAATGCTTTTCATACAAACCTTCCTCGTCCATGGAACACTATTAGCATTGGTTGCTAAGGTTAATCCGATCCGCTTCTTCAAAGGAATCTTTCCTGCCCAAATCGTCGCCTTCACGTCCCAATCCTCGATTGGTACACTTCCCGTCACAATTCGTCAGTTAAAGGAAAACCTCGGTGTGCATGAAGATGTGGCATCCTTCGTCGCAACCCTAGGCGCAAACATGGGCATGCCTGGCTGTGCCGGTATCTGGCCGACCATGTTGGCCGTATTTGCCATCAATGCCCTCGATATTCCATTTGGATTGGCCCAGTATGCGATGTTGATTGGCACAACCGTGCTTGTCTCCATCGGAACCGTTGGTGTTCCTGGTACTGCCACCATTACGGCAACAGCTGTCTTCGCAAGCCTGGGCTTACCCTTGGATGTCATTGTCTTGATGACACCGATTTCCAGTTTAGTAGACATGGGTCAACCGCCACTAACGTGACAGGTGCCGCAACCGCAACCCTGATTGTCGCTAAGAAAACCGGTCATTTTAATGAAGATATTTACAATCAAAACACGGAAGCTGTTGCTTAGCTTCCGTGTTTTTTATTTTAGATCTTTTATACCTTCTTCTAAATACGCAAGCTGCCATAAGGTATGCTCATCTTGAACCAACTTTGGCGCATTGTAGCGTAATGTCTGATATAAAGCATCGTAGTAACGCCCATAATCTCCTGTTACGGTCTCAACCCTTGAGGCTTGAGCTTGACCGTTTTCATCGCGTATCGTCAAAATGCCGTACTCTTCAGGTTCATCTTTCCCAAACCCGTCCCAATTTGGCCAAAGGAACTGTTTTAAATGTTCTTCTTGTTTATCTTTCTTAGTTTTGATAAACATACCATTCGAACCATATAGCGTCAGACTGGGGCGAGGAACCACTCGAAAGAAACTTGATTTCACGGATACTTTTAAGTTTTGATAAAACAAATCCACATCAAAATAATCATTCAAACGGCCACTCCCCAGAAGTTGACGCACATCGTACACCACACGATCGGCTTGTCCAAAGATGGAGATCACTTGGTCCAAAGAGTGACATGCATGACCATAATAGTAGGAGTGGATACGACTGAAACCTGTACTGTTTAACGGTACTTCGGGTCGATCGTAGTCGAAGGTCAACTCCATCTCTTGAAGTTCACCCAAAACACCACTCTTGATCACTTCTTGAGCGGTAAGCAAATCACTATCAAAACGACGATTCTGATAACACTGAATCATTAAATTTTTATCACGAGCCAAATCAAAAAGTTCTTTGGCTTGGATAAGGGTTTCAGTGAAAGGTTTCTCCACGACACAGTGTTTACCGGCCTCCAATACTTTCTTTGCATATGCAGAATGAAGATGCGAAGGCAAGGTGATGATGACCAATTCGATTTCTGGATCCATAAGCATCGCATTCAAATCATCGGTATATTGAATGTCTTCAATTTTCTTCCATTTAAATACCGAAAGATCACGCTGATAGATCGTCTTTACTGTATATTTATCTTTTCTTTGTAAGATGTAAGGGAGTTGGTAGCGATTGGCACTCTTACCATTCCCAATCAAAGCGGTTATGATCGGCTTCATCCATTTACCCGATCAAACGCATTCTTCAAGACTTCCATCGCAAGCTCATGATCCTTTTCTTGCGTCATCCCAGAAATGGCAATGACACCATAGACCTCACCCTTTACAATAATGGGAACAGCACCCCCACTGACACAGTATTCTGCTTTATCCAACAGTTGTTCAAATTCCGTTCTACGATTATAAACTTCATCTGAACTCAAACCTGTAAGTTTTACGACATTGATCTTTCCTTGTAGGTAATTGTCTTCATTCTTACCATCCATTAAATATTGAAAAACCAAGACATCATGAAGGATGATGCGTACCCCAATCCGTCGCCACTCACGTTCTTTGACCAAACGAACTGCTTCAAGCCCCATCTCCAAGGCTTGGGCATGCAAGAATTCATTGAAGTCCATTAGGCCACCTCTTTTAAATCAGCCGGAAAAATGATGCCTGCCTTCTTTCGCGCTTCGGTTTGAATCTTCATACTTAAAACACTAAGATCCAACATCTTCAATGCTTGCGCACGATCCTCTTCCCTTACAATACGTTCAAATTCTACGAACACATCATACATACGATGATTCCCTTCACTGTAATTGAAGATTTCGCCTTCATTCGCTGAGCTTTGTTTACGTGAACCATCGTTCATGACCACTTGATAATTGAGGAGTGTACTGACAGATGTTTGGATGATGATCGATCCTTTTTCACCTTGAATGCTGTTAAAGAGCGGTGCTTTACAATCTTTAGCGCCTGTACAGACACATTTAAAGCTCGGATATTCCAAAACCAAGATACCCGACGTATCGATGCCCTTTTGCACATTCGCAAAGTATTCCACATTCATGGGCTCACCAAACAAGTTCAAAACGAAATCCAAATTATAGATGTTCAAATCCATCAAAGCACCCCCCGATAGTTTCGGATCAAAGGCAGGTGCGATGATGCCTTGTTTAAAGGCGTCATAACGACTGGAATACTGTGAATAATTCAAGGTAACGATGCGGATATCCCCTAATTTAGGCAAATCCTTTTTCAAATGAAGCATGTTGGGGAGATGATGCGTCGACACCGCTTCATAGAGGATACACTCTTGTTGCTTCGCGAGCTCAGCCAAAACCAAGGCTTCACGATAATTGCTCGTGAAAGGTTTTTCCACAAGGACATGTTTCTTCGCCAATAAGGCTGTTTTCGCTAAAGCAAAGTGTTGATCATTGGGTACACCGATATAGATCGCATTCACTTTGTCATCCTCTAACATGGCTTCTAAATCTTCATACACCAAAGGAATATGGGCTTGCTCAGCCACTAGCTTAGCCTTTTCATAACTTGATTTACGACTGCAGAGCGCAGTGATTTCAATGCCTTTGACTTGAGATAAAAAGCTCAAGACATCATGGACGATCATGCCCGCCCCAACGATTCCAAGTTTCATAACATTTACCTTTCAGAGTTTATAGTTTAAGTGTAACAAAGTTTGCTTTAATTGCTTTATCCATTTGCTTCATTCTTTGTCATTTCAGCTGAAATGAATGCTAAGAAGTCATTTAATGAACGCATCTCTCCATTGTTATAAGCATTCAGCTTGTGTAAATCTTTCTGCATGACATAGAGATCACAACGACGACCCAGTAAATCGGTTTTAGCCTTCAATTGTTTGATTCGTTTATCAAAAGCATTCTCAAATGCAGGGTTAAGCAGTTCGAGTGCATAACGTAGTCGTTTGTTCGCAATGCGATAGGAATGGATGCGTTTGAAATCATCGGTCTTCAATCGTTTCTCTTTCTTTTCTATGTTTTTACGTAATATCTTTGCTCGTTTCCTTGTGAAAGTTACGCACGCAATAGCTTTAGCTTTATGTTTGAAGCCATTCTTTTCGAGATCTTGCCGATACGTTTGAACAGCCCTTACCGTGTCTTGTGCATCAAAGTGAGCATATGCATCCAAACGATGCTTTCTTTGTTCATTCATCAAGACTTCTGTCAGAAGACCGTCCTCCTCAACATGTTTTAGATACGTCTCTCGATAGTACTCAAGCAGGACATCCCATTCTCTTACCGTTGAGAAATGATTTGCGAACTGTCTGAATTGGTCATTCACTTGATTAAAAAAAGCCACTTTTAAAAGGGGCTTCATGAACACCAGTAATGATCGCGCTTTACGAAGTGCAATTCGATACTGATGAACCATTTCAATATCCTCATCGGCTCGTAGGACCAAATTAGCAGATGAAATGATTTGTTCACACTGCGTTTGCCACAATTCTGAGAAGAGCTGAGCAGGAATCAGTTTATAACTTGGCATGACGCATCATCCAGTGTGGTTGTGCAAACCATTCCAGATTGAATTCATCCTCATCGATACTAAAACATGCACACGCACAGGTTTCAAATGGTAAATCAAGACCACTCAAATGCTCACTGAACTCACTGAGATAAGGCTGATGTCCAACTAGTATTAGACATTCCACATCCTCAGTTCGAATCAGATCCAACAAAGCTTCCGAATCACCGGTTTGAAGAAAGGTCTGTTCACCTGCATAATTGCGATCAAGCCGTTTCGCAAGGATTCGAGCACTCTGGATCGAACGCTTTAACTCTGAGCTAAAAATTGAAACCGTTTCATACTCACGAATCCTCTGTTTTAAAAATGGACTGATCTTACGCAGCTTCTTCTTACCCTTTTCAGTCAAAGAGCGCGTCGCATCTTCCATGCCTTCAAGCAAATCTTCAGCCTGTGAATGTCGAATCAGAATGATATGTTTCATAAAGGTTCACCTTCTTTGTATGTTCATTATAACACTGAAGTGAAAATGACACATTCCAGTCAAAAAAACCCATCTTTCGATGGGTTGATTAAATACTTCCAAGAACAGTAGCGACGATATCTTTAGCCGTCAAGCCATATTTCTCGATCAAAGCAGCCGGTGTGCCACTCTCACCAAAGGTGTCATTGACCGCAACCATCGCCATCTTGCTTGGATGATTCTTGCTTAAGGTTTCCGCAACCGCAGAGCCTAAACCACCAAACTTCGAGTGTTCCTCACAGGTTACGACCAATTTGGATTTCTTTGCATAATCCAGAATGAGCGCTTCATCCAAAGGTTTGATCGTATGGATATTGATGACAGAGACTTCAACGCCTTGTTCAGCGAGTAAGGTCGAAGCTTTCATCGCTTCTTGAACCATCATGCCCGTGGCAATCAAGGTAATGTCTTTGCCTTCACGAAGGACGACACCTTTACCCAATTCAAACTTATAATCTTCACTGTTCACCGTCTCAACAGCACTGCGTCCCAAACGCACATAACATGGACCATCGAATTCACTGATGGCTTTGATCATCTGTTTCGTTTCAATGTCATCACTCGGTTGTAGGACCGTCATGCCTGGAATACTACGCATGAGTGCGATGTCTTCTATGGATTGGTGGGATGCTCCATCTTCACCCAAGGTGATCCCTGCATGCGTTGCACAGATCTTCACATTCAAATGCGTGTAACCGATACTATTTCTGACTTGTTCATACGCGCGTCCTGCCGCAAACATCGCGAATGAGCTGGCATAAACGATATTGCCACAGGTTGCTAAACCCGCCGCAATCCCCATCATGTTTGCTTCCGCAATCCCTACGTTCACATGCCGCTCTGGGCAGACAGCTTTCGCATCGGCGGTCTTGGTGGACTTACTCAAGTCCGCATCGAGTACGATAACTTTAGGATTTTCTATGATCAATTCAGCCAACGCTTTACCGTACGCTTCACGGGTTGCCATTTTTGCCATATCTTAGTCCTCCAATTCTTTCAAGGCTGCTTCAGCCTGTTCTGGTGTTGGAGCGACCCCATGCCATCCCGCTTGGTTCTCCATGAAGCTGACACCCTTGCCCTTGACCGTCTTCGCAATGATCATGGTTGGTTTCCCCTTACATGCACGAGCATCCGCATAAGCTTGGTGCAGTTGATCATAATCATGACCATCTACAGTAAGGATATTCCAACCGAAAGCTCTAAACTTCTCATCGAGTGGATACGGATTCATGACCTCCGTCACGTCCCCATCGATTTGTAAACCATTCATATCCATGATGGCACATAAGTTGTCCAACTTATAGTGAGCCGCAGCCATGGCTGCTTCCCATATTTGACCTTCTTGACTTTCTCCATCTCCTACGAGTGAGTAGACTCTGAAATCATCGTTATGTATTTTATACGATAGAGCCATCCCAACCGCTGCAGACAAACCTTGACCTAAGGAACCTGTAGACATGTCCACACCTTGGACATAGTTCATATTTGGGTGCCCTTGAAGTCTTGAATTGATCTTACGGAAGGTCAAGAGTTCTTCCTCAGGTAGAAAGCCCTTTTCATTCAATACAGCGAAAAGCAAGGCTGAGGCATGACCTTTAGATAAGACAAACTTATCACGGACTTTGTCCAACACATTGTTCGCATTAATCGTCATTTCATTGAAATACAAAGACACTGCGATCTCAGTGGCTGAAAAAGCACCCCCAATGTGACCTGAATTCGCATTGGTCACCATTTTAATGATATTGCGTCGTACGCGACGTGCAATATTCTCCAGTTCTTGATTACTTAACATCAGATCTCCTTAGTTGATATACTTTTCGATTTTTGATCGTAAATAATGATTCGCAAACGCTAAATCTGCTTGCCATGTCTCACTCCCGATGTACCAAAATTCCCCAGTAAACATGCGTACACCCTGTTTAGCCAAGACTTCCAAGGCTTCATCATAATGCGTATCACCTGTCCCAAATGGAATTTCACGATAATGACCTTCGATGATCTCTTTGAGATGTGCTGCGGCGATATGACCGTTCGCAGATTCAAGATCTTCCTTGACAGAGATACCAGAGATACGACTTGCGTTGGTGAGGTTGCCAACATCTGGATAGATTTGTAGATACGGTGAATGGTTGAGATTCACGTAGTGCATGGATTTCTTACAGGTATCCATGAATAAGGTTTCCATGGTTTCAAAGGCTAGGATGATGCCTGCTTTAGCAGCCATCTGCACACACTTGTTTAGATTGACGCTAAACATTTCCTTTGTGTAATCATCACTGGTCTCATAATAAACATCGTAACCAGCCAACTGAATGATACGCACACCTAAAGCACTGGATAAATCAATGGCTTTCTGCATGATCTCTAAACTTCGCTTCTGAGTTTCTAAATCATGAGAACCTAAAGGATATTTACGATGACCACTTAAACACATGGTTAAAATGGGCACACCTGAGGTTTTCATTGCGGCTTTGATTTCATTGATTTCATCTTTTGTGAAATCGAGTCTGGATAATTTTGCGACTGTTTCATCCACACTGATCTCCAACCAATCAAACCCTGCAGCTTTGGTTTGATTGAGTTTTTCCAACCAAGTCAAGGTAGAAGGCATGGCTTTCTCATAAAGACCAAGTTGATAAGGTTTATTTTTGACCATAATAGGCATTCTTTCCATGCTTACGCAAGAAATGCTTATCAAGAAGGTTTTGATCCATAGACTCTAAACTCGAATTCTCAATCTTCGCATGCCAACTCATCATGGCCACTTCTTCCATGACCACCGCATTGTGTACGGCATCCAAAGCACTCTTACCCCAAGCAAAGGGTCCGTGACTTGCGACCACAACACCTGGTACAAAATCAGGATCGATGTCTTTGAACGTCTCGACAATGACCTTGCCTGTATTGAGTTCGTATTCACCTTTGATTTCCGCTTCACTTAACAAACGTGTGCACGGAATCGCACCATAGAAATAATCCGCATGCGTCGTTCCATATGCCTTGATGTGATGTTTCGCTTGGGCAAAGATCGTCGCCCAACGTGAATGTGTATGCACGATGCCACCGATGTTCGGAAATTGTCGATAAAGTTCCAAGTGGGTTGGTGTATCACTGGAAGGTTTAAGTTTGCCATCCAAGACTTCGCCTGTTGCTAAATCCACAATGACGATGTCATCTGCTTGCATATCATCGTATTCAACACCTGAAGGTTTGATTGCGATGATGCCCTTTTCACGATCGACTGCGGACACATTCCCCCAGGTAAAGACAACCAAGTCATACTTCGGTAAAAGCAGATTTGCTTTTAAGACTTCTTCTTTAAGTTTCTTGTACATGATGGCTCCTATTCTGAAACGACGTAAAGTGCCGCTTCGTTTTTTGTATGATTGGATGAATGGATGATGGTTTTCCCATCCACATCGATGACATTCAAGTTGGCTGGACCACAGCCTTCATCCACAAGGATGGTTTGATACTCATAGTCTTTATATTGAATGATGAACAAATCAGGATTGACACGACGGATACCACCGATGAAACTTTGCACGCCATTGACTTTGGCACTGACCAAAGTATGGGCGAAATCCATTTCACGAGGATAGGTATAGACATGTTCATAGTCTTCATTTTGATATTCATAAATTTTGATCGTCTTTCCATGGAAAGGTTCGATCGTCATGATTTCTTCTTTACCATCATGATTCACATCCCCAACCGCAATTTCACCAATTTGGCCGGAAAGAATACGTTCCACCTGCCAAGCTCCGCCTGCTTTCTGAGGAATCGTCACACGTGTGATGCCTTCATCGGATCCAAAGTAACCACCATCTTGTTCCGTGGCACGGGTATAACCATGGTTTCTAAATAAACCCTCCACCAAGACTTCCAATTTAATATCTTGTGATTGATTAAGATCTTGAGGGAGTTTAGCGGTATAGATCTTACCTGGTAAGCTCCAATCTTCTTTGTCTTTCTTATCATGCGCAATGGTTGCACCGATGAAATAGACATCATCCTGAACTTGATATAAATCAAAACGGTGTAGAAAAGGAAGATAAAATAAATCTTTTTGGATAAAAGCCCCATCTTTGTACGTAAACCAAACGAGTTTGGATTGACTTGGGCACTCCTTCAAATAGAAGTCCATGATTGCAATGAACTGGTTCTTTGTGTTTGGAAGTGGAATCATGGACATCGTACCCCCGCCTTGTTCCCACACGGTTTTACGATTCTTGAGATCATGGTGCGGATAAGCATAACAAGGATGGCCCTTTTCTTCACTTGCAAAGAAGTAGTGGAGCTCCCCATCCAATTCCATGGCCATCGTGCTGTAACATCGATAAATTTCATCTAAAAAGATTTTTTCTATTTTCATGTCATTTCTCCCTGATAAAGCATATACCGGGCTTTCGACCCGGTATATGTTTTGGTTAAACCTACTTAAACTTGCCCAAAACGCCGGATGCAAGCAGTTTTAATTTCGTATAAGCATCCTGAAGCCCATTTTGTTACTAACCAATCCTTTTCTTAATTACTTTGATGAACAATATTTCGAGGCAACTTCAAGCAAATCATCATCACTCTTTACGTTCATCAACTCAGCCACTAAATTCTCATTCATTAGCAACTCAGCCAATTTAACCATATTTACAAGATGTTCATCACAGTCTACAGCTGCTAGTGTAAAAAACAATTTAGCATCCTTTTCGGAATCTCCTGGCGTGAAATGAACAGGTTCTTCAACTTTCATGAATCCAATTTGTGTTTTGTTTACACCAACAGCACCTGTGGAGGCATGTGGCATGGCAATCATCGGTGCAATGACGATGTAAGGACCGTAATCCTTGACACATTGAATGACCGAGTGCACGTAGTCTTGGGTAATCGTGTTGTCTCTCAACAAAGGTTCGCATCCTGCTTGGATTGCTTCTTCCCAAGAATCAAAACGTTGATGATAAGCGGTGTGCTTATTCGCTACGAATTCACGCAACATTAGAGCATCGACCTGAACGGAATGTTCTGTTCATCTTCGAATGCATCTTCGAAGCCTCTACGGAAGTGGAATTGACGTTTGTTGGCATCATCTGGATAAATGAACTTGCCACCGACATCCCAAACAAAGGGTTTGAATTTATAATCCAAGACATATTTCTTGAAATCATAAAGCATCAAGATTTCAGCTGGATCGGCTTTGAAGTTTGTCCAAACATCGTAGTGTATTGGAATAACGACTTTGGTATTCAATGCTTCTGCCATACGTAGGATATCAATGGAGGTCATCTTATCTTGGTTGCCCACTGGGTTTTCACCGTAGGATCCAAAGGCCACATCAATTTCATGATCCTTACCATGCTTCGCAAAGTAGATCGAATAATGGGAATCTCCAGAGTGATACACATTGCCACCTGGTGTCTTTACGATAAAGTTGACCGCTTTATCATCCATATCCGTAGGACATACGCCACGAATGTCTTCATCCGCTGTAACCAAGCAGGTACGGTCGAAGGAATCCACAACGCAAATCTCAGTATCTTTAATCTTAATCACATCACCCGGTTTGACGGTTACGAGTTGATCTTCAGGAACACCCCATTTACGCCAGATCTCAACGGATTTCTTAGGTCCGATGAACGGAACCTTCGCTTTGACGTTCTGGAGAACGCCAGCCGCCATGTTCAAGTCGATGTGATCCGCATGATAGTGCGTGGACAAGACCGCATCGACTGTGGTCACGGCATAAGGATCAAACACAATTTGGCTACCTCGGAGATTCGGTTGTAACATCTTACCTCCGGTCATATTACGCATTTGGTGGAAAGGTGCCATTTCTTGCACTTTCTTTGTACGTTTACCATTTCCAAACCAGGCATCGATGACGATGTTGGTGTTGTTTTCAGTCTTGAACCAAATCCCGACACAACCCAACCACCACATGGCCAGTTTACCTTTTTCAACGACTTCTTCATCGATTTCTTCATTCAACCAAGTTCCCCATTCTGGGAACGAACTGAGAATCCATTTTTCTCTATTCATCTCATTTATCTTTGACATGATTTCTCCTTTAATAGCACTTAAAGCTTATAATCTATTCAATAATATTTCAATTGGATTATATGTTCATTATCTTATATTTATGATTTATTTAATTTTTAATGAATTTTAATCAATTAAATTTGTATCTTATATTAATTATATGGATTTTTACACTATTTTATGTATAATTTGTTTAGGATATATTAATATACATATAAATAAAATTGGAGACTAAGATGAAAAGACATAAATCAATTGTTGATGAACGAAGAAATCAAGTTCTAGAATTATTAAAAATCGATCCAAATTTAACGGCCGATAAATTAGCAGAGAAACTAAAAGTAAGCTCGCTAACTATTCGTCGGGATTTCCAATATTGGGAAGAAAAAAACAAAATTACACGTTATTATGGTGGCGCAAGAATTATTCAGAACTTTCTGGAATCAGAACTCGACAAAAATCCTCTTGAAACTCGAAAGAATCTGATTGCAAAGAAGGCATCCGAATTTATTGAAAGTGGCGACACAATCTTCATTAACACAAGTTCAACCGCCTTGCTAATGCTGAAGTATTTAAAGAATAAGCGTGTTAATGTTATCACAAATAATGCAAATGCTGTTTTTGTTCAAAAAGATCCAAATGTAAGGGTATTTTTAACTGGTGGTGAATTGCGTGAGCCAAAAGAAGCCATGGTTGGCGAGTTTGCTTTGAATAATTTATCAAAAGTTTCCGCAAATAAATCTTTCTTGGGTTGTAGTGGATTCTCATCTGACATGGGAATGACTACAGTGACTCTAGATGAAGTCCCGATTAATGAATTAATGATCAAACAGTGTGTTGGTAGTAAATTTATTCTTGCAGACGGATCAAAGGTCGGTCGTAACAGCAATTTCATATCAAGTTCAATCGATAGTGTTGATGTCTTGATCACAGATGAAAGTGCAAACACAGAACAATGCAAGTACTTAAAAGATTTGGGAGTAAGAATAATAAAAACTTAACATAAATGAGAAAAATTACTTAGATTGTCTTACTAATCACTTCAATGTGATCGTAAATTGGTTCAATACTTTCACCTGGGTATAATTTAAGAACTTCATCAATCACTTTATCACTTAACAATTTCTCAATTAGAGATGAATCGCCTTTTATTATTTCTATTTGATTATCAGATAGTTCTAATATTTTTTTATGATCATTATCCGAATCAAAGGATATATAAACTGTTTTCCCTTCATTTTTGGGATATAGTAACGAATAGACGTAATGTGCATTGTCATATCCATATTCGGTAACCATTTTTTGAAACTCCAATGATTTTTCTATATAATTACTCATTTCTTCAAGTTCATAAGACTCACAACTCCATCGTTGACTTAATCTGTGACCAAAATGCTCAAGAAATCTCTCTTTAGATCCCATTAAAATCGAACAACAATCATGAGCTCGTATCAACACCAATGGTAATTTTCTAGGTTTTATTTTCAGCAAAGCATTTCCACATAGACCATACATGATCAGTATTTCATCAGCATCTGTAATTAGATCAATATTCTTCTGAATTTCTTCCGCAAGTTCATCTGGATTATTGTGCTTCTTTACTTCAATCCATTTAATGTCAAAATTGACATCATTTTCTTCTTCATACTTTCGAATCATTGGTTCAAAGACTCGGCAGCTGATGATAACTCGTTTCTTTATCAATTTCTGCCCTCCAATATCCAGTTTCCGGGAAATAAACTATTCAATTTTTCGATTATTTTATCACCTGATGTGTGATTTGACGAGTATAAAATAACTAGGCTTTGGTCTGATACTTCTACGCTATCAAAAGAAATCACACCTGAGGCAATCTCGATCCTTTTTGGGTAGTTATCGATGAGAAGAACACCCTTAACTCTTAGGACACAACCATTTAACCAATCTAAAAAATCAAGCATTTTAGATTTAGAAACTGTATTGATAAATTTCAAAGAAATACTAGATTCAATTAGAGATTTAGAATTGACTGAAATACTAGATTGTTGATTAGGTTTTCTAAATGATAAGTTTTCAATACACAGCTTACTGAATCGTGTTAGATAGATTTCGGCAGTATTATTTATCTTCCTAATTCCATTTATGCACTCATCCAAAACGCTAGTTTCAACGAGATCAATTTTGTTTAATAAGATTGAATCCGCGATCTCTATCTGTTTATTTATCATTACAAGAGTCTTATTGAGTTTAGGAAATGAAATTGGATCCATTACTGAAATTGAACAAAAACCAAGCTCATTAATTGAAGCTTTTTCAGTTGCGAAAAAGACCAGCTGTTCAAGTGAACTTGGATCTGCAAAACCACTTGATTCGACGAAAATATAGTCTAAATCCATTTTCATGAATTTTATTAGAGAAGCTACGAATGTGTCACTCTTACACGAACAGAAAATTGATCCATGATTGATTTCATCAAGATGTATCTTAAGTTCATCAAGTTGCTGTGCATCAAAAGAACTTTTTCCAAACTCGTTCATAATTACTGCAACCTTTTTTGTAGAAAGTTGCAAAAGACAGTTTTTTAAAAAAACTGTCTTTCCGCTACCTAAGAAACCATTAACGACGATAAGATTCATATATCCTAAGCTTTCTCCATAATAGCTTTGACGAGCTCTTGTTTACTTGGAATCAAGGAAGACCAAACAAGTTTTCCGTTAATATAGAGTGATGGTAGATTTTTAACACCCATTTTAATACAACGTAATATGTTTTCCTTTTTTGTAAATTTGTATTCTACTACATCAAACAAATCATAATATTCTGTTTTCACTTCATTCACCACATTCATCATATATCCACAAGCTGCACAACTCGCTGAATCTAGGGTAAATACCTCTACAAATGGTTTTGTCAAACTATGATAGTTGGGCAATTCAACTTCAACACCCTTTAAATCCAAAGCAGTATCAAAACCTTTAATTGCTTCTCTGGTGTCTTCAAAATTTCTTACCGCTTGTGAAACTGCAATCACATTTTCAATCGGTGTATTGTAAGGCATATCGCAACCCGGAGAAACAATTAAGTTATGTGTTCCACATTTCTCAATAATATCTATGGCTGCTTTCATATTGGCTTGTTGTGAACCGTGGAGCATTGTAACAGTAAGTTGAATGTTACCACCAATGGTAACATTATACGAGTCAGTAATCTTCTTTGCTTCTGCTATGTCAATGTTTTCATCAATAGAAATATTATCTGGTTTCGTTTGACACATAACTTCAATGTTTCTGGAAGCGTCACCACATACAAAGAATGAAGAGAATATGCCTTTATTTCTGATAGATTCAAATAGTGAAGCGTAAGGTTTTGATAGAAATTCTTCAAAATGGTCTGAAGAAATCTGGGAAACCAATGGATCAACAAAAGCAATCACATCCATACCTGCCTCAATGTAATAATTCGACATGGCGTCGCAAACTTTCCTCGAAAACTCCATCAAATTAACAACATATTCAGGGTCATCATACATATCCATGAAAATTTCCGTCCCTCGCAAATGGCTTGCTAAGGTAAACGGACCACAAACCAATCCATAAAGTGCAGTCGATTCACCAACAGATGATTTCATACGGCGCATAACATCCAAAATCATCGGTAAACGACCATCTTCTGGGTTAGGCACTTTACAATCACAAGGTATTTTTTTATCTGTGCTTAATGGATGCGTTACTACCATTGGAGGACTATCATTGACCCATTTTAAATCACACCCTAAAATTTCAGCTTCAACTTGTAAATCGAATATAACAGGCTGTCCATCCGGACTATATATTTTATTGACTTCTAATAAGCTTTCAAACAATTTATCGCCATCTTTTAATACTTCTTCAGCGTTGTAGCCTTTAAGCAAGCCAGAGTGAACACCACTAAACGGCACCCAAGGTGCTCTCTCAACAGGCTGATGATTTAAAGCTCTAAAAAGTAGTTCTTTCGACATTTTCTCTCCTTTTATTAATCAAAGAATTTATGCACTTTGCATATATTTGAGTGCAATTTCTGCGGCGCTTGCAGCATCCGGTGAATATAAATCAGCATTGATTTTCTCGCAGTAATCTTGAGTAACTGGCGCTCCACCCACCATTACTTTTACAAATGTTGGTAGATTACTCTGTTTACGCAATGCCACTATATTCTCCATTTCACCCATCGTTGTTGTCAACAAAGCAGAACAACAAATAAGTTTTGCGCCGGTTTCTTCCGCCGCTTCAATAAAACGCTCAGCAGGAACATCTACACCTAAATCAACAACCTTTATTCCTTTGCCTTCCATCATGATTTTGACTAGATTCTTTCCAATATCATGAAGATCGCCCTTCACTGTCCCAAGAACAATAGTTCCTCTTTCAACTTCACCCGCTTTAATTAAATAGGGCTTTAAGATTTCCAATCCGGCATTCATTGCTCGAGCAGCAATTAAAACCTCTGGGACGAAAACTTTGTTATTCTTAAATTTCTCTCCAACAATTGACATAGCACTCAAGAGTGCATCATCCAATATTGTTTGAGCAGGGATGCTTTCCTCCAAAGCTCTAGTAACCAATTCCTTTACTTGAGGCGCTCTACCTTTCTGAAGAAATTGTGAAATATCATCTAATAATTGCATTATTCTACTCCTTTATATTGAGTGTACCGTGTTTCTTAAAACACTCTAGCGCATATAACATCGATTCCTTTGTTGTTCCAATAGATTTGAGGTAACCATATTCAATTCCAATCAAACCACCTTTAGGAGTCGCCCATTTTTCAACGAGTTCCTTTACCTCCTGTTCAATAAGATTTTTATCTCCAGTTGGAAGCGTTGCTTGAACATCAACAGCTGCTTCAATACAAATCTTACCTTGTGCAATCTTGGATACCTCATCGATACCAACTAATCTTGGTTGGTGAATATTTAGAATATCTATCCCCAACTCAATAAAATCCTCGAGAATATCATTAATTTTGCCGTCCGTGTGAAAGCGTACATGCATTTTGCATTCATGAGCCTTATCAATGACCCTTTTATATTGTGGCTTGAAAATTTCTCTCCATATTTCAGGTGAAATCATCAAGCTTGTTTGAGTTCCCCAGTCATCAGTAGTATCGTAACAATGAATCCTACCTTTACCAAGTCTGTAAGCTTCTTCGATAATGCCAATTTGAAAATCAGCCAACTTAATTGCAAGTTTTTCAATCAACTCAGGATCCAGTAAAATATCCATCAATGTGTTTTCAAATCCTCTCAGAAAGTGCATTCTTTCAAAAATACATTGTGGACTATTCAGTTGAACATATAGATTACGTGACTCGGCAATATTCAAAGCTTGTTCAAGACCGTCAAATCTGCCTGGTGCTTTAGGATCAGGAAATTCAAAATTATCGAACTTCTCCCACTCGTCGAGTGGAATGTTTTTGACTTGACCCATGTCAGAACCAGTTTCATCTTCAGTTTCCCAAAGGCAGCCCCACTCATCAAACTCACCATTAATTGGTCTTACCTTTTTGGTAACAGAGTACGATTTAGAAGGATCACGCCGGTCATTCTGAGGTAAAACAAATATTCTAAAAACATCACCTACCTGTGCAATTCGATCGAATCTTAAACCAATGCGTTCTGGGTTCAAAAACTCAACATTAGCTTTGATTATTTCGTAACTTGTCATTTTACCCATTTAATAACCTACTTAATTTCCTTCGGATAATGAGTACGAACAGCGTCAATAAGCGTTGTTTCCATACCTTTAAAATCAATCAAATTCTTTGTTACTGCAACTTTTACTTTTCCAATTTGCGGTAACATACTCGCCCACTCTGGCGATGTAATAACAAGATCCGTCATCATTAAATGAGCTGTCGCCTCTCCAAATGCGCAAGATTCAATGTTTGCATCAATACCATTATTAATGCAGATTTTCTTAAGGTTCACCTTCATTAAGGTGCTCGTCCCCATTCCATTACCACACACACATAGAATATTTAACATATATTTTATCCTTCTTTCTTTTATTAAAAGCCCTGGAAAAACCAAGGCTCATTTCACAATACTTACCCAGCGATTGGTAAACCCAACATGCTTCCAATTGATTTGAATACCCAAATGATTCCTACCCAAATCGTAGCATAATCTGAGCTTCCCTGCCACCAACTTAGTTCCATCAATCGAATCGCAAACATGGAACCAATAATTTGAATCAATCCGTTAGTGGTTACAAGAATTGCAGAAGCTTTCCAGCCACCGAATTTGTTCGCATATACAGAAATTGTTGCATTATCAAAGAATAATGGAATGAAACCTGGAACAATGAAAATCGGGGACTTGAACAAAATCAATAATACCAAACCTAACAATTGCCCAACAGTTCCAAAAAGCAATCCAATAACAACAGATTTAGGAGCATATGCATAAATAGCGGCACAATCAACACCTGCGACTGCACCAGGCAACAATCTTTCAGAGATACCTTTGAAAGACATCATTATTTCGCCAACAAACATTCTAACACCCGCTAAAAGTACGTAAATATTCGCCGTCAATGTAATACTAATCCATAATAAGAAGATCACATTATTTTTCAAACCACCTTGGTTCAATCCTTCAGCACTTCTTAACCAGTCAATGTTCTTTGTTCCAATTAGAAGGAAAATTACACTAACAGAAACAAACATAACCATTAGAGTAGCAATAACGCTATCTTGGAAAACACTCAAACCAGCATGAAATTGTTTTTTCTCAATATCATCTACTTCAGCATTACCAAGTTTTGGGCTTACTTTATACGCTACGTAATTCATTAGCATTTGTTGATGCGCAACAGTAAAATCTGCACCTGTAATTTCTTTCGTAGGTTTAATCAATAAAGTTGACATTACACCCCAATATATTGCAGTTACTGCGGATGCAATCAACACAGTTGTTATCATGTCTGTTCCTAAAAACCTCCAAACAACATATGTTGAGATACCTGCTTGAACCAGCATTACATTTCCAGTTAGAAATACAGCTTGGATCTTGGTGTATTTTCTGAAAGCAACCAACAGAAGATTTAATAGAAACGCAACAAGTAATGTGTAAATCCCCCAAGTAGCTCCTTGTCCATCACCAAGAACCAAATCCATTTTTGCATATCCGGCAGTCATTGTAGGATAAGTATTTAATCCAGCTCCAGCAATACCAGTAGCCAATTTTATGGTTTCGATGAGTTTATTGAAATTTCCAATTAATGCTCCTGAACCCATTCCCATTACAATAATGCCTATTGCAGCTTTTGAAGCACCAATGATTGCCTTAGAAAGTTTTTCTTTCATGGCTATGTAACCAACAAATACGATAATAGCCATCAACATAAAAGGTTGTCCAAAAATCTGCTTTAATAATAAATCTAATATTCCTCCAACATTCATAATAAATACCCCTTTCCATTTTTTTATAGTTCTAATTACTATCAATTGAAGCGCTTCCAACGATAGAATTAAATACAGCTTGATTATCACTAATCCTTCAATACGTGTCAATTTGTTTATATGAATATTTCAAATATTATATGATTATATTACACTTTACGATTTTAATTGATTGAATTTTATGGTCATTTGTTCAATTAATTATAAATTCTGGTATAAGTATATGTTTTATTGCCTTGGCAACACCATCATTATTGTTAGTATCAGTAATAAAAGTAGCGAGATCAATAATACTTTGGGTTGAATTCTTCATAGCCACTCTGATCGAAGCAGCTTCAAACAAACTAATATCATTATCGTAATCTCCAAAAACCATCGTGCTCTCTGAACTCAATCCCGCTTCTAAGAATAATCTCTTGAGCGCTTCTCCTTTTGACGCTGAAGAGTGCACAAATGAAAATAGTCTATCTCCAGTGTTCTCAAGTTTAGTTAGAAAGAGCCTATCTAGAATGTCTTCTAAAAACCTCATTTCTTTTTCCCCTATTTGATACACGGCAATCTTTTCGATTCTTTGAAAGTTTTGTAGATTTGACAAAGTCATTCTTTCAATACCTACTGTAACTTTGTGTTTTGCTTGAAGATTTTCATAATTTTCGAACCTTTTATTTATAAAATAGCTCCAGTCTGTAAAATAGATTTCAGTATCTTTATAGACGACAAATTCAAGTTTATTAATTATGCAGGATTCGACAATATTTTTCGCTTCATTTGGGTCTAAAAAGAAGCCATGGATTGTTTCATTTTTTACATTATCTAATAGCACGGATCCATTGCTTGAAATTAAATAGTCACATTGTGTTAGCTGTCTTGAGTATATATCCATCATCGAGCTATGCCTTCCACTTGCAAGACATATTTTAATATCACGTTTACTCAGCTCTTCAATAGCATGTTTTGAATTGTTTGATATTTCCTTCCGATCATTTAATAGTGTTCCATCTAAATCAAAAACAACCAGTTGAATACTCTTCTCTTTCATAATTGTTTATTTCCTCTTTATCTGTATATTATCATCATTTATATGATAATTTAATATATATAAATGATTATTCTTTCATTTAATTGATTTTTTGACGTATAAATGTTAATGTTTATGATAATTAGAGGTAAATTTATGGAATTATTAAACATCATATTTTCTTTACTATTGCTGTCGTTGATTTTATATGAGACTTTTCTTATATTTACTCGTAACCGGAAAATTATCGTTAAAGGCAAAGAAGATTTCTTTACGTCAGTTTTACTCGTATTCTTCACAATGATTCTATTCCCAATAAAGGAAAATGGAACATTAATTGAGAGTTTCAGAAATACCTTGATTTACTTAGCGATTTTTGGGACCCTTCCAATTAAAAAAGGCTTGAGTTCAAACGGGTTCGAAATGTCATTATTTTCTATTCCATGGTCAAGCTGCCCAGAGATTTTAATGCAAGACACTTTTAATCAAAATTTTGAAATTATTATTCAAGGGAAGTTCGTTAAACTCAAACTTATTTTTCACAAGATGAATTTCCAAAATGCCGTTAGTCTTATTCAAAAATATGCAAAAGATATTAAAGTACAAGTCTCATTAACAAAGGGCATGTAATAATGGCAATAACAATTTTAAAATACATACAAAACAATCTCGAATCTACCATTCCAGCACCTTGCAATGGTAACCACACATGTGGAAAATGCTTAGTGAAAATTTCCCCTTCCATCACACCTACCAAGAACGACATCGATTTGATTAATCCAAGACTAATCGATCTGGGTTATCGTTTAGCTTGTGATCACGATTACGATGTCAAATTAAATATCGAAATCGTTAAAAAAGAAGGAATGGAAATTACGACAGACATAGTCTCAAAAATAAGCAATGATTATCCTAAAAATGAAAACTGGGGATTCTCAATCGATGTAGGGACGACGACAGTGGTCATACGAATGTCGAAAAATGACGAAAGTGAAAAAGCACATACGCGCTCATTTTACAATCATCAAGTTAAATTTGGATCAGATGTAATCAGTAGAATAAAGGCATCAAATGAAGGCTATCTATCACATTTACACGAGAACCTTATCAAACCTATCGAGGATAATATTCTTTCATTGATTAATGAAAATTTCGTCCCAAAAGATAAGCTTGGTCCAATTGTTATCACTGGAAATACTACAATGACATATTTTTTGTTAAACATGTCTCCGCAAAGTATTGGTAGATCACCATTCTTAGTTGATAAATTCAGCAACTATAGCCAGAATGTGCGTGATATTTTCCCACACTTGGATTTTTACGACAACCAATTATTCATAACACCTTACAGCAGTGCCTTTATTGGAGGTGATATATTGAGCGGTATGATTGCGTGTGATATGGATCTTTCTGAGGAACTCAATATTCTTATAGATTTAGGGACTAATGGTGAAATGGTAATCGGGAATATGCATTCATTCAAATCACTTTCAACAGCTGCTGGACCCGCTTTTGAAGGTGGAAATATGTCTTGTGGAACACCAAGCATTCCCGGTGCCATCACGAAAGTAATAATTAACGCTGATCGAAACGATATCTTTACGATTCAAAATAAGGAACCAATTGGAGTATGCGGAAGTGGCATAATTAGTGTGATTGCAGAGCTATTAAGAAAAGATATACTTGATGAAACTGGCTGTTTAAACAATGATGAAGAACTGTTTTTTATAGATAAGAATAAAGATATTTTTATCACCCAAAAAGATATTAGAGAATTTCAACTTTCTAAAGCAGCCATTCAAACTGGCATATCGATATTAATCGAATCGGTACAAGATCAAGAAATGATCAAGAATATATTTCTTTCTGGTGGATTTGGTTCAAATATAGATGTTGAGGATTTAGTTACAATTGGAGTTGTTCCAAGCACATTAAAGAATAAAGTAAAAATTATGCAAAATACTGCTCTTGCTGGAGCAGAATATTTAATGTTCACCAAGAACATTGATAGGTTCAAAGAGATTGCGAATAAAATCGAGAACATCAACTTAGTAGAACATAAGTCATTTCAAGAATTATTTGTTGAGGCTTTGATTTTTGAACCCATAGATTAACCGGATTTTGATCCAATTATGAAAACTCATAGTTTTTCATGAGCTTTTGAATAATAAACGCAAAGCCATCTTCATCGTGATGCGGAGCGATGATCTTCGCATGGGCTTTAACCACAGGATCCCCATTGATCATGGCGACCCCAAAGCCACTGCCTTGGATCATTTCCAAATCATTGAGATTATCCCCAAAAGCAATGACCTCTTCAACATTGAACCCTAAATGTTGAGCGAGTTTCTCAATGCCACCCAACTTGCTTACACTGGGATGCATGAATTCAAAGAGATAGTCTTGCGACTTAAAACCACGATATAGTTCACTTTGATGGGCTAGATAAAAATTATTGATCATTTCTAGGTCATTGGGATCACAGGCCAAGAGAAGTTTCTCAAGGTCTTTTTTAATGAATGTTTTAAGATCTTCAACATACGCAGGTAAATTATTTTTAACACTGACACGTTTCATAAATGCATCCATTTCTTGACCATATAAAGCATTGTCACCATAGAAACAGAAATTTCCAGGAATGTCTTTATACAAATCAAGAATCTCATGGATCGCGTCCACACTAAGTTTTTCTCCCAAAAGAAGTTCACCCGTTGCTTGGATGCCAATCTCAAGGCCATTATTAGCAATGATCACATCCACAAGTCCTTCAATGCCCCACATTGACAACAAAGGTCCAACTGAGAAATAAGGACGACCCGTTACGATCGCAAATTGAATGCCTCTAGTCTTTAGATCTTGAATCGCTTTGCGATTCGCTTCACTGAGCATCCCTGTCTTATCTAATAAGGTTCCGTCTAAGTCGCTGGCAACGAGTTTGATTGTATGCTGAGCTTGATATTCTTTCAATATTTGTTTTACGTCCATACTAGTGAATCTACACGCTTTGAATCTTCAATTCAAGTCCAAGTTGCAAATTTGGTCGAATGTTTCATAAAAGATGGGCATCTGGCTTAAAAAAAGATTAAGCACATCCTATACTGTGCTTAATACAGGAGGACACCTATGAAACGCAACATCCTGCTCATCGTTATAATTCTATTCATTAGTGCTTGTACAAGCGCACCTGAAAGCGAACCCATCATAAATGTTCCCACCTTGCCTGAAGCCGAAGAACCCACTTTGGTTTTGTATCCCCCTTTGGAGACACGAGGTCCGAATACGGATTTTGAGCCTGCATTCGTGGGTCAGACTCGAGCCGCAAGCACACAAACACAAGCATCTTATTCGTATTCAATCATAAATCAAGAGCTTGATGAACCCTGGGGCATCGATGTCCTTCCCGATGGTAAACTTGTGATTACAGAAAAACAAGGACGTATAGTCGTTCTTGAAGCAGATGGTAACTCGATTACACGCATCACTGGTTTTCCATCCATCAACACACAAAACCAAGGTGGTTTGTTGGATGTGTCCATCAGTCCCAATTTCGATACCGATGCGATGCTTTACTTTACCTATGCTTCACTTAGTGCACAAGGTTCCGCAACGGCGATCGGTCGTGCTGAACTTGATCTTCAAAACAATCGCTTAGTCAATTTTAAGACCATATTCACTGCACTTCCCTATCTCAGTGGAAACAATCATCTTGGAGGACGCATCGTCTTTGATGATAAACAAAATATTTATCTGACAACCGGTGATCGTCAAGATTTTGATCGTCGCATGCAAGCCCAAGATCCAGCCAACGGCAATGGCAAAATCCACTATTTAAGCAAGGATGGAGCTGTCGTAGAAGGATATCCAAGCACCGTATTCTCATTAGGTCATCGTAACGTGCAAGGCATCGACATCCACCCCATTACCAAGGAAGTCTGGGCGAATGAGATGGGACCTCAGGGTGGCGATGAACTCAATTTGATCCAATACGAAATGAACTATGGCTGGCCAATCGTTTCGTATGGCGAAGAATACAACGGCAATCCCATTGGAGACAAGATTACTGCAAAAGAAGGCATGGAAGAACCACGTTATTATTGGGATCCCGTCATTGCACCGAGTGGAATGATTTTCTACGATGGTGATATGTTCAAAGAATGGCAAAACAATCTCTTCATCGCGGGTCTTAAAGCAGAAGCTATTGTACGTGTCATCTTGGATGGAGATAAAGTCCTTGCGGAAGAATCTTTATTGCAAAGTGAAAAACAACGCTTTCGCGATGTGGCTCAAGGCACGGATGGTTCACTCTACGCCATCACCGATGCAGGACGCTTATATCAAATCAAGACTAGCAACTAAAAGAGGACATAACGGGTTCTACTTGGAGAATCGGGACTTAATGCACCTGGAACTTTAGATTCCCTTAT